>JAJZSQ010000008.1 GCA_021849615.1 Pseudomonadota bacterium
GTCATGCTCAAACTCCCTAGACGGCCACCGGCGCTGCGATGGCCGGGTGGTGTTGATAGTTCAGAAACTCGAAGTCCTCGAGCCGGTAGTCGAACAGACTCTGCGGCCGGCGCCCGATGCGCAGCTGCGGCGGCGGGAACGGCTCGCGCGCAAGTTGCACGCGCGCCTGCTCGAGGTGGTTGGTGTACAGGTGGCAGTCCCCGCCCGTCCAGATGAACTCCCCGGTGGCGAGGTCGCACTGCTGCGCGACCATGTGGGTGAGCAGCGCGTAGCTGGCGATGTTGAAAGGCACGCCGAGAAACACATCGGCGCTGCGCTGGTAGAGCTGGCAGGAGAGCTTCCCGGCCGCGACGTAGAACTGGAACAGCGCGTGACAGGGCATCAGGCGCATCTGCGGCAGGTCCGCGACGTTCCAGGCGCTGACGATGATCCGGCGCGAGTCCGGGTCGCGCCGGATCAGCTCGATCGCCGCGCTGATCTGGTCGATGGTGCGCCCGTTGGCCGCCGTCCAGGCCCGCCACTGCTTGCCGTATACCGGGCCGAGCTCACCGTGCTCGTCCGCCCACTCGTCCCAGATGCTCACGCCCTGCTCGCGCAGCCAGCGCACGTTGGTGTCCCCGCGCAGGAACCACAGCAGCTCGCAGATCACCGAGCGCAGGTGCACCCGCTTGGTGGTGACCAGCGGAAACCCTTGCGCGAGGTCGAAGCGCAGCTGCTCCCCGAAGCACGAGAGCGTTCCGGTGCCGGTGCGATCAGCCTTCGGCGTCCCGCGCTCGAGGATGCGGCGCATCAGGTCGAGGTACGGGCGCATCGCGGCTCAGCGCGCGGCGGCGGGGAGGAAGTTGCCCGAAATCTTGCGCGCCTGATAGGCGTAGATCATCAGACCGGCGCCGATCACGATCATGGGGAAGGAGAGCACCTGGCCCATGGTCACCCAGCCCCAGGCGAGGTAGCCGAGCTGCGGATCCGGCAGGCGCACGAACTCCACGAGGAAGCGGAACAAGCCATACAGCAGCAGGAACAGCCCCGAGGCTGCCAGACGCGGTTTGGGCTTGGCGGTGAAGGTCCACATCACCGTCAGCAGGACGATGCCTTCGAAGAACGCCTCGTATAGCTGCGAGGGCTGCAGCACCTGGCCGTGGTAGAGAAATCCCCACGGCAGAGTCGTCGGCTTGCCCCACAGCTCGCCGTTGATGAAGTTGCCGATCCGGCCGAAAAACAGACCGAGCGGCGGCAGCGGCGCGGTGAAATCGAAGACATCGGCGGCGTTGCGCTTGCGGCGCACCGCGAAGATGGTCATCGCGAGGATGACGCCGAGCAGCCCGCCGTGGAAGGACATGCCCCCGTCCCACACTTCGATCGGGTACCACGGGTTGTGCGCCGTCCAGAACGTCATGCCGTAGAAGAGCACGTAGCCGATGCGCCCGCCGAGGATGACCCCGAGCATGCAGTAGAAAATCAGATCATCGACGTCGACGGCCTTCCAGGTCGACTCGGCACGCGAGGCGCGGTAGCGGGCCATGCCCCACGCGCCGGTGAAGCCGAGCAGATACATGATCCCGTACCAGTGGACCTTCAGCGGGCCGAGCCGGAACGCGATCGGATTGATGTCGGGGTACTTGATCATGGCGGTGAAGTTTAGCCGACCTGGCCGTCGATGCGGCAGAAGAACGCCTTCAGGTAGCGTGTCTCGGGGATCGCGGGGTGAATCGGATGGTCGGGAGACTGGCCGCCTGCCTCGAGAATCTGCGCCTCCCGTCCGCTGTGGCGCGCCGCGGCCTGCACGGTCTCGAGCAGCGCCGCCTCGGTCAGATGGTAAGAGCAGGAGCACGAGACCAGCAGGCCCTCCTCGGCGAGCACCCCGAGGGCGAGCTGATTGAGCTTGCGGTAGGCCGCCTGGCCGCGCGGCAGATCCTTCTTGCGCTTGATGAACGCCGGCGGATCGAGCACCACGACGTCGAAGCGCTCGCCGCGTTCACGCAGCGCCGTGAGTGCGTCGAACGCGTCCGCGCGCATCGTCTGCACGCTCACGCCATTGGCTTCGGCATTGCGCTCGACGAACTCCAGCGCGCTGTCCGAGGCATCGACGCAGACCGCGGACGAAGCCCCTGCGGCCAGCGCCCCGACGCTCCATGCCCCGACGTAACCGCACACATCGAGCACCCGCGCCCCGGGCACCAGATAGCGGGCGAGCCGGGCCCGGTTGGCGCACTGGTCGTAGAACCAGCCGGTCTTCTGTCCGGTGGCGAGCGGTGTGCTGAACGTCAGTCCCGCCTCGCGCACGGTCAGCGGATCCGCGATGGTGCCGAAGGCCGTCTCGGCCGTGCGTGGCAGCGCCTCGAGTGCCCGCGCGCCGGAGTCGTTTTTCCAGAACAGACCCGCCGGTGCCAGCTGCTCGCGCACCACCGCCTCGAGCGTGCCGCGCAGCGCTTCCATCCCGACCGTGGCGATCTGACCGACCAGCACGTCACCGAAGCGGTCGAGCACGAGGCCGGGCAGGCCGTCGGATTCGCCAAAGACCAGTCGGTAATAGGGTTCACGGTACAGCCGCTCGCGCAGCCGCAACGCGCTGCGCAGACGCGCCTCGATGAGCGATGCATCGATCGGGCGGCCCGGGTCGCGGCTCATGATCCGTGCGCAGATGAGCGCATGCGGATTGACGTACGCATGGCCGAGGAACTGCCCGCGATGCGACTCGACCCGGGCGTGCGCCCCAGGCGCGAAGGCGCGCAGCGGCGTCTCGTCGGCCACCTCGTTGCTGAACACCCACGGGTGTCCGGCCACGATGCGCCGCTCCTCCCCCCGCTTCAGGCGCAGCGTGGCGGGCGGGGTCTGCAGCGGATCGGCGAGGGTGTCGGTCAAGGGGCGGGCCGGGGGTGGTGAAAAAGGGGGCGGCAGTATACAGGTGCTCGCGCCGCGTCGCGCGGTATGCTGGCGCTCCCTCACTCGTCCGCCGGGTGCACCCGCGGGAGCCTCATGGACAGCCGACATCTGAACGCGGACGGCACGCCGCGCTACACCAATCGCCTGATCACCCAGGCGAGCCCCTATCTGCGCCAGCACGCGCACAACCCGGTCGACTGGTATCCGTGGGGCGAGGAGGCGTTCCAGCGCGCCCGTGACCTGAACCGCCCGGTGCACCTGAGTGTCGGCTACGCGGCCTGTCACTGGTGCCACGTGCTGGCCGCCGAGAGCTTCGAGGACGAGGCGACCGCCGCGCTCCTGAACGAGCAGTTCGTGAACATCAAGGTCGACCGCGAGGAGCGTCCCGACGTCGATCGGATCTACCAGATCGCCCAGCAGATGCTCACGCACGGACCGGGCGGCTGGCCCCTGACGATGTTTCTCACCGCCGAGCGGCTGCCGTTCTTCGGCGGGACGTATTTTCCGCCCGAGCCGCGCCACGGGCTGCCGGGCTTCCGCGACCTGCTGGGGCGCGTTGCGCAGTACTACGCGGCGCACCGCGAGACGCTCGACGGGCAGCGTGCGGCGCTCGAGGCAGCCTTCGCGAGCATCGATCCGCCGGCGGCGCGCTCGGACCTCGTGCTCGGCGCCGAGCCGCTCGAGGCGGCGCGCGCTGCGCTCGAGCGCAGCTTCGATGCGCGCTGGGGCGGCTTCGGCGGCGCACCGAAATTTCCCCATCCGAGCTCGATCGAGCGGCTGCTGCGCCACTGGCGCGCCAGCGCGCAGCACGAACCGCCGGACTTGAAGGCGCTGTACATGGCGGGGCTGACGCTCACGCGCATGGCCGAGGGCGGGATCCACGATGCGCTCGGCGGCGGCTTCTGCCGCTACTCGGTCGATGAGCGTTGGCACATTCCGCACTTCGAGAAGATGCTCTACGACAACGCCTGGCTGCTCGGCGTGTACGCCGATGCATACAGTGCGAGCGGTGATGAGTTGTATGCCGCGGTGGCGCGCGACACCGGGGAGTGGATGCGCCGGGAGATGCAATCGCCCGAGGGCGGCTTTTACGCCAGCCTCGATGCCGATTCGGACGGCCACGAGGGCAGTTACTACGTCTGGGACCGCGAGCAGGTGCGCGCGACGCTCGAGGCCGAGGAATACGCCGCGTTCGCTCCGTACTACGGCCTCGATCAGCCGCCGAACTTCGAGGGGCGCTGGCATCTGTACGTGGCGCGCGCGGCCGGGCCGCTCGCCACCGAGCTCGGCCTCGAGCCGGCGCAGTTCGCCGAGCGGCTCGAGCGCGCCCGCGGGAAGCTGCTCGCGGTGCGCGAGCGGCGTGCGCGACCGGCGCGCGATGAGAAGATCCTGACCGCGTGGAACGGACTGGCGATTTCGGGCCTGGCGCGCGCCGCCCGCGCGCTCGGGTGTGCGGGCCTGGCGCAGTCGGCGGGCCGCGCCCTTCAGTTCGCGCAGCACACGCTCTGGCACGAGGGACGGCTCGCGGCGACCGCCAGCGCGGACGGTGCGCGGCTCAATGCCTACCTAGACGATTACGTGTTTCTCGCCGATGGCGTGCTCGAACTGCAGCAGCTGCGGCTGCGCCCGCAGGAGCTGCGCTTTGCGTGCGAGCTGATGGACGTGGTGCTCGCGCATTTCGCCGCAGGCGAGGGCGGGTTCTTCTTCACCTCGGACGATCACGAGCCGTTGCTGCACCGCATGCGTACGTTCGCCGACGAGGCATTGCCGGCGGGCAACGCCGTGGCCGCCCGCGTGCTGCTGCGGCTGGGGTACCTGCTCGGCGAGTCGCGCTACCTGCAGGCGGCCGAGGACATCGTGCGCGCCGGCTGGGCGCCGCTGGCGCACCACCCGCAATCGCATGCGACGCTGCTCAATGCGCTGGAGGAGCTGCTCGATCCGCCCGAGATCGTGATCCTGCGGGGCGAAGCGGACACCCTGCGCAGCTGGCAGCGCGAGCTGTCCCGCCTGTACGCGCCGCGGCGCATGGTGCTCGCGGCGGTCGATGCCGAGGACCTGCCGCCGGCCATCGCGGCGAAGCCGGCACGCGGCGCTGCCGCGGCATACGTCTGCCGCGGCAGCGTGTGCAGCGAACCGATCGACACGCTCGGGGCGCTCGCTGAGGCGCTGCGCGAGTGAGTCAGGCGAGCAGCTCGACCGCCCCGCCGATCGCCGCGGTGTTGATCGTGAGCGTCCGCTCGGTGGCGAAGCGCTGCAGGTAGTGCGGACCGCCGGCCTTCGGGCCGGTGCCCGAGAGCCCCTGGCCGCCGAACGGCTGCACGCCGACCACCGCGCCGATCATGTTGCGATTGACGTAGGTGTTGCCGGCCGGCAGTGACCGGAACACGTGCTCGGCCAGCGTCTCGAGCCGGCTGTGCACCCCGAGCGTGAGGCCGAAGCCGGTGGCGCGCACGGCCGCGAGCACCTGCGGCAGCTCATCGGCCCGGTAGCGCGCGACGTGCAGGATCGGGCCGAATTCCTCGCTCTTCAGCTGGTCCAGCTGCTTCAGCTCGAACAGGTGCGGCGCGAAGAACTGCCCGGCCGGCGGGCACTGCTCGATCGAGCAGGCGTGCAGCAGCTTCGCCTCGCGGCGCATGCGCTCGGCATGCCGCTCGAGCCGCGCACGCGCCTCGGCGTTGATCACCGGGCCGACGTCGGTGGCCGGATCCGCCGGGTCGCCGATCGTGAGGCAGCGCATCGCGCCGATCAGCATCTCGATCGTGCGCTCGGCGAGTTCCTCCTGCAGATACAGCATGCGTAGCGCCGAGCAGCGTTGTCCGGCACTGGTGAAGGCCGAGGTGATCACGTCATCGACCACCTGTTCCGGCAACGCCGTGGCATCGACGATCATGGCGTTGACGCCGCCGGTCTCGGCGATGAGCGGCACGATCGCCCCGTCGCGCGCCGCGAGGGTGCGGTTGATGGTGGCGGCGGTCGCGGTCGAGCCGGTGAAGGCGACGCCGGCGAGCGCCGGGTGCGTCAGAGCAGCGCGGCTGAAGGGCGGTCCGTCGGCAGTGGTCAGCTGCACCGCGGCGCGCGGCACCCGCGCCTCGTGCAGCAGGCTCACCATGGCGTGCGCGATCAGCGGGGTGTTGGGTGCAGGCTTGGCGAGCACGCTGTTGCCGGCCATGAGCGCGGCCACCACCTGGCCGGTGAAGATCGCGAGCGGGAAGTTCCACGGGCTGATGCAGGCGAACACGCCGCGGCCCTGCATCCACAGCTCATTGCGCTCCCCGACCGGGCCGGGCAGCCGCTGCGCGGCGCCGAAGAGCTTGCGGCCCTCGCCGGCGTAATAACGGCAGAAGTCTGCGGCCTCGCGCACCTCGGCCAGAGCGTCGGGCAGCGTCTTGCCCGCCTCGCGCACCAGCAGGTGCAGGAATGCGTCGCGCCGCTGCTCGAGCAGATCCGCGGCACGCTCGAGGCACTCGGCGCGCTCCTCGGCGGGGGTCTGGTCCCAGGCCGGCTGGGCCTGCGCCGCGGCCTCCATGGCGGCAACGATTTCCGTCTCGGTGGCATCGCGAGAGAGACCGACGACCTCACCGTCAATCGGCGAGCGCACGGGCGTGTCGGCCGGCGCGCCGGCGCCGGTGGCGAGCAGCGGTCCGCCCAAGTAGCGCCGTCCCTGTGCGCTCTTCAGCGCCGCGAGCAGCGCGGCGAGCTCCGCCGGGTTGCCGAGGTCCGCGCCGCGGGAGTTGGCGCGCGAGCCGTACAGCTGCGGCGGCTCGCGCACGGCAGAGGGGCGCTGACTGACTTCGGGAAGGATCTGTCCCACGACGTGCTCCACGGGAATGCGTTTGTTGAGGAAATGATGGACGAATGAGGTGTTGGCGCCATTCTCGAGCAGGCGGCGCACCAGGTAGGGCAGCAGGTCCTGGTGGGTGCCGACCGGGGCGTAGACGCGCACCGGGGGCAGCTGCGGCCGCTCGGTGCGCACCACCGAGTACAGCGCCTGACCCATGCCGTGCAGGCGCTGGTATTCGTACACCGCGCCGGGCGGGGCGAGCGCGGCCACGGCGGCGACGGTGAGCGCGTTGTGAGTGGCGAACTGCGGGTAAATGACATCCTGCGCGGCGAACAAGCGCCGCACGCACACCAGGTAGCTGGCATCCGTGAAGGACTTGGTCGTATAGACCGGGAAACTCGCCAGACCGCGCTCCTGCGCGCGTTTGATCTCCGCATCCCAATAGGCGCCCTTGACCAGCCGCGTACTCATGCGCCGGCCGCTCGAGCGCGCGAGCGCCGCCACCCAGTCGATGACGAGCGGCGCGCGCCGGCCGTACGCCTGTACGGCGAGGCCGAGGCCCTCCCAGTGGCGGGTCTCGGGGTCGCGCGCCACCGCCTCGATGACATCGAGCGACAGGTCGAGCCGGTCGGCCTCCTCCGCATCGAGGGTCAGGCCGATGCCGGCGCGACAGGCCGCACGCGTCAACTCCATGACGCGCGGTACCAGCTGCTTAAGCACGCGCGGTCGCTGCGTGAGTTGGTAGCGGGGTTCGAGCGCCGAGAGCTTCACGGAAATGCCCGAGCGCGCGTGCACGGCTCCGGCCGGTTGACGGCCGAGTGCCTCGATGGCGTCGTGGTAGGCCTGGAAGTACCGCTCGGCATCCGCGTCGGTCCGCGCTCCCTCGCCGAGCATGTCGAAGGAGCACAGCGCGAGCTCGGGGTGTTTCGCGCCGCGCGCCAGCGCCGCCTCGATGGACTCCCCGACGATGAACGCATGGCCCATCAGGCGCATCGCGCGGCGCATGACGCGCCGGGTCGTCGGCGCGAGCAGATGACGGGGCGCGGGATGCTCGGTAAGCAGGGCGTGCGCATCCGGCAACACCCGTCCGGCCGTGCGCAGCAGCGCCAGGCCGAGGCGCACTTTGAGGTTCGCATCCGTGCCGCCGGAGCGCAGCGCCCGCAGGCGCTCGGCGATGAGGCGGTCGGCACTCACGTCATCCGGGGTGCGCAGCAGCGCCTCGGCGAGACTCATCAGCGCCTTGCCCTCGGCGCTGTCTAGCGCGAACTGGCCGAGCAGGGACTCGACCAGCGAGCCGGCGCGCGCTTCGGTGCGGGCGGCGCCGACCCAGCGCAGCGCCTGCTCGCGCGCCGCGGCGAGCGGCTCGGCGACAGTGAGCAGCTCGGCGCTGAGCGCGTCCACGGCGGGGGCTTCGGGGCGCAGCGTGGCCTCGCGCATGCGCTCGCGCAGCGCCTGCAGATCGGTGCGGTCCTGGGGATGCGTCTCGGGCGCGGGTACGGCATTCATGCGTGCGGTGAGCGGCAACTAGAGGATTGTGCTCATGTTATCCGCGAAGGCAGAGGATATTTTCATATTTTGGCGCCATTAGAAGTAAAATTGACTGGCTATGAGACAAAAGGCGGCCTCCACGGGGTTTCGTGCACTGGATCGGATCGACCGCAAGCTGCTGGTGCGGCTGCAGCAGGACGGCCGCGTTCCCGTGTCCCAGCTCGCCCGTGAAGTGAATTTGACGGTCACGCCCACGCTCGAGCGTATCCGGCGTCTCGAGGCGGCCGGGTTCATCAACGGCTATTTCGCGCACCTGAACGCGCGGCGGCTCGGGCTCGGGCTGCTGGTGTACGTCGAGGTGACGCTGGATCGCACGACCCCGGAGGCATTCGAGCGCTTCAAGGAGATGGTGGCCGCGCACGATGAAATCATGGAGTGCCACATGGTGGCCGGTGGATTCGACTACCTACTGAAGGTGCGTGTGAAGGACATGGAGCGCTATCGCACGCTGCTCGGGGAGACCATCGCCGGCATTCGGGGCGTGCAGCAGACCCACAGCTACTTCGTGATGGAAGAAGTGAAGTCGACCCACCGGATCGGGATCCCCGAGTCGGGGCCACCCGGGGCGAGCATCGGCGCACAGCGCCCTTTGTCCCGGAAATAAAATGGGCGTAAAATTTCTGCAGCAAGAGGTTGACGATGGCTCAGGCTGCCCGACATGCGCAGGCGGCGGCGGTCCTCTCCCGGGCGACCGTCCGCGCTGCTGAACAGCTCGATCTGCCCCAGCGCGATCTGGCGCAGGTCATCGGCGTGAGTCCCGCCACGGTCTCGCGGCTCGCCGCCGGTTCCTGGCGCCTCGCCGAGGGCAGCAAGACCTGGGAGCTCGCCGCAGCCTTCGTGCGTCTGTACCGCTCGCTGGCGGCGATCACGGGCGGCGGCACCGAGACGATGCGCGCCTGGCTGCACTCGGACAACGATGCACTCGGGGCGCGACCTGCCGAGCGGATCGTGCGCGCCGAGGGATTGTTCGATGTCCTGCGCTACCTGGACGGCGCGCGCGGTCGGATCTGAGGCGCGCGCGACGCGCCTCGCGCTGTGGCGCGCCGTCGAGGCGCAGCACGTGGCGGCGACCCGGGCGCTGGTCGACGATCTTGCCGAGCAAGAGATGCTCGAGGGGATTCTCGAGGCGGCGAAGCCGCCGCGGCCGGCTGCGGCGCGGGCGATGGACTACCTGCTCTATACCCCTTTTCGCTATGCCCCGCCGGCCTACGGCTCGCGCCTGCGCGCGGTGGAGGATCCCGGGGTCTGGTACGGAGCCGAGGCGGCGCGCACGGCCTGCGCGGAACTCGGCTACTGGCGTTGGCGGTTCGTGCGCGACAGTCACGGCTTCAGCCGGCTCGATGCGGTGCCGCATACGCTGTTTCAGGCGACGGCCGCGGGCGCCGCGATCGACTTACGCAGCGAGCCGTTCTCGCCAGATCAGGCCGCGTGGCGTGATCCGGTCAACTATGCCGCCTGTCAGCAGTTCGCGCGCAGCGCTCGTGAGGCGCAGGTACGGATCATCCGCTACGCGTCAGTGCGGGACCCTGAGCACGGAGGATGCGCGGGGGTACTCGACTTCAGAGCGTTTGTTGGCAGCGTGCGTCAGCGTCAGACGTGGTTTCTCACCGTCGATGCGCGCCACGCCTCGTGGGTCCGGGCCGGCAGCCCACGGCCCGAGCGCTTCGAGTTCTCGTTCGACTGAGTCCCCGCGCCGTCAGGGCGCGGCGCCGAGCTGCGGGAGTTCCCCCTCCAGCAGCGTGATGGCGCGGCGGCGGGCCGCTTCGGCATCAATGTGCCCCGCGGCCACGTCGGCCACCAGTCGGGCGTGCTCGCGGTGGCGCAGGCCGATGACGGCCATGCCCAGGTGATGGGCCACGTTGGCGAGCGCGGCGCGGATTTCCGGTGCGAACTGCTCGCCGTCGCGCGGGCGACAGACCAACGTGCCGATTACGGACTGCGCGGCGGTCATCGGCAGAGCGAGCCCTTCGGGGCCGAGGCCCGAGGTGCGCCCGGCGAGCGGCACGGCCTCGTGCGTGGCGCGCAAGGCGACGAATGCCGGGTCATCGGCGTCGAGCGCCTCCGGCCAGGGTCCGCCATGCGCAGCGCTGCGCCGGTACGTGCTGGCGGACCGTTCATAGATCGCGACTGCGGCGCAGTGCGGCTGCAGCCGCTCAACGGTCATCGCGAGCAGGTGCGTCTCGCGCTCCACGAACGGGCATTCGTGCGCCAGGCGCTCGAGCGCGAGTAGAGCGAGGCGCTGGCTGCGAAAGAAGATCTGCTCGATCCAGCTCTCCAGTCGTCGGTGCAGGGGGCTCAGAACCACCGCCAGAATGAGCGCGGCGAACGCCTGCAACGCCCAGCCCACCCGGTCACTGACGGCAAACTGATGAACGCCGAGTTCCAGGACGGAGAACGTGCCGAACACCAACGCCGTGATCACACCAAACACCAAGGCGCGATCGATGACGAAGCCCACGTCGATCAGACGAGTGCGCAGCACGGCGTAGAGCAGGGCCAAAATCGCCGTCGCCTGCAGCACGAACACGACTTGCACCGCTGCGGTCTGCCACGATGCCGGTAACAGCTGCAGGAGCACGGCGCTGCCCATGAGCACCCCGACGCTCCACAACACCCAGCGAATGCGCAGCCGATCCTCGTGTGCGGCGCGGCGGTAGCCGGCGATGAGGACGAGCAGCGGCGCCACGTAGGGGAGACTCAACAGCGGCTTGATCCGCTCAAAATCCACCGCGACTACGGAATTGCCGGCGAGAACCAGTGCCCAATACCCCGCTTGAGACCAGGCCGTGACGGCGAGCACCCAGAGCCCGTAGCCGCCGCGAGCTAAGCGGCGCAGCCGCGAGGGCAGGCTGGCTCCCGCGAGGGCGTCGGCAAACGCGTAAATCGCCAGCGGTACTGTGGCACTCACCAGAGTCTTGAGTGTGTGGCGCCAGACAACCCAGTGCGGCCCGATCGGCAGCTGCAGCGGTCCGGCAACGAACATCAAGCCGAAAAAAACGGCCGACAAGGCCCAGGCTGTCCTATCACGGCCGCGCCACAGCGTCAGCATCGCAATTGTGAACATCGTCAGCTGAAGGCCGGCAAACTCGATCGTCTCCAGCGTCGTGTTCGGCGAGGAAATGGCCCGCACCGTCACGGCGAGCGTTCGGCCTGCACGCAGGATCGGCAGCGTGATGGCCGTGCCCGCCGTGATGCTGTACCTGGCAAGAATGGCGGCGCGATCGGCGGGCTTGAGGCGGCGGATCGGGAGCAGGTCGCCCGCCTGCAGTCCGCTCGGTTGGGCGATGTGCTGCTGCGGCTCGATCCGGTACAGCTCGTTCGCCACCGGGTGCAGTTGCAGCGGGAATCCTCCGCCCGCAGACGGTTCGAGCACGATGCGAGCGCCGCTGGCGAGGCAGCCGAGTGCGAAGAGCGTCAGGAGAAGTCGAATCCCGAGGACGCGTGACATCACGATCTCCCTGCGCAACCGTTGCGGTTGTCGCGCAGGAGTGTAAGGAAAAGCATCCTAGCGCGGAAGCGGCGATCCGCCCGGCTCAGCGCTCGAGCACCGTGCCGCAGCGCTTGCAGGTGCGCGCGGCGCGATCGGCGTAGAACCGCTCGAACACCGGCGGCAGCTGCGCCTCGATGTCGGTGAGTTCGATATAGGTCTCGTGCAGCAGCGCCGCGCAGCCCGGGCAGTACCACTGGAACCCGTCGCGCTCGCCGCTGCGCCGCTGCCGCTCGACGACCAGACCCACCGTGCCGGCCGGCCGCTGCGGGGAGTGCGGTACGAGCGCCGGCAGCAGCAGCATCTCCCCGGCGCGGATCGGCACATCAAGCGCGCGGCCCGCCTGCATCGTCTTCAGGACCATCTCGCCCTCGAGCTGGTAGAAGAGCTCCTGCCCCGGATCGACGTGATAATCCCGGCGGGTGTTGGGGCCGCCGACCACCATGATGATGAAATCCCCATCCTCGAACACGCGGCGGTTGCCGACGGGCGGCTTCAACAGGTGGCGGTTCTCCTCGATCCACTGCGGGAAGTTCAGCGGCTTCAGCGCATCCACGGCGGGTCTCCTCAGGATTCGATCGACTGGTAACCGCGCGAGGGCACCGCGGTGGTGATGCCACGCTCGAGGTCGAAGGCGGTGAGCGCACCGCCCCAGACGCACCCGGTGTCGAGCCCGATGAGGTTCTCGCGCAGCGTCAGGCCGAGCGCCGACCAGTGGCCAAAGACGATGCGCACGTCCTGGCTCAGCGGGCGCTCGAGGTCGAACCACGGCCGCCACGGCGAGTCCGCGCCTGGTGGCTTGCCCTTCAGGGCGAGATTGATGCGCCCATCGGCTGCGCACAGGCGCAGGCGCGTCAGCGTGTTGATGATGAACCGCAGCCGCTCGAAGCCCTCGAGCGTATCGGACCAGCGCTCCGGCCCGTCTCCGTACATGTGCTCGAACAGTCTCTTGCGGCCGCGGCGCAGTTCGGTTTCGACCTCGCGGGCGTACCCACACGCGGCCTGCGCCGACCACGCCGGTACGATGCCGGCATGCACCATCAGGTCGCCGTCCTCGAAGTGTGCGAGCGGCCGTTCGGTGAGCCACTCGATCAGCCGCTCGCGGTCCTTCGCCTCGAGTACCGCCTGCAGCGTGTCGGAACGGCGCGCCGGACGGCAGCCGGCCGCCACCGCCAGCAGGTGCAGGTCGTGGTTGCCGAGCACGGTCTCGGCATTCGCGCCGAGGGCGCGCACGAAGCGCAGCACCTCGAGCGAGTGCGGCCCGCGGTTGACCAGGTCGCCAACGAACCACAGCCGGTCGCGGTCGGATGAGAAGCCGATCCGCTTCAGCAGTTCGCGCAGTTCCTCGTAGCAGCCCTGCACGTCGCCGATGGCGAATCGGCTCACTGCAGGATTCCGGGCATGGCGAGGCGGAACAGCGGGATCGGCGCCTCGAATGGCTCGCCGTCGGCGTCGATCATCTGGTAGCTGCCCTGCATGGTGCCCACGGGCGTCTCCAGGACCGCGCCGCTTGAGTAGCGGAAGCCCTGACCGGGCTCGAGCCGAGGCTGCTCGCCGACCACGCCGTCGCCGCGCACTTCCTTCACCCCGCCGTTGGCGTCGGTGATGATCCAGTGCCGCTTCAGCAGCGTCGCCGGTTGCCCACCTTCATTGAGGATGGTGATGGTGTAGGCGAACACGTAACGCTGTTCGCGGGGATTGGACTGCTCGCCGAGATAGCTGGTCTCGACGTCGATGCGGATTTTGTGCGGCGCGCTCATACGCCGCTAGTCTACCGGGGCGCAGCCCGGGGGGCGATGCGCGCCGCGCGCCTCACTCCGGGCGCGGTGCAGCCGCGCGCTTCACACGCACCGCGAGCACGTCGCAGGGGGCGGCGTGCAGGACCGCGTCTTCGGTGAAGTTCACCAGGATCGACATGCCGTGTCGCTCGCGGCTGCCGAGCACGATCAAGTCGGCCTGACGCTTGCGCGCAACGCGCACGATCTCGGCTTTGACATTGCCGGATTCCACCCAGCAGGGGGCGGCGCCGAGGCCGAGTTCACCGGCGAGCTTGGCCAGGTGGGTGCGGGCGCGCTGCACCAGTGCGTCCTCGACGCCTGCGCTGGTGATGAGCGCCTCGGACATCGGCTCGACGGGCAGCAGCTCGACCACGTGCAGCAGCTCGATTTCCGCCTGCAGGCGCGCGGCGAGCGTCGCGGCGTGGCGGCCGACGTGCAGACTGTCCTCACGCAGATCGAGCACGACGAGAATACGGCGGTAGGACTCCCCGATCATGCCCGAGAGCGTAGCTCAATCCGCTGCGGCGGACACCTGGGCGAGCGCGTTGAACCGCTCTGGGGCGAGCGTCTCGGGCCGGGCGCCCGGGTCGATGCCGCAGCGCTCGATCTGCTCGACGCTGACCCGTCCGCGCAGGCTGTTGCGCACCGTCTTGCGCCGCTGGGAGAACGCCGCAGCGACCAGGGATGCGAATCCGGGGTGCACCGGGAAGCGTGGCGCGGCCCGTACCGTCAGGCGGGCGACGGCGGACCAGACCCGCGGCGGCGGCCGGAAGGCGCCGGGACCGACCTCGAACAGCGGCTCGACGTCGACCCAGGGGGCGAGCATGACCGTCAGGCGCCCGTAGGCCGGATCGCCCGGCGCGGCCGCCATGCGCTCGATGACCTCGCGCTGCAGCATCACGTGCAGGTCGAGGATCGAGCTGGCGCTCTCGAGCAGATGAAACAGCAGCGGCGTGGAGATGTTGTACGGCAGGTTGCCCACCACGCGCAGCCGCCCGCCGCGCTCCTCGGCGAGGCCCGAGAAATCGAACCGCAGCGCATCGGCTGCGCGCAGCGTCAAGCGCGGCTCGGCCGCGAAGCGCTCGCGCAGCAGCGCGGCGAGGTCGCGGTCGATCTCCACGGCATCGAGGCTTCGGCACGCGGTGCCGAGCAGGTATTCGGTGAGTGCGCCGCGGCCCGGTCCGATCTCCACCAGACGGTCCTCGGGGCCCGGTGCGACCGCCGCGGCGATGCGCTCGAGCACCGCCGGGTCGTGCAGGAAGTGTTGCCCGAAGCGCTTGCGCGCGCGCGGCTCGGCGGCCGTGCGGCCCTGCAGCGCGCCGCGGCTCACGGGCCGCGCCGCTTAGCGAGCTCGACCGCCAGCTCGAGGGCCGCCACGAGGCTGCCCGGCTCGGCGCGCCCGGTGCCCGCTAACTCGAGGGCGGTGCCGTGATCGACCGAGGTGCGCAGGATCGGCAGCCCGAGCGTCACATTCACGGCAGAGTCGAAGCCGGCGTGCTTGATCACCGGCAGACCCTGATCGTGATACATGGCGAGCACCGCGTCGTAGTGGGCGAGCACGCGCGGCACGAATACCGTGTCCGCCGGCAACGGGCCGCTCACCTCGAGGCCGCGTTCGCGCAGGGCGGCGATCGCCGGACCGATCACCCGGATTTCCTCATCGCCGAGGTGTCCACCCTCGCCGGCGTGCGGGTTCAGCCCGCAGACACCGAGGCGCGGCCGCGCGAGCCCCCACCAGCGTCTCAGGTCGTGATCGAGGATGGCGAGAGTCGCGCAGAGCGACTCGCGGGTGATCGCCGCGCTCACCCGCGCGAGCGGCAGGTGGGTCGTGGCGAGCGCGACGCGCAGCGTTCCGGTGGCGAGCATCATGACCGGACTCGCCCCGGTGCGCTCGGCGAAGAATTCCGTGTGGCCGGTGAAGGGCACCCCGGCATCGTTGATGACGCCCTTGTGCACCGGGGCCGTGACGATGGCCGCGAACTCTGCGCCGAGGGCGCCGGCACAGGCCCGCTCGAGCAGCGCGGTCACGTAACGGGCATTGCGCACCTCGAGCCGCCCCGGCGTGCACGGCGCGGCGAGCGCGTGATGCTCGACGATGAGGCGGCCGGGCTGGTGCGGGCAGGGCGCCTCGGGGCGGTAGGGCTGCAGCTCGACGGCGAGCCCGAGCTGTCGGGCCCGCTCGGCGAGCAGCGCCGCGTCGGCCAGGCACACCAGCTCGCACGACAGTGTGCGAGCCGCGATCGCCAGGCACAGGTCGGGGCCGACGCCGGCGGGCTCCCCCGAGGTCAGGACGATCCGCGGCGCCATGGGGCTCGGCTCAGTCGCTGAGAATCTTCACGTAGGCATCATCGCGCAGCCGCTGCAGCCACAACTCGGCGTCCTCGTCGGCGCGGCTCGCGCGGATCGCCTCCATGGCGTGCAGGCGCTTCATTTCCTTGGTCTCATCGAACTGGCGACGTCCGAGGAGCTCGGCGATGTGCCAGCCGAAGCGGGTCTGGAAGGGCTGGCTGATCTGCCCCACCTTGAGCGTGCTGATCGCCTTGGCGAAGCGAGGGGTGAACGCATCCGGACTCTGCCAGCCGAGATTCCCGCCCTGCGAAGCGGACCCCGGGTCCTGCGAGACCGAGGCGGCGATCACGGAGAACTTCACCTTGCCGGAGAGGATCTCCTTGCGGATCTTCTCCAGGCGCTCGCGCACCGTGGCGTTGTCCTGCAGCGCGTTCGGGATGAGCAGGATGTGCCGTACGTGCACCTGCGCGACGATGTCCTTGTGCACATTGCGGCGCACCTGGTTCAGCTTCACGATGTGAAAGCCGGACGGCGTGCGGATCGGTGCGCTCACCTCCCCGGGCTTGAGTGTCGGCACGACCTGGGTGAGGAAGGTCGGCAGGTCGATGCCCTTGCGCCAGCCGAGGTTGCCGCCCTTGAGCGCATCGCCGCTGTTGGAGTAGGTGACCGCGAGCTTGCCGAAGTTCTTGCCCGCTTTGGCGAGCGCGTCGACTCTGTCGGCCAGATGCTGTGCGGCGGCGAGCTGCTGCGGCGTGGCGTTCGGCGGCACGGCGATGAGGATGTGCGACACGTTGTATTCCTCGCCGGCCGTGGGCGCATGGGCCTGGTGCGCGAGGAACTGGTCGATCTGGCGCGGGGTGACCACGATGCGCTGCAGCACGTCGCGCTCGCGCAGCAGGCCGATGAGCAGCTGATCGCGCATCTGGTCGCGGTAATCGGCGTAGTTGATGCCCTGCTGGGCGAGCGCCGTCGGCAGGTCGGCAAAGGGGATGCCGTTGCGCTTCGCGACGTTCTGCAGCGCCGCGTTCAGCGTGTCGTCGGAGATCGTGATGCCGTCCTGCTGGGCCTGCTGCAGCTGGACTTTCTGCAGGATCAGGCTGTTGAGCACCTGCTTGCGCAGCACGCTCTGGGCCGGCGGGGTGAGCCCCTGGGCTTTGAGCTCCGCGACCACCTGCTGCACGCGGCTGTCGAGCTGGCTCTGCATGATCACGCCGTTGTTGACGATCGCGGCAATGCGGTCGATCAGCTCCCCCTGGGTCGAGAGGTCGCGGGTCTGGGCGAGCGCCCGGCCGGGCAGCAGCGCGAGCGCCGCCGTCGCGCACAGCGCAGCGAACCAGACCCCGTGCGTAAGACCCGTCGTGCGGGTGTGCCGAGGGGTCTGGGGGGAGAAGAAAAAGTGCCGCCGCATGCGCTTCAGTCCTCGATCGCTCTTCTTAAGGATGGGGTGCCGGGGAGTTCATGGCCGCCGGAGTGTAGCCGGGGATGGCCTCGGAGAGGAAAGCATCCGGTGCTGATCCGACACTGGCGAGGCCCGTGAGTTCCACCTGCAGGTAAATGCCAGTGTCCTGGGCCCCGGTGCGCTGCGCCACGCCCACCGGCTGCAGCGCCGGGCGAACGGCCACGTAGCGCCGGGCGCCGAGCCGCACGCTCCAGCAGCAGGCACGGTACTCGAAGCCGACGAATCTCTCCAGTGCTTCGTGGTCCTGCAGCGAGTAGATGCCGCGGGCGAAGACGCTCCAGTGCCGGCCGATCGGCCAGGCGGCGGAAACCTCCGCCTGCTGGATGCCGCAGGAGCTGCCGGCGGCCACCCCGGGGGTGGTGCTGCAGAGCAGCGCATTGGCGCTCGCCTGCTCGAACGAGTCGCGCTCGTAGCGGTAGCCGAGATTGATGACCCGGTTCGGGCCCGGCTGGTACTGCAGCGTCACCTGCGCCCGTTGCGTGCGCGAGGCCTGCGGGTTCCACTGCACGCCGGCCCGGGCGCTCCAGTGCTTGAAGGCCGTCAATGACAGCTCGGCGATGATGTCCGAGCGCCGGTCGGTCTGCACGGTCTCCCCCGGCAGCGTCACGCGCGGGGTCTGGAAGTAGAACGCCTCCCCGAGGGTCGCCGAGAGGTACTGCTGGCCGGTTGCGGTACCGAGCAGCCGCGTGGTGACCGCCGCGCTCACCTGGTTGGCGTCCCCGACGCGGTCGGCGCCCACGTAGCGGTTGGTGCGGAACAGCTCGACCGGCTCGAGGTCCGGTAGCCCCGTGTCGAAGATCGGCAGATTGTTCTGATTGCGGTACGGCACGTACAGGTACATCACCCGCGGCTCGATGGTGATCAGCCGCCGACCGGCAGTGCGCTCGAGCGTCAGGCCGGTGTCGAAGCTCGCGATCGGCAGGCTGCGCGAGGGCGCATCCGGCTGGCCGAGCGCCGTGTGGCGCAGCTCGTACTGGGTGTAGCGCCAGGCGATCGCCGGGCGGATGAAATACCCCGGGCCGTCGAAGTTCAGCGAGACCCGCGGCATGGCATCGAGGCGCCAGCCGCTCACCGCCGTGGAGTGATCGGAGCGCTGGAAGTCGACCAGCTCGGACTTGAACCCGTAGCGCAGCAGATTCCCCGGTCCCCAGCCGTAGTCGGCCGCCGCCGTCAGGTCGGGCAGGCGTGCATAGGGCCGCTCGTTCAGCGGCAGCGAGCTGTCGATGGTCTGGAACTGCTGGGCGAGGCCGCGGATATTCCAGTGCACAGTGCGGTAGGAGAGTTCCGCGCGCCGGTCGAGGAAGGCCGTGCTGGTGCCCTGTGGCCCGGTGGCGAAGTCCTCGAAGTACGCGCTGTCGCTGACGTTCTCGCCCTCGAGCAGCAGGCGCAGGCGGTGCGGCAGGCGCATCACGCTGTGCAGCGAGATCCGCCCGCGGGTGCGCCCGCCGAGGTAGCTTGCATCGTTCGGCAGATAATCCCACTTCAGGTCGGTGTACTGGCGGCGCGTCAGCCAGCGAGCCTCACCGCCGAGATCTACGCCGCGGTGCTGGTACTCCGTCGGCACCACGGTCAGGTCCGCGTTTGGCGCGATGTTCCAGTAAAACGGCGCCGAGATCTGCAGACCGCCGCGCGAGGTGTTGCCGAGCGTCGGGAACAGAAAGCCGCTCTTGCGCACGTTGCCGAGCGGAAAGGACACCCACGGCAGATACAGAATCGGCACGCCGTGCAGATCGATGCGCGCGTCGCGGCCGTAGCCAATGTGCGAACGCGTGTGCAGTGTGATGGATTTCGCCCTCAGCACCCAGGAGGGTTTGATCTGCGGGCAGGTGGTGAAACTCACGCCCTGCAGCTGCAGGAGCCCGCCCGGCGTCAGGTGCATCAGGTGCGCCGTGCCGTGCGCGACGCGTCCGCGCAAAGCGAAGTGCGCCGAGTCGAACAGCGCACCGTTCTCGGGGGAGTAGCTGCCGCCCTTGCCGGTGACCTCGAGGCGCGGGTCGGTGTACTGGATGCCGCCGCGGGTACTCAGGGCGCCGGTGCGGTTGTCGTACTGCAGATGGTTGGCGCGGATCTCGCGCTCGCCCTGGCGCAGCAGCACGTGCCCGGAGAGGCTCAGCTGCCCGTCCTTGCCGTAGAGCGCACGGTCGGCCGTGGCGTGCACGGCCCCGCCGGTCGCGAGCCGCTGCTCGGCCGCTTTGCGGGCCGCGCCGTTCGCCGTGCCGGGCAGCGCCTGCGGCGGCGCGGGGGGCGGCGTTTCGGCGGCCCGGGCGTAATGCGGGATGAGGCCGCCGAACGACAGCAGGGCGGTCCAGAGTAGGCTGCAACGCGGCATGAGGGAGCCGATTATAATGGCAGGCCCGGATTCCCGTCGGCCCAAAGCACTCCATGGTTGAACCTGACGCGCGCCTCGCGCTGCTCGAGGATTGGCTCTCGCGCGATCTGAACCTCCGCCCCGCGCGCATCGAACCCGCATCGAGCGATGCGAGTTTCCGGCGTTATTTCCGGGCGTTTTGCGCCAACGGCACGTACGTGGTCATGGATGCGCCGCCTGGCCGTGAGGACGTGCGCCCGTACCTGCGCGTCTCGAAGCTGCTCGAGCCGCTCGGCATTCACGTGCCGCACATCCATGCCGCGGACGTCGAGCGCGGCTGGGTGCTGCTCGAGGACCTCGGCACCACGCCGTATCTGACGCGCCTCGGGGAGCCGGGTGCGGCCGACGCGCTGTATGCCGATGCGCTCGCGACGCTTGCGCGGTTGCAGCTGCACGGTGCGCCGGCGGCCGGCGAACTCGCCCCGTACGACCGCGCCGCACTGCGGCGCGAGATGGACCTGATGCCCGAGTGGTTTCTCGCCCGGCATCTTCGCTTGAACCTGCCAGAGCAGACCCGCGCGGCGCTCGAGGTAACCTTCGAGTGGCTCATCGAGGAGGCCCTGGGGCAACCACAGGTGTTCGTGCACCGCGACTACCACTCGCGCAATCTCATGGTCACCGCGTCCGGCAATCCCGGCGTGATCGATTTTCAGGACGCGCTGCGCGGGCCGGTCGGCTACGACCTGGTGTCGCTGCTGAAGGACTGTTACATCGCCTGGCCGCGCGAGCGGGTGTGCGCCTGGGTGAGACGCTACCGGGCGCAGCTCGGCGGCAGCGTCCTCGCCGGGCGCGACGAGGGGGAGTTCCTGCGCTGGTTCGACCTGATCGGCGTGCAGCGGCATCTGAAGGTGCTCGGCATCTTCGCCCGCCTGTGGCACCGCGACGGCAAGGCCGGCTACCTGCGTGATCTGCCCCTGACGCTGTACTACCTGCAGCAGACTTGCCGCGAGTACCCGCAGCTCGCAGCGCTCGGGGCGCTGCTCGAAGGGCCGGTCGCCGGCGAGCTGCCGCGCGCCACGGCGTGCGCGCTCGGATCGGGACCATGAAGGCCATGGTGCTCGCGGCCGGGCGCGGCGAGCGGCTGCGTCCGCTCACCGACACGGTGCCGAAGCCGCTGGTGCCGCTCGCCGGGCGGATGCTCATCGAGTACCACCTGGAGAAGCTCGCGCGCGCGGGCGTCGGCGAGGTGGTGATCAACCTGTCCTGGCTCGGCGAGCGCATCCGCGCGGCGCTCGGGACCGGGGCGCGCTATGGCCTTAAGATCCGCTACAGCGAGGAGGGGCCGGTGCCGCTCGAGACCGGCGGCGGCATCGCCGCCGCGCTGGGGCTGCTCGGTGCCGATCCCTTTCTCGTGGTGAACGCGGACGTCTGGACGGACCTGGAGTTCGCGGCCCTCGGGCCGCTGCCGCCCGAGGCGCACGCGAGCATCGTGCTCGCCCCGAATCCCGAGCATCATCCGCGCGGGGATTTCGCGCTCTGCGGGGAGACGGTGCTCGAGCAGGGCGAGACGCGCTTCACCTACACCGGCATCGGGATCTACCGCCCGGCGTTCTTCGCCGGCTGCCCCGAGGGACGCTTCGCGCTGCTGCCGCTGCTGCGCCGCGCCATCGCCGCCGGGCGGCTGCGCGGGCAGGTGTACCGGGGAGAGTGGTTCGACGTCGGCTCCCCGCAGCGCCTGGCGTGGCTCGATGCGCACGTGCGCGCGCGGGCACCCGATTAGGGTCCGGGACGCCCCCGCCGTACAATAGGGCCATGTCCAGCCTCAAAGACATCCCCGTGGTCGCCGAGTCGGGCAGCGCCCGCAGCGGCGAGAAATACCTGACTCCGCAAGGCTTTACCGCGATCCGCGACGGCATCAAGGGGTCCGCACCGCTGGCGCGCGAGGCCTTCGGGCGCAAGCCGCACTGGCTGCGGGCCCGGGCACCCACCGGGGGCGGCTTCCAGGCCGTCAAGGCGCTCGTCAAGGAGCACCGGCTCTCCACGGTGTGCGAGGAGGCGAAGTGCCCGAACATCGGGGAGTGCTGGAACGCCGGGACTGCGACCATCATGCTCATGGGCTCGGTGTGCACCCGTGCCTGCCGCTTCTGCTCGGTGGACACCGGTAATCCGCGCGGGTGGCTCGATCCCGAGGAGCCGGAAAACAGCGCGCACACCGTGGCGCTGATGAAGCTCAAGTACGTGGTGCTGACGTCGGTTGACCGCGACGATCTGCCGGACGGCGGCGCGGCTCATTATGCGGCGTGCATCCGCGCCATCAAACGACGCAACCCCGACACCGCCGTCGAGGCGCTCGCGCCGGACTTCCAGGGTCAGGCCGCTGCCATCGAGACCGTGGTCGACTCCGGTCTCGAGGTGTTCGCGCAGAACATCGAGACCGTGCGCCGCCTCACCCACCCGGTGCGCGATCCGCGTGCCGGCTACGACCGCACGCTCGAGGTGCTGCGCCACGCCAAGCAGCACCGGCCCGGGATTCTCACCAAGAGCGGCCTGATGCTCGGTCTGGGGGAGAGCGACGCGGAGATCGAGGAGACGCTGCGCGATCTGCGGGCGGCCGGCGTCGATCTGGTCACGCTCGGACAGTATCTGCGCCCGACCGCGAACCATCTGCCCGTGGAGCGCTTCGTGACCCCGGCGCAATTCGATGCGCACCGCGAATACGCGCTCGGCCTGGGGTTCCTCGAGTGCGTCTCCGGTCCTCTGGTGCGCTCCAGTTACCGCGCCGAGCAGGCGTTGAACCGCAACAACGCCGGGCTCGACAACGCCCGACTCGCGGCGCCGCCGCGGTGAGCACCTCCCCGGCGTACGCTGCGGCGGAGCCCGCGGCGCCTCTGGCGCCGCCGCCAGTGCCGGTGGTGCGCCGGCTGGGCCTCGTGCCCTACGAGGCGACCTGGCGGGCGATGCAGCGCTTCACCGATGAGCGCAGCAGCACGACGCCCGATGAGCTCTGGCTGCTCGAGCATCCGCCGGTGTTCACGCTCGGGATGAATGCCGATCCGGCGCACGTGCTCGGCGCGGGCGAGATTCCGGTGGTGCGCATCGACCGGGGCGGCCAGGTGACCTATCACGGACCGGGACAGCTGGTGGTGTATCCGCTGGTGGATCTGCGCCGCGCCGGCCTCGGCGTGCGCGATCTGGTGACCGCACTCGAGCGCGCCGTGATCGACTTCGCCGCCGCGCTCGGCATCGAGGCCGAGAGCCGCCGCAGTGCGCCCGGGGTCTACGTCGCCGGGCGCAAGCTCGCCAGCGTCGGCATCCGCGTGCGGCGCGGGGCGAGCTACCACGGGATTGCGCTCAACGTGTGCAACGATCTGGCGCCGTTTCGCCAGATCAATCCCTGCGGCTATGCGGGTCTGGAGATGACCCGGCTCGCGGACCTTGCGCCCATCGAGTCTGCGGGTGCCGCCGGCGAGGGGTTGCTGCCCCACCTGCTCGAGCGGCTGTACGCGGCGCCCGCCGCCCGGTCCCGGGCCTGAGCGGCCGCCGGGTGCGTCTGCGCGGCTGTCTTCGGCGCCCGCTCGAGCCGCCCGTTCGCGCCGTGCCGCGTGGGCTGATCCGGCTCCTGTTCGATGATCAAGGCATGCGGGCGGCCGTGCGCGCCGTGCTGTTCGTCGTTGTGTTCGGACTGCTCGCCTTCGGATTGTCGGCGCTGATGCACGGGGTGCTCGGCGCCGTGCCCGCATGGCAGCGCCCGCTGCATGCGGCGTTCGCCCGCGTACACGCGAGCGGGGAGATGCCGGCCTGGCTGACGAGTTTTCAGGAGGCGCTTGCGCTGCTGTGCGCACTGGCGGCGAGCGCGATCATGACGACGCTCGAAGGCCGGCCGCTGCGCGCCATTGGACTGCAGCCGGGGCACCGGGCGCGCGATCTGGCGAGCGGCTTCGCCGCCGGGTTCGCGCTGCTGAGCATCCTGGTCGGTGCGCTGCTCCTGTTCGGCGGGGCGCGGCTGCTCGGGCCGACGCTGCCGCCTGCGGCCGCGGTCCGTTCGGGGCTCGCCTGGCTGGTCGCGGCGCTGCTGATCGGGTGTTTCGAGGAGATTGCCTTTCGCGGCTATCTGTTCGTGACGCTGCGCGAGGCGCACGGATTCTGGACGGCGGCGATCGCTGTCACGCTCGCGTTCGGCGCGGCCCACGGTCTGAACGTCGGGGAGAATCCCACCGGGCTGATCACCGCGGCACTGGTGAGCGTGCTGTTCTGCGTGGCGATCCGCCGGACCGGCACGCTGTGGTGGGTGATCGGCATGCACGCCGCGTGGGATTGGGCGGAGAGTTATTTCTACGGCAGCGCCGACAGCGGCATGCGCTCATTCGGCCGGCTGCTGACGTTGCAGCCGCAGGGCGGGCTGTACCTCAGCGGCGGGCGCGACGGGCCGGAAGGCTCTTTCCTGTGCGTGCTCGTGCTGCTTATGTTCTTCGCGGCGCTGCCGCTGCTCGTGCCGGAGCGCGCCTGCCCGCGCTAGGGCGCGCTCACAGCAGCATCATCACCCCGTCGCAGGCCTTCAGCTCATCGATCAGCGCCTCGATCTGCTCGCGGCTCTGGGCGAGCAGCTGGTAGGAAATTGACAGAAAGTTGCCGTTGCCGCTCAAGCGCTCGCTCACCCGCTCGGACTCCAGTCCCGGCGCGTGGCGCAGGACCACCGCGTGGATGCGGGCGCGGAACTCATCGGACGGCCGGCCGATGATCTTGATCGGATACTCGGTCGGAAACTCGAGCACGGACCGGTTCACCACGGCGCTCCCTGCAGATCGCGCTTCCACTGTTGGAAGGCGCCGTGCACGCGCCGCCAGAGCGCACCCGGGCGTCCCGTGCCCACCGGCTGCCCGTCGAGACGCGTGACCGGCTGCACTTCGCGCGTGGCTGCGGAAATCCAGATCTCCTCTGCGGCGCGCAGCTGCGCCTCGCTCACCGGCGCGGCGCGCCACGGCACCCCAGCACGATCGGCGAGCTCCTCGATGACGGTGCGCGTGGTGCTCGGCAGGATCTCGTGCGAGTTCGGCGGGGTGAGCACCTCTCCGTGTACCACCACATGGACCGCCGATGCCGAGGCATCGGTCAGGCGGCCGTCGCGCACCAGGATCGTCTCGGCGGCCGCCGCATCGACGGCGAGCTGACGCAGCAGCACGTTGGCGAGCAGCGCCGTCGACTTGATGTCGCAGCGCGACCAGCGCGTGTCGGCGGCGGTGATGCACTCGACGCCACGCTCGGCCAGATCCGCCGGCGGCGCCGGCCACGGCGCGGCAAACGCGAACACCGTGCGCGCGATCTGAGGCAGTGGCGCATGCGTGCGGCCGGACTCGGCGCCGCGGGTGACTTGCCAGTAGAGGTACAGATCGGCGCTTGCGGATGCGCCGATCAGCGTGGCGAACACGTCCCGCCATTGCGCAGCCGTGAGCGGATCGTCCATGCGCAGCGCCGCGAGGCTGCGCGTCAGACGCGCGCAATGCGCCGCGAGCCGAAACGGCCGCCCGCCGTAGATCGGCATGACCTCGTAGGCGCCATCGCCGAACAGAAACCCCCGGTCGAGCGGCGAGATGCGCGCCGCCTCGAGCGGCAGGTACTCCCCGTTGAGGTAACAGGTGGGAAACGGTTCAGCCATGGGATCGCCCGCGGTTTTCCTCAGAGCCAGAGCCGGATGTCGTCGATCAGCCGGGTGATCAATCCCCCCTCGGGGACCGCACCGAGCGTCACGAGCGGCGTGCTGTCGATCTGCTGACCGGCCCCGTTCAGCACCTGCAGCGTGCCGACGTTGACGCCGGCGGCGATCGGCGCGGTGAGCGGCCAGTGGTTCCAGAGGATGCGGGTGCTGAGCGTCGCGTCCGGTCCGCGCGGCACGCTGACCACCACCGGCAGCTCAGGACCCACGGTCGCGAATCCCGCGGCCGACTTGAACACGCGCGGCTTGGCGACGACCGCCCGGGCGGCCTCGACGTTCTCGTTCTCGTAGAAGTTGTAGCCGTAATTGATCAGTGCCTGGCTGTCGCTGACGCGTCCGTTCCAGCTCGGTGCTCCGAGGACCACCGACACCAGGCGCATGCCGTTGCGCTCGGCGGACACGACCATGCAGTAGCCGGCTGCATCGGTGTAGCCGGTCTTCATGCCATCGACCGAGTGATCGGTCCACAGCAGCGTGACGCGGTTGCGCTGCGTGATGTGATCCCAGGTGAAGGTCTTGATCTTGAAGATGAAGTAGTACTGCGGAAAGTCGCGGATGATGTCCGAGGCGAGCGTGGCGAGGTCGCGCGCGGTGGTGTAGTGATCCGGTTTCGGCAATCCGTCGACATCCTCGTAGTGCGTCGAGTTCAGGCCGAGCCGGTGCGCGTAGTCGTTCATCAGCGTGACGAAGCCGGCCTGCGTACCGCCGACTTTCTGCGCCAGAGCGACGGTGGCGTCGTTGCCCGACTCGACGATCATGCCTTTGAGCAGGTTCAGCACCGAGACCTGGGAGCCGGGGTTCAGGAACATGCGCGAGCCGCCGGTGCGCCAGGCCGCATTGCTGATGGTCACCGGGGTGTCGAGCGAGAGCTGCCCGCTCTTCAGCGCCGAGAACACGATGTAGGCGGTCATCAGCTTCGTCAGACTCGCCATCGGCATCTTGTCGTTGGCGTTCTTCGAGGCGAGCACCTGCCCGGTGTTGAAATCGACCAGCATGTACGCGTGGGCGTTCAGGGCCGGCGGCGGCGGCACCGGTACGGCCACCGGCGTGCCGGCGAGCGTCGCCTGGGCTGCCGGGGCGGCAGCGGCCTGAGCCGCCGGAGCGAGCGCCGCGATGACCGGCAGCGCGGCGGCCGACAGGACGGCCAGGACAGAAGAACGGGACATGAGGCGATTCCTCCTTAGGGGATGGTGCGGCGGGTGGCGCAGAAATAAGATTACGCCGATGCCGGATAGTTCTCTCGGCCACGCGTGCTGCGGCTCACGGCTTGACCAGGATCGCGCCGGGGTAGCCGAGCGCGGCCAGCCGTGCGGCGAGCGCATCATACTCGGCCACGTCGTATACGGGGCCGACCCGCACGCGGTACAGCGTCCCGCCGGTGACCGATGGAGAGAGAATGAACGGGCCGGGCAGGCCGGCGGACTGAAGCCGCGCCAGCACCCGCTCGGCATTGGCCGGCACGCCAAAGGCGCCCACCTGCACGTACAGGGGCGCGCCGACCGGCTGCATCGCCTCGGAGAGCGAGGTGGGGCTGCCCGGGGTGAGGGCCTGTACGTCGACCAGCGCCGTGCCCGTGCCGAGCATGCCGAGCTTGGCGGCCGCGACGTAGGACAGGTCGATCAGGCGGTGCGCGACGAAGGGTCCGCGGTCGTTGACCTTGACGATGACGCTGCGTCCGTTCGACAGGTCGGTGACCCGCACGTAGGTCGGCAGCGGCAGCACCTTGTTGGCTGCGGTCATGGCGTACATGTCGTAGCGGTCCCCGTCGGCAGTGGTGCGGCCCTGGGAGTTCGGGCCGTACCACGAGGCGACGCCGATCTGGTGGTAGCCGGCGGCGCTCGCGAGCACGTAGTAGCGCTTGCCGTCGACGGTATAGGAGGGGGGATTGCCGCGCGGGGCCGGCGGCAGGTAGCGCGGCACGGGATTCGGAAGGGTGCGCCAGTCGCTCGGCAGCGGCGGCAGTCCGCGCGCCGGGCTGCCGACGAAGTGCCTGCCGGTGGCGCAGCCGCCTAAGACGGCGGCGAGGAGCAATGTCCCTAGTGGGACGAGGCGCTCGCCACCGGTACGCCTCACCGCTGCCGATCCGGTCCTGCGGCGGCCACCGCCGTCGCGGGTAATGCGTGCACCCGGTGGGCGATCGCCTGCGCCAGCGCGTTCACGGCCATGACGTAGAGCTTGCTGTAGTTGTACGACAGCAGTGCGTGGAAGTTGTTGAAGCCCACCCGGTAGATCGGCCCGCTGCGCGTGTGCGCCAGCAGCAGAACCGCGCGCGTCCCGGGCGGTTCGTGCCGCGCCAGCTCGACGCCTTCGGCGGCGAGCGTGCCGACGGTTCGGTCGAGCGCGAGCCTGTCCGGATCGACCGCAAAGTGAGCGCCCGGCTCGATGCTCACCCGCGAGAGCACCGGCGCGCCGTATTGCCAGCCGTGCGCGCGCAGGTAGTGCGCGACGCTGGCGAAGATGTCATCCCAGTTGGTGAACAGGTTCGGCGGGCCCTTGCCGGTGCTCACCGCGTAGCGCAGGTAGGCCGACGGCATGAACTGCATCGGGCCCATGGCGCCGGCGTAGGAGCCCTTCACGCTGAGCGGGTCGAGCCGGTCGCGCTGCGTCAGTACCAGGAAGCGCTCGAGCTGCCCGGCGAAGAAGTGCCCGCGCTGCGGATAGTCGAACGCGAGCGTGCTGAGCGCATCGAGCACGCGGAACGAGCCGGTGAGCCGTCCGTAGTAGGTCTCCACGCCGAGAATCGCCACGATGTAGCGTGGATTGACGCCCTGTTCGGCGCCGATGCGCTCGAGCGAGCGGCGGTGTGCGCGCCAGAACGCCGCGCCCTCATCGATGCGCTGCGGGGTGAGGAAGATCCGCCGGTACTGCCACCACTTCAGGACCTGCTCGGCCGGGCGGTTCATCATCGCGACGATCGAGGGCTGCGGGCGCGCCTGGCGCAGGATCCACAGCACGCGGGCGCGGTTCAGCCCGTCGCGGCGGGCAACCTGCGCGGCAAAGTGCTCCAGGGGCGCGCGCGGGAAGCGCGCTCCAGTGTCCGGCGCCGCAGCGGCGGGCCGGACCAACACGGTGAGTGAGAGCAGGGCGAAGAGGATCGAACGCAGCACTGAAGCGCTCCTTAGCCCATCAGCTTCCGATGCGAGAAGAGCGACATGAGAATACCGAAACCTGACAGCACCGTCACCACCGAGCTACCCCCGTAGCTGACGAGCGGTAGCGGCACGCCGACCACCGGTACCAGACCGGTGACCATGCCGGCGTTGATGATCACGTAGACGAAGAAAGTGAGTGCGATGCTGCCGCCGAGCAGGCGCGAGAACGTGTCCGGACACTGCATGGCGAGGTAGATCGAGCGGCCGATGACGTACGCGTAGAGCAACAGCAGCACCAGCAGTCCGAGCAGCCCGAACTCCTCGCCGATCACCGCGAAGATGAAATCCGTGGTGCGCTCGGGCAGGAAATCGAGCTGCGCCTGACTGCCGGCCATCCAGCCTTTGCCGAAGACGCCGCCGGAGCCGACGGCGATCTGCGACTGAATGATGTGGTAGCCGGCCCCGAGCGGATGCGCCTCGGGGTTCAGGAAGGTGAGCAGCCGCTCGCGCTGGTAGCCGTGCATGAAGCGCAGACCGAGCGTCGCGCCCGCCGCGGCGAGCAGCAGCAGGATGACGATCGCGCGCACGCGCAGACCGGCGAGGAACACCACCACGGCGCCGGCGGCCGTGATCAGCGCGGCGGTGCCGAGGTCCGGCTCCTTCGCGACCAGTCCGACCGGTGCCAAGATGATCAGCCCGAGCATGCCGAGGTCACCGAGGCGCGGCGGCAGCGGCCGCTCGTGCAGATACCAGGCGCACATCATCGGCACGGCGATCTTCATCAGCTCGGACGGCTGGAAATGGATCGGGCCGAGATCGAGCCAGCGCTTGGCGCCGAGGTGGACGTGGCCGACGGCCGCGACCGCCAGCAGCAGCACGATGCCGAGGCCGTAGAGCCACGGCGAGGCGCGCCGCAACAGGTTCGGGCTGATGCGGGCCACGGAGAGCATGATGATGATGCCGAGCACCAGGCGCAGCACGGTGCGCAGCAGCATCGAGGCGTTCTCGGCCGAGGCGCTGTAGAGCACGACCAGGCCGAAGGCCGCCGTGAGCGCGAGCCCGACGGCGAGCGGTCCGTCGACCTTCAGCGCGAGCAGTACGCGGGCCGCCCCGCTCAGCGTGCGGCGCGTGCGCGAATCCGTCGAGAACTCTTCGTGGATCATGGTGCGGCGGCGCGCTGCTCCGGAGTCATGTGAGGATCGACGCCGCGCGTGACGCGCGGCGGCAGGTGCGCCGGCTCGGAGAACGGACCGTGCCCGGGGTCTGCCAGGAGCTTCCCGTCGGGACCGAGCAGGTACGCGTCCATCAGTTTGTGCGCGATCGGGGCGGCGCCCGTCGAGCCCCAGCCGGCATGCTCGACCAGTACCGCCACGGCGATCCGCGGCGCGTTGGCCGGCGCGAAGGCAATGAACCAGGCATCGTCACGCAGCTGCTTGAGGGTCTTGTCCGCATGATACGACCCTTCGTTGGCGTAGCCCTTGGCGCCTTCGCGCACCAGCTGCGCCGTGCCGGTCTTGCCGGCGATGGGATAGGTGCTGTTGTGCATCTCCCAGTACGCCGTGCCCTTCGGGTCGGTGGTCACCCCGACCATGGCCTTGACCACGACCTTCCAGGTCGCGGGACTGATCTGGGTGAGGTTCCCATCGAGCACGGGGCGCTTCCAGTGGATCGTGTCGGTGCGCGGGTTGCGCAGCCCTGTCACCAGGCGCGGCTCGTAGCTCAGCCCGCGGGTGGCGAGCATGGCGGTGTAGTGCGCCATTTGCAGCGGCGTGACCAGGAAGTAGCCCTGCCCGATGCCGAGGATCACCGTGTCGCCGGGGAACCACTCGCCCTGGGCGGGATTGGCGAACTGGCGGCGCTTCCAGGCGCGCGAGGGCACCAGACCGCGGTCTTCCCCGGGGATGTCGATACCGGTGCGATGACCGAAGCCGAACTGCGGCAGCCAGGAGGAGATCCGGTCGATGCCCATCAGGTGCGCGAGCCGGTAGAAGTACACGTCGCACGACATGATGATGGCCTTGCGCATGGTCATCTCGCCGCAGTACTCGTGATTGGCGTTGTGGTACAGATGAGCGCTGTGGGGCAGGTGGTAGGCGTAGCCGGAGAGCACTTCCTGATGGGCGTCGATCACGCCGTCCGTCAGCGCTCCCAGTGCGAGTGCCGGCTTCACTGTCGAGCCCGACGGCAGCTGTGCGCGCAGCGTGCGGTTGAACAGTGGACGGCGCGGATCATCGATCAGCGCGCGGTATTCCTTCTCGGTGATGCCGCGGGCGAACAGATTCGGGTTGAAGGCTGGGGAGCTGGCCATCGCGATCACGTCGCCCGTCCACGGATCCAGGGCCACGACCGCCCCGTCCTGCCCCTTGAGCAGCTTCTCGGCGAGCCGCTGCAGCTTCAGGTCGAGCGAGAGCACGACGTCATCGCCCGGGACCGGCGCCTTGAAGTGCAGCTCCTTGCCGAGCACCCCGGGGCGGCGCACCGGCCGGCCGAGCGCATCGACCAGGGTCTGGCGGTAGCCGTTGGTGCCGTGCAGGTATTGCTCGTACGTGGCCTCGACGCCCGTCTGGCCGATCACCGCCGTGCCGGCGTATTCGGCCGGGTTCAGGTGCGCCAGCTCACTGGCACTGATGGTGCCGACGTAGCCGACCGCATCGACGGCGAGCTTGCCGAAGGGATACCAGCGCGCCTGGCGCGAGGTGATGTCGATGCCGGGAAACTCGTAGCGGCGCACCGCGAAGCGTCCCACCTCCTGGGCCGAGAGGTCGAGGCGGATCGGGAAGGTGTCGAAACGCTCGTGCGAGGCGATGGTGCGCATCAGCTGCGGCAGATCGCTCTGCTGCAGCAGAGCGAGCCGCACCAGGTGCCCGAGCTCATCCTTCAGGTCCGGCGCCTCATCGGGCGTCAGGTCCAGATCGAAGGTCGGGCGGTTCGAGGCGATCACCTCGCCGTTGCGATCGAGGATCAGTCCGCGCGCCGCCGGGATCGGGACGGTGCGCACGCCGTTGTCGAGCGACAGCACGTTGTAATAATGATGGCGCACGACCTGCAGGTAATAGAGGCGGCCGAGCACGGCGAGCACCGAGAGCACCATCAGTGCGCCGGCGAACCACGCACGGCGGTTGAACATCCGCTGTTCGCGCCAGTGATCCTTGATCCGCACGGGGGGCATGCCTCCAGGGGCGACCGTCAGGTGCGCGGACGGTAGGTGCGGGCGAGTACGCCGGCGAGCGGCGCCCATACCAGCGCGCCGGTGAACGCCGGCACCCAGCGCAGCGGCGTGGTGAGCGGGTGTCCGCTCCAGCCGTCGATCGCCCAGAGCACGAACTGGTACAGCGCGAGCACCGCCAGCACCACCAGCGATTGCTGCAGCAAGGGCTTGGTGCGAATGCGCTGGTGCTCACGCACGCCGAGGTAGGCCACCAGCGCGACTGCGAGCGCATGCTCGCCGAGCACCGGCCCCTGGAAGGCATCGAGCAGCAGCCCGCACACCCAGCCGAGGCCGATGCCGGCGCTGCGCGGAGTCTGGATCGCCCAGTAGAACACCACCAGGACCAGGAAGTCCGGCCGCGCCACCGCCAGCCACGAGGGCAGCGGCAGCAGCGTCAGCAGCAGCGCGACCCCCACCGACTTGTAGATGGCTCCGCCCGGGGAGGCGCTCATGGCGTCCTCGGTGGCGAGGCGGGGGGCTTATGCGCCGGCGGCACCGCCGGCGTCGTGCCGTTCGGGCTCGGGTGTGCGGCGGTCTTGGCGGCGCCCGCGGCGGGAGTGCCGGCCGCTGGCGGGGTGCACAGCGGTGGGGCGGGCGGCGGCGGCGCCAGCGGCTGCGCCCCCGGGTTGCCGGTGGGCAGCTGCTGCTGGTTCGGTTGCACCGGAGCGGCGGGGCTGCCGGGCCGGAACCACAGCAGCATCACGGCCCGGTCGGTCTGCAGGTGCGCGAATGGCCGGGCAATCACCTGGTTCATCCGCTGCATCGCCCCGTGGTGGATTTGAGTGATGCGCGCCACCGGATAGCCGGCGGGGAAGATGCCGCCGAGCCCCGAGGTGACCAGCTCGTCGCCGACTTTCACATCAGCATTGGCGGGCAGGTACGGCAGCGCCAGCGCATTCGGGTCCCCGGTGCCCACCGCGATGGTGCGAAAGCCGGTGCGCGCGATCTGCACCGGCAGGTCGTGTTCCGGATCGGTGATCAGCAGCACGTCGGCGCTCCACGGTCCGACGTGCATGGTCTGGCCGACGACCCCGTAATCATCGAGCACGGCCTGGTTGCGGAACACCCCGTTGCGGGTGCCGCGATCGATCAGGACGCGCTGGCGCAGCCGGCCGAGCTCGATGTCGACGATGTCGGCCGGCAGCCAGCGCTCGGCCACCGGCGGCACGGCCTGTTTCAGGCCAAGGAGCGCCGCGTTCTGGCGCGCCAGCGCATCGAAGCGCAGCGTGCGCACTTCGAGATCGCGCATGCGGGTGCGCAGGCGGCGGTTTTCCGCCTCCAGAGACGCTCGCGAGGTCATGGAGCGCTCGAGCCAGTGCCAGCCGGCCACCGGGGCGTTCACCGCGACTTCGACCGGGTAGGTCAGGGCCTGCAGCACGTACCGGGCCCGCTCCAGCAGGTCCATGCGCTGGTCGAGGACCATGATGACGATGGAGGCGAGGGCGTAGAGGGTGAAGCGGAACCCCGGGGAGCCCCCGCGACTGTACGGCGATCCGCTCCGGGTGCCGAAACCGGCCACGGCGCGCGCGGCTACTCGAGCCCGAAGTGGCCGGGGCCCATCTCGTCCATCAGCTCCAAGATGCGCCCGCCGCCGCGCGCCACGCAGGTGAGCGGATCGTCGGCGACGACCACCGGCAGGCCTGTCTCCTCGGTGAGCAGCTTGTCGATGTCACGCAGCAGTGCACCGCCGCCGGTGAGCACGATCCCGCGCTCGGCGACGTCCGCACCGAGCTCCGGCGGCGTCTGCTCGAGGGCCTGCTTGACCGCGCTGACGATGTTCTGCAGCGGCTCCTGCAGCGCCTCGAGAATCTCGTTGCTGTTCAGCGTGAAGGCGCGCGGCACGCCCTCGGAGAGGTTGCGGCCCTTGACCGACAGCTCGCGCACCTGCTGGCCCGGGTAGGCCGAGCCGATCTCGATTTTGATCCGCTCGGCGGTCGCCTCGCCGATCAGGATGCCGTAATTGCGGCGCACGTAGCTCATGATCGCCTCATCGAAGCGATCGCCGCCGATCCGCGCGGAGTTCGCATAGACGACGCCGTTCAGGGACAGCACGGCCACCTCGGAGGTGCCGCCGCCGATGTCGAGCACCATCGAGCCGCGCGCCTCGTGCACCGGCAGTCCCGCGCCGACCGCCGCGGCCATCGGCTCGCTGACGATGCCGACGTTGCGTGCGCCTGCGCCTTCGGCCGACTCGCGGATGGCGCGCCGCTCGACCTGGGTGGAGCCGAACGGCACACACACCAGCACGCGCGGGGAGGGCTTGAGCATCCGGTTGCCGTGCACCTTGTTGATGAAGTATTGGAGCATCTTCTCCGTATAGGTGAAGTCGGCGATCACCCCGTCCTTCATCGGCCGCACTGCGGTGATGTGTCCCGGGGTGCGCCCGAGCATCCCCTTGGCCTCCGAGCCGACCGCGACGATGACCTTGCCGCCCCGGGACGGCTCGTCCTGCACCGCGACGACCGACGGCTCGTTGAGCACGATGCCCTTGTCCCGGACGTAGATGAGGGTGTTGGCCGTCCCCAGGTCGATCGACAGATCACTGGAGAAGTAGCCGCGCAAGCGTTTGAGCATGAAGCGTCCGAATACGGATGAGGCGGTGGATGGAGAGCCTCCGGAGAGGCACCTCTACAAAGAGGCGCGTAATCTAGCAACCGATAGCACATTGAGCAAGGCAACATGTATGATTTCCAGCCCAGTTCACGCCGCGCCCGAAGCACCGATGGCCCTGACCCGCGAGCAAGTCGAAAACATCGCCCACCTGGCCCGCCTCGAGCTCGAGCCGGCCGAGATTCCGCGCTTTCAGCAGAACCTCTCGAGCATCGTCGAGTTCATCGGCGAGCTCGAGCGGGCCGAGACCGCAGGGATCGCGCCCATGGCCCATCCGCTGCCGGGTCTGACCCAGCGGCTGCGCCCCGATGTGGTCAGCGAGCCCGATGAGCGCGAGCTGTACCAGAAAAACGCCCCGCAGGTGGCCGCCGGGCTCTACCTGGTGCCCAAGGTCATTGAATGAGGCCGCCGCAGTCGTGATGTACCGTCAAACCCTCACTCAGCTCGCGGCCGATCTGCGCGCCCGCAGAGTCTCCAGCGTCGAGCTGGTGCGCGCCTTTCTGGCGCGCATCGAGGCGAGTCAGCGCGATCTGAACGCCTTCGTCACGGTCACGGCCGAGCAGGCGCTCGCGCAGGCCGAAGCGGCCGACCGGGCGCTCGCCGCCGGCCGGGGCGGGGCGCTCGAAGGCGTCCCGTTCGGGCACAAGGACCTGTTCTGCACCGCCGGGGTGCGCACCACCTGCGGCTCGCGCATGCTCAAGCAGTTCATCTCGCCCTACGATGCCACCGTAGTGAGCCGGCTGAAGGCCGCCGGCGCGGTGATGCTCGGTAAACTCAACATGGACGAGTTCGCCATGGGCTCCTCGAACGAGACCAGCTACTTCGGCCCGGTGCGCAATCCCTGGAACCGTGCGCTCGTGCCCGGCGGCTCCTCGGGCGGCTCGGCGGCTGCCGTGGCCGCGCGGCTGCTGCCGGCCGCCACGGCGACCGATACCGGCGGCTCGATCCGCCAGCCGGCCGCCTTCTGCGGGGTCACCGGCATCAAGCCGACCTATGGGCGCGTCTCGCGCTACGGCATGATCGCCTTCGCCTCGAGCCTCGATCAGGCCGGGGTCATCGCCGCGAGCGCCGAGGACGCCGCGCGGGTGCTGCGCGAGATGGCCGGGTTCGACCCGCGCGACTCGACCAGCGTCGATGCGCCGGTGCCCGATTACCTCGCCGAGCTCGATCAGCCGCTCGCGGGGCTGAAGATCGGCGTGCTGAAGGAGTTCTTCGACACCGGACTCGATGCAGCGTACGAGCGTTGCGTGCGCGAAGCGCTCGCGGTGTTCGAGCGTCTCGGAGCGAGCGTGCGCGAGGTGAGTCTGCCGAACATCCCGCTGTCGGTGCCCGTGTACTACGTGGTGGCCCCGGCGGAGTGCTCCTCGAACCTTGCCCGCTACGACGGGGTGCGCTTCGGGCACCGCTGCGCCGAGGCGCACGATCTGGAAGATCTGTACAAGCGCTCCCGCTCCGAGGGCTTCGGCGCCGAGGTCAAGCGGCGCATCATGACGGGCACGTACGTGCTCTCCGCCGGCTACTACGACGCGTACTACCTCAAGGCGCAGCGCGTGCGCCGCCTGATTGCCGCGGATTTCGCGCGCGCATTCGGCGAGGTGGACCTGCTGATGGGGCCGACGACGCCCACGCCCGCGTTCGAGCTTGGCGCCAAAGTGGCCGATCCCATCACCATGTATCTGAACGACATTTACACCATCGGGGCGAACCTGGCCGGGCTGCCGGCGATGTCGGTGCCGTGCGGGTTCGCCGCGGGCCTGCCGGCGGGTCTGCAGATCATCGGGCCGCACTTTGCCGAGGCGCGGCTGCTCAACGCCGCGCACCGCTACCAGCGCGAGACCGACTGGCATCTGCGCATTCCGGAGGCGTACGCATGAGCGCCTGGGAAACGGTCATCGGGCTGGAGATCCACGCCCAGCTCGCCACCCGCTCGAAGATCTTCTCCGGGGCACCGACCGCCTACGGCGCGGCGCCGAATTCCCAGGCCTGCTTAGTCGATCTGGGCTACCCGGGCGTGCTGCCGGTGCTCAACGCCGAGGTGGTGCGCATGGCGGTGCGCTTCGGGCTCGCCATCGGCGCGCGCATCGCGCGCCACTCGGTGTTCGCGCGCAAGAACTACTTCTACCCGGACCTGCCCAAGGGCTATCAGATCAGCCAGTACGAGCTGCCGATCGTGGCCGCCGGCGCGATCGAAATCGTGCTCGAGGACGGCACCGTCAAGCGCATCGGCGTGACGCGCGCGCATCTGGAGGAGGATGCGGGCAAGTCGCTGCACGAGGGCCTCGGGGCGTTCACCGGCATCGACCTGAACCGGGCCGGCACGCCGCTCATCGAGATCGTCTCGGAGCCCGAGATGCGCTCGGCGAAGGAAGCCGTCGCCTACATGAAGAAGGTGCACACTCTGGTGCGCTACCTCGAGATCTGCGACGGCAACATGCAGGAAGGCTCGTTCCGCTGCGATGCGAACGTGTCGGTGCGGCCGGTGGGCACGGAGAAGTTCGGCACCCGCGCCGAGATCAAGAACATCAACTCGTTCCGCTACGTCGAGAAAGCAATCCAGTACGAGGCGGCACGCCAGATCGAGCTGATCGAGTCCGGCGGCAAGGTGGTCCAGGAGACGCGCCTGTGGGATCCGGACAAGGGCGAGACCCGCTCGATGCGCTCGAAGGAAGAGGCGAACGACTATCGCTATTTTCCGGATCCGGATCTGCTGCCGCTCGAGATCGATGCAGCCTACATCGAGGCGGTGCGCGAGGCGCTGCCGGAGCTGCCGGATGCCAAGGCCGCCCGATTCGTCGCCGCGTACGGACTGTCGGCCTACGATGCGCTCGTGCTCACCGCGAGCCGCGAGCTGGCCGACTACTACGAGGCGGTGGTGCGCGCCGTGCCCGAGCAGCCGAAGCTCGCGGCGAACTGGGTGATGGGCGAGCTGTCTGCGGCGCTGAACAAGGACGGGCTCGAGATCGGTGCCGGCCGGCTCAGTGCCGAGCGGCTCGCGGGCCTGCTCGTACGCATCGCCGATGACACCATCTCCGGCAAGATCGCCAAGGAGGTGTTCGAGGCGATGTGGGCGAGCGGCGAGAGCGCCGATGCCATCATCGAGGCGAAGGGTCTGAAGCAGATCACCGACACCGGGGCGATTGAGCAGGCCATCGAAGCCGTCATGGCGAAGAACCCGGCTCAGCTCGCGGAGTTCCGCGCCGGCAAAGACAAGCTGTTCGGCTTCTTCGTCGGTCAGGTCATGAAGGCGACCCAGGGCAAGGCCAACCCCGCGCAGCTCAACGAGCTGTTGAAGAAGAAGCTGCCCGGTTGAGTCGCGCCTGAGAATGCTCCATGCTGCGCGCATGGACGCTGACACAGGTTACGACACGGTACGCCGCTTCCTCGTCGATGAGCAGCCGGTGCGCGGGCACTGGGTGCACCTGGGGGAAGCGTGGCGCGCACTGCGCGCCAACGGCGAGTACCCGCCCGCGGTGCGCGCGCTGCTCGGCGAGGCGGTTGCCGCCTCGGTGCTGCTCGCCGCTACGCTGAAGTTCCGCGGGCGGCTGACGCTGCAGATGCAGGGTCACGGCGCCGTCAGTCTGCTCGTCGCGCAATGCACCCACGAGTTCGGTGTGCGGGCCGTGGCGCATTACGACGAGACGCTCGCCGCGACGATCGGCGCGGAGCGGCCGGCGGGCGAGACGTTCCGTGCGCTCGTCGGGGAGGGCGGCCGGTTCACGGTCACTATCGAGGCCGATGAGCGCAACCTGCGCTACCAGGGCATCGTGCCGCTCGCCGGGGACTCGCTCGCGCAATCCCTGGAGGCGTATTTCAGTGCCTCGGAGCAGCTGCCGACCTGCGTGCAGCTGGCCGCGGACGAAGCGCGCTGCGCCGGGCTGCTGGTGCAAAAGCTGCCGCAATCCGAGGCGAGCGCCGGCGCGGACGCGCTCTGGCAGTCCGTGCTGCACGGCATGCAGCGCCTCGCGCCCGAGACGCTGCTCGATGCGGGCGTGGAGGCCGTGCTCGGCGCCGTGCTTCCCGAGCATGACGTGCGGCTGTTCGGCGGCTCGACGGTGCTGTTCGAATGCCGCTGCGGGGAGGGCCGGGTGACCTCGCTGCTGCGCGCGCTCGGGGCCGATGAGGTCCGCGAAATCCTCGCCGAAGAGGGCGCGGTGACCGTCACGTGCGAGTTCTGCCGCCGACCCTACCGCTTCGACGCCCAGGCCGTCGAAGCGCTGTTCACGGACAGCGGCGCGGCAGACGTGTCGGCCCTGATCCACTGACCTGGCGGCCGGCGGGTCATCCGGCACGATTGGCGAACCATGGTCTCACGCTGGCCTCGTGTGCTATCCTTCATTTAAAGATTTGTGCAATTCTTGATATCTACATGCTGCCCTTCGACGATACGCTGCTCTGGTTACGCGCTGCGGCCGAGGCGACCCGCCTGCGGCTGCTGGCCTTGTGCGCCGAGCGCGAGCTGAGCGTCTCGGACCTCGCGCAGGTGCTCGGTCAGAGCGAGCCGCGGGTCTCGCGGCATCTGCGCATCCTGACCGAGGCGGGACTGGTCGAGCGCGTCCGCCAGGGACAATGGGTGCACTACCGCCTGGCGCACTCGACGCCGGCGGCAAACTTCGTGCGCGGCCTCGTCGGGCAGATTGAGCGCGCGGACCCGCTGCTCGCCCAGGACCGCCAGCGCGTGCGCGCCGCTGGCGCGACGCCGGGCACGGCACCGGCGGTCTCGCGCCTCGGGCGCGAGCTGCGCGCGGTGCTCGAGGCCGAGATGACCCCGCCACCGGCCTCGGTGCTGCTGATCGGCGTCGAGCATCCGGAACTGCTGCTGAGCGTGGCGGAGCGCGCCGGGCAATGCACCGCGCTCGCGCATTCGCGCCGCGCGGCGCAGGCGGCCCGAGCGACGCTCGCGCGCCTGCAGCGGGCGTGCCGGATCGTGCAGGCCGCCGGTACCGAAGTCATCGGCGCCCAGGACGTGCCGCGTCTCGGCGCGCCGTTCGAAGCGGTGGTGATCGATCACCTGGCGCTGCCGGCCGGCGCCAGCCTGGCAACGCTCGCCACGGCACGTGCCGTGCTCGCCCCGGGCGGGCAGCTGTGGCTGTTCGAGCGCTACCCGCCGGCGCTCGCCGAGCGGGTCGTCGAGCATCCGCTTGCGGGGCTGCGCCGGCGCCTGACCGAGGCGCGCCTGGAGTGTCGGCGCATCCGGCCGATCGAGGCGGACGGCCAGCACGTGCTCGGCGCCTCCGCCGTCGCCGGCGGCGCACTCCCGGTGAGCCGCGCCGGCTGAGCGGAACAGGCACACCCGGCGGCGCACCGTTCATGACAGAGGTGAGAGGCTGTGATCAACGTATCGTTTGAATTCTTTCCGCCGGCCGATGCGGCCATGGAAGCGACCCTGTGGCGCTCGGTCGAGCGTCTCGCGCCGCTGAACCCTCACTTCGTCTCCGTCACCTATGGCGCGGACGGCTCGACCCGCACGCGTACGCACCAGGTCGTCAGCCGCATCCAGCGCGAGACGCCGCTCACCGGGGCGCCGCATCTGACCTGCGTCGGGGCGAGTCGCGGTGAAGTCCTCGACATCGCGCGCCAATACTGGGCGCAGGGCATCCGTCACATCGTCGCGCTGCGCGGCGATCCGCCGCAGGGCGCCGAGCGCTACGTGCCGCATCCCGACGGCTTTGCCTACGCGGCTGACCTGGTCGCGGGCTTACGTCGCGTGGCGGACTTCGACATCTCGGTGGCCGCCTATCCGGAGACCCACCCCGAGGCGCCCTCGGCGGACTTCGACCTCGACAACCTCAAGCGCAAGCTCGATGCCGGCGCCTCGCGCGCCATCACCCAGTTCTTCTTCGATCCGCAGCGCTTCCTGCACTTCCGTGACCGCTGCGCCGCAGCCGGGATCCGCGCCCCCATCGTCCCGGGCATCCTGCCGATCGCCCGCTTCGCGCAGGTGCGTCGTTTCGCCGAGCGGTGCGGGGCGGCGATTCCCGAGTGGCTCGCCGAGCGCTTCGCGGGTCTGGAGGACGATCCGGACACCCGCCGCCTCATCGCCGCGAGCGTGGCGATCGAGCAGGTGAAACTGCTCGAGCGCCACGGCGTGTGCGAGTTTCACTTCTACACCCTCAATCGCGCCGAACTGACCTACGCGATCTGCCACACGCTCGGGCTGCGCCCGGCCGTGCAGCCGCTCGCCGCTGCGGGTCCCGCCCAGGCCCCCGGAGAATCGATATGACCGTTTGCACGCACGCCGAGTGCGCCGCCGCACCGCAACCGTCCTCGAACGCGTCCGCCGCGAGCGTGCTGGCCACGCCGTTTGTGATCGAGCCGCCCGATGAGGCCGCGCGCGCCGAGCGCATCCGCGGCCTGCGCCGGGCGCTCGGCGAGCGCGTCGTGCTGCTCGACGGGGCGATGGGCACCATGCTGCAGCGCCATCGGCTCGATGAGGCGGCTTTTCGCGCTGAGCGCTTCGCGGACCACGGGCGCGATCTGAAGGGCAACAACGACATCCTCACGCTCACGCAGCCGGGGGTCATCGCCGAGGTGCACCGGGCCTATCTCGAGGCCGGCGCGGACATCATCGAGACCAACACATTCAATTCCAACGCGATCTCGCAGGCCGACTACGGCACCGAGGCGCTGGTCGCGGAGCTGAACTACCGCGCCGCGCGCCTGGCGCGCACGGTCGCCGAGCAGTTCACGGCCGAGCACGGCCGCCCGGCGTTCGTGGCCGGCGCGATCGGACCGACGAGCCGCATGACCTCGCTCTCCCCGGACGTCAACGACCCGGGCTTTCGCAGCGTCTCGTTCGATGATCTCACCGCCACCTACCGGGACTCGGCGCGTGCGCTGCTCGCCGGCGGCGTCGATCTGCTGCTGATCGAGACCGTGATCGACACGCTCAATGCCAAGGCGGCGATCTACGCGGCGCTTGAGCTCTTCGAGCAGAGCGGCATCGAGGTGCCGATCATCATCTCCGGGACCATCACGGATGCCTCGGGACGCATCCTCTCGGGGCAGACCGCCGAGGCATTCTGGAACTCGATCCGCCACGCCCGGCCGCTCGCGGTCGGCTTCAACTGCGCCCTCGGCGGGCGCCAGCTGCGCCCCTACATCGAGGAGCTCGGCCGGCTGAGCGACACGCACATCTGTGCCTATCCGAATGCAGGGCTGCCGAACGCGTTCGGCGAGTACGACGAGCAGGCTGCCGAGACCGCTGAGATCATCGGGGAGTTCGCCTCGGCTGGCCTGATCAACATCGTCGGTGGCTGCTGCGGCACGACGCCCGAGCACATCCGGCTGATCCGCGCTGCGGTCAGCCGGCATCCGCCGCGCGCGCTCGGCCCGGTCGCGGTCAAGTGCCGTCTCGCCGGACTCGAGCCGCTCAACATCGATGCGGACTCGCTGTTCGTCAACGTCGGGGAGCGCACCAACGTCACCGGCTCGGCGCGCTTTCGCAAGCTGATCGAGGCGGGCGACTACCCGGCGGCGCTCGAGGTCGCCCGTCAGCAGGTCGCCAGCGGCGCGCAGGTAATCGACATCAACATGGACGAGGGGATGCTCGAGTCCGAGGCGGCGATGGTGCGCTTCCTGAACCTGGTCGCCGCCGAGCCGGACATCGCGCGCGTACCGGTCATGCTCGACTCCTCCAAGTGGTCGGTGCTCGAGGCGGGCCTGAAATGCCTGCAGGGCAAGGGCATCGTCAATTCGATCAGCCTGAAGGAGGGCGAGGAGACGTTCCTCGCGCATGCGCGCAGCGTGCGCCGCTATGGCGCGGCGGTCGTGGTGATGGCCTTCGACGAGCAGGGTCAGGCCGATACGGTCGAGCGCCGGGTCGCGATCTGCGCGCGCGCCTACCGGTTGCTCACCGAGCAGGTCGGCTTCCCGGCCGAGGACATCATCTTCGATCCGAACATCTTCGCCGTCGCCACCGGCATCGAGGAGCACAACGGCTACGCGGTCGCCTTCATCGAGGCGACCCGGCGCATCAAGGCGCAACTGCCGCACGCCATGGTGAGCGGCGGGGTGAGCAACGTCAGCTTCTCGTTCCGCGGCAACGACGCGGTGCGCGAGGCGATGCACGCGGTGTTCCTGTACCACGCCATCCAGGCCGGCATGGACATGGGCATCGTCAACGCCGGACAGCTGGCCATCTACGAGGAGATCCCCGCCGAGCTGCGCGAGGCGGTCGAGGACGTGATCCTCAACCGGCGCCAGGACGCCACCGAACGGCTGCTCGCGCTCGCCGAGCGCTTCAAGTCCGGCGGCGGCGTGAAGCGCAAGGATGACCTCGAATGGCGCACGCTGCCGGTGGCCAAGCGCCTCGAGCACGCCCTCGTCAAGGGCATCGATGATTTCATCCTCGAGGACACCGAGGCGGCCCGGCTCGCCTTCCCGCATCCGCTGCAGGTCATCGAAGGGCCGCTGATGGACGGGATGAACATCGTCGGGGACCTGTTCGGGGCCGGCAAGATGTTCCTCCCCCAGGTGGTCAAGAGCGCGCGCGTCATGAAGCGCGCGGTGGCCCATCTCATCCCCTACATCGAGCAGAGCAAGGCCGCCGGTGCGCGCCGCACGAACGGCCGGGTCGTGATGGCAACCGTCAAGGGTGACGTACACGACATCGGCAAGAACATCGTCGGCGTCGTACTGCAGTGCAACAACTTCGAGGTCATCGATCTCGGGGTGATGGTGCCCTGCGAGCGCATCCTCGAGACCGCGCGGCGCGAGAACGCCGATTTCATCGGGCTCTCGGGGCTGATCACCCCCTCGCTCGATGAGATGGTGCACGTGGCGCGCGAGATGCAGCGGCAGGACTTCACCGTGCCGCTGCTGATCGGCGGTGCGACCACCTCCCCGGCGCACACCTCGGTGAAGATCGCCCCGCAGTACCGCTCGGCCGTGGTCTACGTGAAGGATGCCTCGCGCTCGGTGAGTGTCTGCCAGACGCTGAGCAATCCGGACTCGCGCGCTGCGTTCATCGAGAAGGTCGACGCCGAGCACGAGCGGCGCCGCGAGCAGCACGCCGGCCGCAAGGTGAAGGCCCCGGCGCTGAAACTTCCCGAGGCGCGCGCCAACCGCCGGCGCATCGACTGGGCGAGCTACACCCCGCCGGTGCCGCGCGTCCCCGGCGTGCGCCGCTTCACCGACTACCCGCTCACCGAGCTGCTCGCCTACATCGACTGGATGCCGTTCTTCAATGCCTGGGAGTTCTCCGGCAAGTTCCCCGATCTGCTCACCGATCCGACGGTCGGGGAGGCGGCGAGCAACCTGTACGCCGACGCACGGCGCATGCTCGATCAGATCGTGAGCGAGCGCTGGCTCACGTGCCAGGCGGTGATCGGGCTGTTCCCGGCCAACGCGCTCGGCGATGACATCGAGCTGTACGCCGATGAGCAGCGTGGCACGCCGCTGATGACCCTCTCGTTCCTGCGCCAGCAGAAGGACAAACCCGCCGGTCAGCCGCACGAGTCGCTCGCCGACTACATCGCCCCGAAATTCAGCGGCGTGCGTGACTATCTCGGGGCGTTCGCGCTCACCGCCGGCCTCGGCATCGAGCCGCACCTGGAGCGCTTCGAGCGCGCGCATGATGACTACTCGGCGATCATCCTCAAGGCGCTCGCCGACCGGCTGGCCGAGGCGGCTGCCGAGCACTTCCACGAGCGGGTGCGCCGCGAGCTGTGGGGCTATGCCGGGGCCGAGGAGCTGACCCACGAGCAGCTGGTCGGCGAGCAGTACCGCGGCATCCGCCCGGCGCCGGGCTACCCGGCCTGCCCGGATCACACCGAGAAGGGCAAGCTCTGGCAGCTCCTCGACGTCGAGCGCGCCACGGGCATGCAGCTCACCGAGAGCTTCGCGATGACCCCGACCGCGGCGGTGAGCGGCTGGTACTTCGCGCATCCCGAGGCGCATTACTTCGCGGTCGGCAAGATCGACCGCGACCAGGTCGAGGACTATGCGCGACGCAAAGGCCTCACGCCCGAGGAGGCCGAACGGTGGCTGGCGCCGAACCTCGGCTACACCGGCTGAGCGTCGCGGCTCAGCCGGGCCGGCCGCTCTGGCGCAGCTCGAGGTCGCTGAAGGTGTTCAGCAGGATCGCAGTGAAGAAGATCCCGCCCATCGCCAGCAGCGCCAGCATCACCGCCGCGATCAGGGCGCGGGCGGCTGGCTGGTGGGTCGCGTCCGGCAGGATCAGCGCGGCCATGACTTCGGCGAAGAACAACACGGTGATGATGATCGAGGCGCCGATGGCGTAGAGCGCGAGCGTCCGCCACCAGTTGCCGCGCACCAGGCGCAGACTGTAGGCGAGACTCTGCAGCACGCTCTTGTGGGTGAGCATGCGCGTCGGCAGTGCGAGGGAGAATGCGACCAGCGCATAGATCGCGGCGAGCAGCATCACGCCGAACAGCGCCGAGCGATACGGCTCGATCAGCGACAGCGGCCAGCTGAGCAGCGCGAGAATCAGCAGGTTGCCGAGCAGGATGATCGCCACGATGGCCGGCGTCTGCTTGAAGGCATCGAGCAGATCGGCAGGTCCGGCGGCGCGCCCGGCGGCCACGGTCGCCTGGCGCAGCAGCGTGGCCATCCAGAGGATGCAAAAGAGCAGATACCCGACGGTGTAGAGAGTGATCCACACAGGATCGTTCATCTGCGCGGTGGAGGGAATGAGCGGGGGCATCTGCCCGCGCGACAGTTCGTACAGCGTCGGCAGCTGCAGCAGTAAGATGGCCATCGAGGCATATGGCATGCACTTCGGCAGCGTCGCGCGGAAGATCTTCAGGCTCGAGTCGAGCAGTTCCGCGAGCGTACGCGGGCGTGTGGGAGGATACAGTGTAATGGCCATCCGCCAATCATAACTGTGCCATGACGCGTACCGCCATTGAGCTGAGCATCGCGGCGCTGCTCGCCGCCGCCCGCGGGCGGCTCGGCGCGGCGCTGCGTGCCGATGCGAACGCCACCCCGACGCTCGACGCCGAGCTGCTGCTCGCTGCGGTGCTCGACCGGCCGCGCGCCTACCTCGCGGCGCATCCCGAGGCGCAACCGGATGCCGATACGGTCCGGCGGTTCGAGGCCCTGATCGAGCGGCGCGCGGCCGGCGAGCCGGTGGCATACCTGCTCGGGCGCAAAGGGTTCTGGACCTTCGAGCTCACCGTGAGCGCAGCGGTCCTCGTGCCCCGACCCGAGACCGAACTGCTGATCGAGCGCGCCCTGGCGCTGCGGCCCGCCGCACACGGCCGGGTCGCGGATCTCGGCACCGGCTCCGGGGCGATCGCCATCGCGCTCGCGATCGAGCGGCCCGAATGGACGGTGGTGGCGACCGATCAGTCGCCCGAGGCGCTCGCGCTCGCCCGGCGCAATGCCGAGCGGCTCGCCCCGGGGCGCATCGAGCTGCGTGCCGGCTGCTGGTGTGCGGCGCTGCCCGCCGGGGCGTTCGACCTGCTGGTGAGCAACCCCCCCTACATCAGCACCTCGGACCCGGCGCTCGGTGCGCTTCGGTTCGAGCCGGCGCTGGCGCTGGTGAGCGGGCCGGACGGACTCGGGGCGCTGCGCCAGATCATCGCCACGGCGCCGGCGCACCTCGCCCCCGGCGGCTGGCTCGTGCTCGAGCACGGGGCGACGCAAGGTCAGGCGGTTGCGGACGAGCTTGCGGCGCGGGGCTTTGTTACAGTGCGCACCCACCGCGATCTGGCGGGGCGCGAGCGCATGACGGAGGGCCAATGGCCGGCAATTCGCTGATTCGATTCGAGACGTCGCACGGGGATTTCACGGTGGAGCTGTACGCCGAGGAGGCGCCCGAGACCGTGGCGAACTTCCTCGCCTACGTCGATGCGGAGTTCTTCGACGGAACGATTTTCCATCGCATCGTGCCGGGCTTCGTCATCCAGGGCGGCGGACTCGATGTGGATTTCGCCAACCGCGAGACGCGCGATCCGATCCGCAATGAGGCGAAGAACGGTCTGAAGAACCTGCGCGGCACGCTCTCGATGGCCCGCACCAGCGCCATCGACAGCGCCACCTCGCAGTTCTTCGTCAACCTCGCCGACAACGCGTTTCTCGATCACAGCGCACGGGATTTCGGCTACGCCGTGTTCGGCCGCGTGACCGACGGGATGACGGTAATCGATGCGATCGCCAAAGTGCCGACCGGACGGCGCAAGGGCTATCAGGACGCGCCGCTCGAGGACGTCGTCATCAAGTCGGCGCGGCGCATCGGCGCCTGAGCGCACGCCCCGTTCGGCGCTGCCGGCCCAGGCGGGCGCGCCGAGCGGGGCTTCAAGGGGCACACCGGCATGCGTCAGCAGGGGTTCGGACCGTGGCTGCGGCGGGCGCTGCTGAAGGCGCTGCTCGCCTGGATCGCGCTCACCGTGCTGCCGGTGCTGGCACTGCGTTGGGTGTCTCCGCTCACCAGTGCCTTCATGCTCGAGGCGAAATGGCGGGCGCTGCACGCCGGCGAGCGGCACTACCGGACGGACTATCGCTGGGTGTCATACCGGCGGATCTCCCCCGAGGCCGGGCTCGCCGCGGTCGCCTCGGAGGACCAGACCTTCCCGTACAACCACGGGTTCGATTTCCAGGAAATCGACGCCGCGATCCGCACCGCCGAGCGCGGGGGGCGGCTGCGCGGGGCGAGCACCATCACGCAGCAGGTGGCCAAGAACCTGTTCCTCTGGGGCGGGCGCAGCTGGGTGCGCAAGGGCGTCGAGGCGTACCTGACGGTGCTCATCGATGTGCTCTGGCCGAAGCAGCGCGTGCTCGAGGTGTACCTGAACATCGCGCAGTTCGGCCACGGGATCTTCGGCGTCGAGGCCGCCTCCGAGCGCTTCTTTCACGAGCCGGCGACGCATCTGACGCGCGAGCAGGCAGCACTGCTCGCCGCCGTGCTGCCCGACCCGGTGCACTGGCACGTGGCGGATCCCTCGCCGTTCGTGCGCTGGCGAGCGCAGTGGCTGCTGCATCAGATGAGCGCACTCGGCGGCCCGGCGTACCTGCACTCGCACGCACCGCCGCACGGAGTGCGCTGAGCTCACTGGGGCCCGATCAGGACTCCATCTCGGCGAGCAGCTCCGCCTGGTGCTCGTGCGCGAGCGCATCGAGCAGCTCCTCGAGCTCCCCGTTCATGATCTGCGCGAGCTTGTAGAGCGTCAGGTTGATGCGGTGGTCGGTGACCCTGCCCTGCGGGAAGTTGTAGGTGCGGATCCGCTCGGAGCGATCGCCGCTGCCGACCTGCAGGCGGCGAGAGTGCGCCTGGGCGCTCGCCTGCTTCTCCTGCTCGGCGGCGAGCAGGCGGGCGCGCAGCAACGCCATCGCGCGTGCGCGATTCTTGTGCTGCGAGCGCTCGTCCTGACATTCCACCACGATGCCGCTCGGCAGGTGCGTGATGCGCACCGCCGAGTCGGTCTTGTTCACGTGCTGACCGCCGGCCCCCGAGGAGCGGTACGTGTCGGTGCGCAGATCCGCCGGGTTGATCTCGATAACCGAAATCTCATCGAGCTCGGGCAGGATCGCGACCGTGCAGGCCGAGGTGTGAATGCGGCCCTGGGCCTCGGTCGCCGGCACGCGCTGCACGCGGTGCGTGCCGGATTCGAACTTCAGCCGCGAGAACGCGCCGCGCCCGACGATGCGGCTGATGATCTCCTTGTAGCCGCCGTGCTCCCCGGCGCTCTCGCTGAGTACCTCGACCGTGAAGCCCTTGGACTCCGCGTAGCGCGCATACATGCGAAACAGGTCGCCGGCGAACAGTGCCGCCTCGTCCCCGCCGGTGCCGGCGCGCACTTCGAGGAAGATGTTCTTCTCATCGCGCGGGTCCTGCGGCAACAGCAGGGCATTGAGGCCCGCCTCGGCGATCGTGAGGGCCGCGGCGGCCCGAACCTGCTCCTCCTCGCCGAGGGCGCGCATGCCGGGGTCGGCGTCGGCGAGCATTTCGCGCGCGGCGGCGAGATCGCGCTCCAGGGCGCGGTAGGCGAGCAGCTGCGCGGCGAGCGGCTGCAGCTTGGCATATTCGACCGACAGCTCACGAAACTGGGCCGAGCCGCCGTCGAGGTCGGGCGAGGCGAGCAGCCGGCCGACTTCCTCGAACCGGTCGGAGAGCTTCTCGAGCCGCTGGCGGATGGAGTCCTTCATGGTCCTGGATCGAACGGGGCGCGGCATTCTCCGGGATCATCGCCGCCGCGACAAGGCATCGGGCCCGCTGCCGAGCCGGTCGCCTGAGCTATAGTGCCGCCCCATGTCACTCGAAGCTTCTCCTCGCGCCGGGCGGCCGCGCGCGCTTACGGCCCTGGGCACGCTCCTCGCGCTGGCCCTGAGCGCCTGTCAGACCGTGCCGGTGCCGCCGGCACCGCTTACCGCCTGGCACGTCAGGCGACCGCTGCTGCAGGCGCAGCAGCGCTTCAACCTCACCGGGCGCGTCGCGGTTGCGGTCGGCACGCAGGGCGTCGATGCCGATCTGCGCTGGGTGCAATCCGGCACGGGCACGCGCGTGGTACTCAGCGGACCGTTCGGCGCCGGCGCGACACAGGTGAGCGACCGGGCCGGCGAACTCGGCGTGATCACCTCGCACGGCCGGCACCTCGGCAATGCCGCAGCGCGTGCCGCGCTCGAGCGGGAACTCGGATTCGATCCGCCGCTGCGCAGTCTGCGCTACTGGATTCTCGGCGTACCCGATCCATCGGGACCGGCACAGATCACGCTCGACGCGACGCAGCGGCTGAGCCACCTCGAGCAGGCCGGCTGGTCGATCGATTACCTCGCCTACAGCCCAGTCGGCGCCGAGTGGCTGCCGCGGCTGCTGACGGTCCGCCGCGGGCCGGTGCGGCTGCGCATGGTGGTGGACGCATGGCACCTGCTGTGAGACCGGGCGAGACCCTCTGGCCGGCGCCGGCGAAGCTCAATCTGTTCCTGCACGTGACGGGGCGGCGCCCGGACGGCTACCACGAGCTGCAGACGCTGTTTCAGCTCATCGACCTGTGCGACACCCTCGCCATCGAGGTGCGCGAGGACGGGCAGATCGAGCGACTCGGCGGCCCTGAGGACGTCCCCCCCGAACAGGACTTGTCGGTGCGGGCCGCCCGGGCGCTGCAGGCGGCCGCGGGGACGCGGCTCGGCGCCTCGCTGCGGGTCATCAAGCGCATCCCGGTCGGGGGCGGACTCGGCGGCGGCAGCACCGATGCGGCCACGGCATTGCTGGCGCTGAATCACCTGTGGGGCTGTGGGCTGTCCGCCGACGCCCTGGCCGAGCTGGGGCTGCCGCTTGGTGCGGATGTGCCTGTATTCGTTAGAGGTTTTTCGGCCTGGGCGGAGGGCGTCGGGGAGCGGCTCGCGCCGGTGACTCTGCCGGAGCGCTGGTACGTCATCGTGCGCCCGGGAGTCAGCGTGTCGACCCGGGAGGTGTTCCAGAGCCCTGAATTGACACGAAATTCACCCATCATCACAATACGCGCCTTCTTCGAGTCCGGCGGGCGCAACGACTGCGAGCCGGTGGTGCGGGCGCACTGGCCGGAAGTGGCCGAGGCGCTCGACTGGCTGGGGCGACACGCGCCGGCGCGGCTCACCGGAACCGGTTCGTGCATTTTCGCGCCCGTGGCCAGTCCCAGTGAAGCAGAGCGCATCGCGGCACGAGTCCCGGACAAGTGGCGCAGTTTCGTTGCGCGGGGCCTGAACGTGTCCCCGCTGCACGCGCTTCTGACATAGGTGCGCTGAGCACCGCGCGCGAGGCGCAGCGGGTGCAGTGGAAGGCTTTTGCAGTGCTGGGGTGTCGCCAAGTGGTAAGGCAGCGGGTTTTGATCCCGCCATTCGGAGGTTCGAATCCTTCCACCCCAGCCAACTCCTCAATCGAGGCGCTGCTGCGGGCGGCGCCGTGGTGTTTGGCTGAAGTGACGTACTCATGAGCACGAGCGATGTTTTGGCCCTGTTTGCCGGCAACGCCAATCCGGGGCTGGCGACCGAGATCGCGCGCCACCTGCAGACGCGGCTCGGCCGGGCCTATGTCGGGCGCTTCAGCGACGGGGAGATCAACGTCGAGCTGATGGAGAACGTGCGCGGCCGCGACGTGTTCATCCTGCAGCCGACCTGCCCGCCGACCAACGACAATCTGATGGAGCTGCTGGTGATGGTCGATGCGTGCCGGCGCGCCTCGGCGGCCCGCATCACCGCGGTGGTGCCGTACTTCGGCTACTCGCGTCAGGACCGCCGGCCGCGCGCGACGCGCTCGGCGATCACCGCGCGGCTGGTGGCCAACATGATGTCGATCGCGGGGGTCAACCGGCTGCTCACCATCGATCTGCACGCCGATCAGATCCAGGGCTTCTTCGACATCCCGGTCGACAACGTGTACGCCTCGCCGGTGCTGCTCGGGGATGCCTGGAAGCAGGCGTACCACAACATCGTGATCGTCTCGCCGGATGTCGGCGGCGTGGTGCGCGCCCGGGCGTTCGCCAAGCGGCTCGACGATGCGGATCTGGCCATCATCGACAAGCGCCGACCGCGACCGAACGAGTCGAAGGTGATGAACATCATCGGCGACATCCGCGGCAAGGTCTGCGTGCTGGTCGATGACATGATCGATACGGCCGGCACGCTCTGCCATGCAGCCAAGGCGCTGAAGGACGAGGGGGCGGTCAAAGTGGTCGCCTACATCACGCATGCGATCCTGTCGGGCGAGGCGATCAAACGCATCTCGGAGTCGGTGCTCGATGAGCTCGTCGTGACCGACACGATTCCGCTCACCGAGGCGGCGCGCGCCTGCAAGCGCATCCGCCAGCTGTCGGTCGCGGCGCTGCTCGCGGAGTCGATCCGCCGCATCCGCGACGAGGAATCGGTCAGCTCGCTGTACGTCGACTGAGCCGCCGCGCACGCGCGGCTCGAGAGTTTCAAAGGTGTGTCGTGGCCTGGTCGCGGGTCACGGCACGGTGTCATCGTAGATTGGAGAACATCATGCGAATTTCATTCACTTTCAGCGCGGACGCGCGCGGGACGCAAGGCAAAGGTGCGAGCCGCCGCCTGCGTCGCGCCGGTAAAGTCCCCGCGATTCTCTATGGCGGCAAGGCCGAGCCGGAGACGCTCGCGCTCGAGCACCACAAGCTGCTGGTCGTCATCGAAGACGAGCGCTTCTATTCCTCCATCGTGCAGCTCGAGGTCGACGGCCGCAAACAGGCCGCGATCGTCAAGGACCTGCAGATGCACCCGGCGAAGAACCAGGTGGTGCACCTGGATCTGCAGCGTGTGAGCGAGGACGAGCCGATCCGTCTGCACCTGCCGATCCACTTCAAGGGTGAGGCCGGTAGCCCGGGCGTGAAGACCCAGGGCGGCGTCGTGTCGCACATGATGACCGACGTCGAAGTACTCTGCCTGCCGAAGGATCTGCCGGAGTACCTGGAACTCGACCTGTCCGAGATGAACATCAACGACACGAAGTTCCTCGCCGACATCCCGCTGCCCCCCGGCGTGACGATTCCGCATCTGGCGCACCGCAATGCGGCCGTGGTGTCGATCCACAGCCCGCGCGTGGCGGAACCGGAGCCGACCGCCGAGGCGGCTGCTGCCCCGGCCGAAGGGGCTGCGGCGCCGGCCGCGGCTGCGCCGGCTGCAGAGGCCGGCAAGGGCGAGCAGAAGAAGTAAGCCCCGAGGCGGGCGCAGCGGCGCATGTCAGGTCTGCCGCTCAGGCTGGTGGTGGGGCTCGGGAATCCGGGCCCCACCTATGCCCGTACCCGGCACAATGCCGGCTTCGAGTTCGTCGAGGAGTTGGCGCGGCGCACGGGCACGAGCCTGCGCGCCGAGCCGCGTCATCAGGGCGAGCTCGGGCGGATGAGGATCGGTGCGCACGAGATCTGGCTGCTCAAGCCCATGACCTTCATGAACTTGAGCGGGGCTGCCGTGCAGAGCGTGGCCGGCTTCTACAAGATCCCGCTCGATGCGGTGCTGGTGGCGCACGATGAGCTCGACTTCCCGCCCGGAGTGGTGCGGCTGAAGCACGGCGGTGGCGCCGGCGGTCACAACGGGCTGCGGGACATCATGGCGCGCCTGGGCGCCTCGTTCTGGCGGCTGCGTATCGGCATCGGCCACCCCGGTGTGCGCGATGCGGTGCTGAACTACGTGCTCGGCCGGCCCGCGGCGGCCGACGCCGATGCAATAGGCGCGGCATTGCGCGATGCGGCCGACGCACTGCCGGTGATGCTGCAGGAGGGTGCGCAGAAGGCCATGAACCAACTGCATTCGCGCACCGACGCGGCATCATCAGATCGCCCGGCGTAAGTCCGGGCTCGAAGGAGTTTCATACATGTCTATCCGCTGCGGCATCGTGGGGCTGCCGAATGTCGGCAAGTCGACGCTGTTCAATGCGCTGACGCAGGCGCAGAACGCGGCGGCGGCCAATTATCCGTTTTGCACCATCGACCCGAACGTCGGCATGGTGCCGGTGCCGGATGCGCGGCTCGATGCGCTCGCCGAAATCGTCCATCCCGAGCGCACCGTTCCGGCTACCGTGGAATTCGTGGACATTGCGGGCCTCGTGGCCGGTGCGTCCAAGGGTGAGGGGCTCGGCAACCAGTTTCTCTCCCATATCCGTGAAGTCGACGCGATTGCGCACGTGGTGCGCTGCTTCGAGAGCTCCGACATCGTGCATGTCGCGGGCAAGGTCGACCCGCTGAGCGACATCGAGGTGATCGACACCGAGCTGGCGCTGGCGGATCTCTCGACCGTCGAGAAGGGCCTAGAGCGCGCCGCCAAGGCCACCAAGAGCGGTGACAAGGATGCGCTGCGCAAGAAGCAGCTTCTTGAGCGGGTCAAGGCGCATCTCGATCAGGTGAAGCCGGTTCGGGCGATGAGCCTCTCGGCGGAGGAGGCGCGTGACCTGCGCGAGCTGCAGCTGATCACGGCCAAGCCGGTCATGTACGTCGCGAACGTTGCCGAGGGCGGGTTCAAGGGAAATCCGCTACTCGAGCGGGTCGAGCAGCGGGCGGCGACCGAGGGGGCCGTCACCGTTGCGATCTGTGCGGCCATCGAGGCGGAAATCGCCCAGCTGGATGCCGCGGACCGAGTGGGGTTCTTGGCCGAGCTCGGCCTCGAGGAGCCGGGTCTCGACCGGGTCATCCGGGCCGGCTACCGGCTGCTCGGGCTGCAGACCTATTTCACGGCCGGGGAGAAGGAAGTGCGGGCCTGGACGGTGCACGTCGGCGCCACGGCGCCCCAGGCTGCCGGGGTGATCCATACGGATTTCGAGCGTGGATTCATCCGAGCCGAGGTGATCGGCTATGCGGATTACATTGCCTGCCGGGGCGAGGCGGGAGCCCGGGAGGCGGGCAAGCTGCGCCTGGAAGGCAAGGAATATGTGATGCACGAAGGAGACGTGGTCCACTTCCGGTTCAACGTCTAGGCGGTTGACACCCCCGGTATCCCCCGCCGACAATGCGCCCCCCTCCTGGGGAGGCCACCGCCGGCGCGTGCCGGCGGCTCAGCCGTCGTGGAAAGGTAGCTCAGCTGGTTAGAGCACGGCACTCATAATGCCGGGGTCGAGGGTTCGAGTCCCTCCCTTTCCACCA
>JAJZSQ010000084.1 GCA_021849615.1 Pseudomonadota bacterium
GGCAGGATCCGCAGCTTCAGGCCGCGGTCGGCATTGCCATGCGCGAGCTGAAGGGACATGCCTTCCACGTCGTTCCGCACCCGCCGTACCCGAATCACAATGCGGGATCGCCCCTGGGCAATGCTTCGACCCATTGATCGTGCCGGATGCGCGCGTGAATCCCGTACGGAGAGCGATGGGCTGATGGCACGGCCGGCCCGTGAGCCTTGCGTCCGGTCGGGACTGCGATGGAGCGCAGCGGCAGTGCTCCGGTAGAGTGAGCGAACCGCAGACTCGCGGCCGGGCGCGGCCGCGGGACGACGTTCAGCGGGATCGGCGGGGGAGTGGAATGCGCAAGGGTGGCAGGAGGATTGAGCTCGTATGAGTGCTGAGCGTGGCGCGGATCTCCAGGGTTCGCACCCAGGGGCGCCAGTGCGCAGCCGGGCTGCCGCAGCAGCCGCAGCATGCACGCTGGTCGCATTGAGTCTGACCGGGTGTGTGGTGCTGAACGGACCGGGCTCGGTTCGTAGCGTGCCGTGTACACATGGGTGTGGTCAGGCACCAGCCAACCTTCGAGAGAAACTCCTCTCCGGTGACGTTGCGGCAGAGCTCGCGATGGCCAGGCGGGAGCGTGCAGCGGGGCGCTACCCGGACGCGGAATTCTGGTTTCACCGCGCGGCAGTGGCGGGGAACGCCCGGGCGCAGTTCAACGTGGGCTTCGACTATTCGAGCGGTCGGGGTGTGGCGCAGAACAGTGTCACAGCAGCTCACTGGTACCGAAAGGCGGCCGCTCAGGACGATCTCTCCGCCGAGATCAATCTTGCCCTGGCCTATTACACCGGCAAGGGCGTCGAGCAGAATTACGCTAAAGCAAATGCCTTGTATCGCAAGGCCGCCGCGCAGGGCAATGTGGCTGCGGACCGGATGCTTGCCTACGATTACCGTATGGGCCGGGGCGCGAAGCGCAGCGACGCACGGGCGTTCCAGTGGTTTCGGCGGGCCGCAATGCGGGGGGATGCCAAAGGGGAGTACGGCGTCGCGAGTGCCTATGAGTACGGACGAGGCGTTGGGCGAAGCTACGCGAAAGCGAACGCCTGGTACCGCAAGGCAGCGACGCAGGGGTTGGCCGAGGCGCAGTATGCGCTGGGGTACAATGTCGCGCGCGGATTCGGCACTGGCCAGAATTTTGCGAGGGCGAACGACTGGTTTCGCAAGGCCGCCATTCATGGACTCCCCGCGGCCGAGGCGGCACTTGGGGTCGATGAGGTGGTGGGTCGGGGATGTCCGCAAAATCCGGCCAAGGGAAATTTCTGGCTGCGCGAAGCGGCCGCACAGGGGGGGCTGTTCGCTCAGTACTCCCTCGGTTCCGACTACGATGCGGGACGCGGTGTCGCGCGCAACTCGGCCAAAGGGCATTACTGGTTCCGCAGAGCCGCGCGGCATGGATTTTCGCCGGCAGAGACCGAGACGGGTATCGACTACACGCTGGGGCGCGGAACTGCTGTGAATTTCCCCAAAGCGTACCTCTGGTTGCGCAAGGCAGCGGCACAGAACGACGCCCTCGCCGAGTACTACCTCGGTGCCGCCTATTACGAGGGACGCGGTGTTTCGAAGAGTGTCGCGACGGCACAGCGCTGGTGGGCCGCGGCGAAAAAGCACCACTACGTGTCGAAGGTGACGCGATGGTGTCGATTGCAGGCGAAGTCGGAGGATTTTGCGCGCCGCTACAATCGCGCCATTGAGGTGTCGGAAAAAAGGCGCGTGCCAGGCACGAGTCCGCCGGGCGTCAAGCAGGGCTTCCCGATGACCTGCGGCTTCTACCCCGAAATTGCTCAGGTGCTCCACGAGCAGGGCGCCGCCATCGTTCACATTTGCATCGACAAGAGCGGTGACCTCGAGTACCAACCGACGATGGTTCGATCCTCCGGAATTCCTCGTCTCGATGCGGCAGCACTGCGCTATGCGGCGGCGACGTCGGGGCAGTGGCTGCCGGCACGGCGCAACGGTCGGCCCGTTTCGATCTGCACGAACCTGCAGGTGCGGTTTGTGATCACGAGACCCGGTGAGAATGGGGGGCGGCCGTTGGCGTTCCCGGCGGAATGAACTGAACTTGCGTCGAGCGGTGCTGCGGCCGCCCATGGGTTGATGCCCTCGCGGGCCTGAGGGGGGCGGGAGGCGGCCGTTGGCGCTGCAGGAGATGAGGTGGTGCTGTCGCGCGCGGTGCGTGCCGAGCGACGCTAGCGCGTGCTCGTGACGGAGGGCAGGAGCCCCATGTGCGCAGCACGGAAGGCTGGAGCGCTGTATGCGCCTGAGCTCCCGCCAACCGCGACAGTGCGCGGCCGCTCCGCTCTCACCCTCGCTGCGTGGCGCGCGACGCGCACATGCGTATAGAGTGCACCCTTTCGATCAGCAGCGGATGACGCGCACCATGAAAGATTCCGCAGAGGCCCTTGGCATCGGCACCCGGCTCGCTCAGCTCGGGCGCATGTCCGAGGCGCATCACGGCTTCGTCAATACGCCCGTCTACCGTGGCTCGACGGTGCTGTTCAAGTCACTCGATGATCTGGAGCACGAGCGTGCCCGCTACAGCTACGGCACTGCGGGCTCACCGACCCTCGAGAGTCTGGAGAGCGCCTGGAGCGCACTCAGCGGAGCGGCCGGGACGTCGCTCGCAGCCTCCGGTCTCGGGGCGGTCACGTTGGCACTGCTCACGGCGCTGAAGAGCGGCGATCATCTGCTCATGCCCGATAGCGTCTACCTGCCGACCCGTATGGTGTGCGGCAAGCTGCTCGCGCGGTTCGGGGTCGAGACGACCTATTACGATCCGATGCTCGGTGCGGATCTGGCCGCGTTGATCCGCCCGAATACCTCGACGATCTTCCTTGAGTCGCCCGGTTCGCAGACCTTCGAAGTGCAGGATGTGCCGGCGATTACTGCGCTGGCGAGCGCGCGCGCGCTGACGACGATCGTCGACAACACCTGGGCGACGCCGCTGTACTTCCGCGCCCATGAGCACGGCTGCGATCTGGTGGTGGAGGCGGGTACGAAATATCTGAGCGGCCACTCGGACCTCCTGCTCGGGCTCGTGAGTGCCAATGAGCGGCTCTGGCCGCGGCTGAAGGAGACCTATCGAAGCATGGCCATGCTGCCGGGCGCCGAGGACTGTTACCTCGCGCTGCGCGGCATGCGCACGCTGCACATTCGTCTGCAGGAAGCCGAGCGGCGGGGATTGCTGCTCGCCCAATGGCTCGCTGAGCAACCGGAGGTCGAGACGGTGCTGCATCCGGCGTTGCCCTCCTGTCCGGGGCACGCGTTCTGGAAGCGCGATTTCAGCGGCTCCACGGGGGTGTTTTCCTTCATCCTGCGCCCCGGATTCAGCCGCGAAGACCTCGCGCGCATGCTCGATGCGATGCGCATCTTCGGCATGGGCTATTCCTGGGGGGGCTTCGAGAGCCTGATCATTCCCTTCGACTGCCGCACGTACCGGACGGCGACCGTGTGGCGTGCGCAGGGGCTGTGCCTGCGGGTTCAGATCGGACTCGAAGACTTCGAGGACGTCCGGGCTGATCTGCGCGCCGGGCTGGATCGACTCGCCGGCCGGCAAGCCTAGCGCCCGCCGGCGCAGGCCGAAGCGGCTCTCAGAAGCGGCGCGGTGCCCCGGGCTCGGTGGACTCGACCAGCGCCCCGGAGCCGCCCCCGAGGACTCGCCCGCCGCTGACTTCCCCGCGCGCGTTGCGCGAGAGTTCCACGTGCCCCTGGTCCTCCCAACCCTTCAACAGCATCGTCAGCGTCCGGTTGTAGCGCTCGAACTGATCCCGCTGCTTGCGCATCTCGCGCAGTGCGAGCCGGGCATACAGATGCGTCAGCAGCCAGGCGATGAGCGCGCCGAGCACCGTGCCGGCGAGTGTGGAGAGGAGGACGGGCAGTACCTGGGTCATGAGGGGTGTTCCGCGGCGCGGTCTGAGGCCGAGTTGCGATCATCGGCTTGTTCCGGCGCCGAGTCCACTCTCGGCAGGCGCGCGACTCAGCGTCGCGGTCCCCGAGGTCCGGACGCGGTCCGGGGATCCTGGAACGGCAGCAGCAGCTTCGTAACGAGCGTGTCGGTGTGGGCGGCCGGCAGTGCGCTCGGCGGGAGGGAGTCGCGCACCGTCGCTGGGTGGATCTGGCCGTTCGCGTGCAGCAGGGCGAGTGCGCCGGCGAGCCGGCCGAAGCGCAGCGAGCGGCCGAGTGCGCTCGCGGGCGCGGTGGGCGCGGTCTGTTCGGCGAGTGCTGCCAGGGCCGCCTCGGAGAGGTGCCAATCCGTGCCGATCCGCTGTGCGAGCGGCGCGGCGTGTTCTTTCAGCAGCGTATCGAGCAGCCCTGCGGCGCCAGCTCCGCCGCCGCTCGCTGCGGCACATCGGGCGCGCACCGCACGGAACAGCACGATTTCCGCCATGCCGCTGATCAGGCTGAGCAGCTCGGCCGTGAACGGCTCGATGCGCTCGGCGATGGCCGCATGCACCACCGCAGCCTGCGCCGAGCGCAGGGCGTGCTCCCAGACCAGTTGCGGGAATCTCGGGAACTCCGCAGCGGCGACCGCATTGAAGATCGGCTGCATCAGCGCCGTGGCGATCACCGAGCGCAGTCCGTCGCTGCCGAGGACTGCGACCGCCCGTTCGATGGATTCCACCGGCTCCGGGCTGAGGCGGTAGAAGGCGCTGTTCGCCATGCGCAGCAGACTGTCGACCAGCGCCGGATCGCGGGCGATGATCGCAACCAGCTGACGCCGTGCGACGGACTCGTCGTGGATGGCGTGCATCAATTGCGGCAGCAGGTTCGGGCGGCGCGGGAAGTAGCGCCGCTCCGCAGCCGCATCCCCGATGGCACCGAGTGCCTGTGCGACCTTACGTTCGTCCTCGGCCTGCGCGCTGGGCGGCGTGCTGAGACCGAGTTCCAGGGCGCGCAGCCGCGCGCATACTTCGGCGGCGTCCAGTGGCGCGGATGCGGCTGCAGGGACGGGGACCGCGACCGCGATGGGGACGGGCGCGGGGGCCTGCGCCTCGGAGGGGGGCGCCGCGGCGGGGGCAGGCTGCGGCTCGGGCGGGGCGTCGGCGGCCGTCTCACCGCCGGTGGCGTGGCCGCCGGCTGCCGCGCCGAACGCACGGCGCAGCGCCGGTCGGAGTGCGACGGCGGCGGCGGCGAGCAGCAGTGGCGTGAGCAGCCAATATTCCATGGTCGGAGCATCCCCTGAAGCGCGGTCGCACGCTTCGCAATCGATTCAGTTTTTCGGCAGCGCGGCGTAAAACTCCGCTTCCGGAACGCCGATCTGTGACTTACCGCACGCTGCCGGGGGGCGAACGGGCGGACCGGGGCTGAGCGCAGCGCTGCGGTATGATCGGACCCGTTCCCCCCCTCGCACCGTCCCCTGGCCGCCTGGAGCGTCTCGTGCCCAGCAAGCTCAAGACCCTGACCGCATTCGGGATCATTTATCTCGTCTGGGGTTCGACCTATTTCGCGATCCGTGTCGGAGTGCGCGAGGTGGCGCCCCTGCTGCTCGCGGCGATCCGCTTCACGGTCGCCGGGGCGGCGATGTGTGCCTGGGCGCTCGCCCGCCGGCAGCGTCTGCCGACGCTGCGCCAGTGGGGCTCGATCGTACTGCTCGCATTCCTCATGTTCGTCATCGATTATGGGCTGCTGTTTACCGCCGAGCGTCAGGTTCACTCCGGGATGGCGGCGGTGATGCTGGCCACGATTCCGGCCTTCACCGCGGTCGCGGAGATCCTCTGGCTGCGCACCCAGCGGCTGACGCTGCGGCTTGCCGCGGCGCTGATCGTTGGTTTGGGCGGCGTCGTGGTGTTGGTCGACCCGTCGGTGGGGCTCTCCGGTGCGCCCATCTACTGGCTCTCGGCGCTCGGGCTGGTGATCGCCGCTCTGAGCTGGTCGATCGCCTCGGTGCTGATGCGGCGGCTGCCGTTGCCGCCGGCGAAGACGATGACGGCCGGAACCGAGATGCTCACCGGTGGGCTCTTGCTGGGCGTTGCCGCGCTGCTGTTCGGGCAGGAGCGCGGTTTTGACCCGAGGGCCGTTTCCATACAGGCCTGGGTGGCCCTTGGGTATCTCATCGTGGCCGGATCGCTGCTCGCCTTCGGCGCCTACACCTGGCTGATTCACCATGAGTCACCGACCAAGGTGGGCACCTATGCCTATGTCAATCCGCTGGTCGCGGTCATCATCGGCTACGTGTTCGGGAGCGAATCGCTCGATGCGCGGACCGTCTTCGGCACCGTGCTCGTGATCGCGAGCGTCGTGATCATCATCACCGGGAAGACGCGGGCGGTCGCCGCGGCGCCGGCTGTCCCGCCGCTTCGGACCGAGCCGTCGTAGCAGAGTCGTCGGTGTGCTGCGACGCAATGCCCGGTTCGCGGGCGCCGCGGGTCGGTACAATGGAATCCGTGGCGCAACGGGCCGCAGAACGCGGCCGTCGAGGCCCGAAGAGGAATCATGAAAATTCTCGTCACCGGTGCGGCTGGATTCATCGGCTTTCACACCGCCCAGAAGCTCCTGGCGCGCGGGCACGAGGTGGTCGGCATCGACAACCTCAACGACTACTACGACGTCGCTCTGAAGGAGGCGCGCCTGAAGCTGCTGCACCAGGCGAGCGGCTTTCGTTTCATCCGCCTCGACGTCGCCGATGAGCCGGCGATGGCGCGCCTCTTTGCCGCGGAGCGCTTCGCGCGGGTGATTCACCTCGCCGCGCAGGCCGGGGTGCGCTATTCGATCCAAGACCCCTACAGTTACGTGCGCAGCAATGTCGCGGGGACTTTGACGGTGCTCGAGGGGTGCCGGCACAACGGCGTCGAGCATCTGGTTTATGCCTCGACCAGCTCGGTGTATGGCGCCAATACCGACATGCCGTTCTCGCCACACCGCGGCGCGGATCATCCGCTGTCGATCTATGCGGCGACCAAGAAGGCCAACGAGGCCATGGCGCACAGCTACTCGGCCTTGTTCGGTCTGCCGACGACGGGACTGCGTTTCTTCACCGTTTACGGTCCGTGGGGCCGGCCCGACATGGCGTTGTTCCAGTTTGCCCGAAACATCCTCGACGGCAAGCCCATCGACGTCTACAACAACGGCCGGCACAAGCGCGATTTCACCTACGTGGACGACATCGCCGAGGGCGTGGTACGGGCCTGCGAGCACATCGCCGCGCCGGATCCGCACTGGAACGGTGCGACGCATGATCCGGCCACGAGCAGAGCGCCTTATCGCCTCTACAACATCGGCAACCACCAGGCGGTCGAGCTGATGCGCTACATCGAGGTGCTCGAGCAATGCCTCGGACGCCAGGCTGAGAAGCGCTTCCTGCCGCTGCAGCCGGGCGACGTCCCGGAGACGTGCGCCGACGTGGAAGATCTCGCGCGAGACGTCGGTTACCGTCCCGCAACGCCCGTGGAGGAGGGGGTGCGCCGCTTCGTCGAGTGGTTCTGCGAGTACTACGGCGAGCGCCGGCCGGCTCAGGGCGCGGCTTGACGGCTGGGGATGTAATAATCAGACTAATCAGATCCATGACGGTCAGACCGCCACGGCGGCCCGGAGGTGATTCCGTGCAGGTCTTTTGCGCCCGGCCTGTCCGCGGCGAGCCGTGGATGTCCCATGTCCTTCGACTGCCGATGGCCGCTTGCCCGTGATCCGGGCTGAGCACGCCTTTGCACTCGGCGCCGAACTGGGCGAAGGGCCGCTGTGGGTTGCCTCCGAGGCGGCGCTGTGGCTGGTCGACATCAAAGGTCTGCGCCTGCACCGGCTGCGGCCGGAGCGCGCCGAACATCAGAGTTGGACGGCGCCGTCGCCGCCGGGATTTCTGGCCGCCCGGGCCGGCGGCGGCTTCGTGGTGGGTCTGAAGGACGGGCTGTATCTGTTCGATCCGGCGAGCGGCCGCTTCACGCTGCTGAGCGCGATCGAGGCCCATCTGCCCGAGAACCGTCTCAATGATGGCTGCGTCAGCCCCGAAGGGGCCCTGTGGTTCGGCTCGATGCACGATCCGGAGCAAACGGCGAGCGGGGTGTTGTACCGCCTGGCCGCCGACGGACGTTGCGTGCCGCTCGACCGTGGCTACGTGGTCACCAACGGTCCGGCCTTCAGCCCGGACGGCCGGACCTTCTACCACACCGACAGCCCCGGCCGTACGGTGTATGCCTTCGACCGGCCCGAGCCGCATGTGCTCACGAACAAGCGTGTGCTGGTGCAGATCGAGCCTGCCGCGGGGTATCCCGACGGCACCGCAGTCGACGCCGAGGGGTGTCGGTGGGTGGCGCTGTGGTCCGGTTGGGCGGTGCGCCGCTATTCCCCGGACGGCCGCCTGCTTGAAACTGTGAGTCTGCCGTGCGCGCAGGTGACGAAGGTGGCGTTCGGTGGCGTGGATTTGCGCACGGCCTACGTGACGACGGCCCGGCAGGGACTCTCACCGGCCGAGCGTGCCGCGCAGCCATTGGCGGGCGATGTGTTCTGGTTCAATGCTCCGGCGCCAGGCCTCGCGCAGCCGCTGGCGCAGGTCGCGTGCGCCTGAGTGGTGGAGGAGCGACAGTGAGCGGGATCGACGCGGCGCATGAGCAAGGTGCAGCGCGGGTGCTGTGCGACTGGGGCAGCAGCCGCCTGCGCGCGTTTCTGCAGATCGACGGCGCCATCGTCGAGCGGCGTGAGGGCCCGGGGATCGCAGCGCTCGGTGCCGAGGCGCCAGCCGATGTGCTCGCGCGGGTGCTTGACCCGTGGCAGGCGCGCATGACGCTCGAGCGCACGGTGCTGTGCGGCATGGCAGGATCGCGCAACGGACTGGTGGAAGTTCCCTATGTGCGCGCCCCGGCGACCTTGGCGCAGTGGCGTGCGGGAGCCGCTACGGTGCGCGCCGGCGCCGAGACCCTCACCGTGCTGGCCGGTATCCAGGCACAGAATTTTCGCGACGTGGCCGACGTGATGCGCGGGGAGGAGACGCAGATCTTCGGAGCGCTGGCGCTCGAACCGGCACTCGCGGCCGGACGGCGCATGCTGGTGCTGCCGGGCACGCACTGCAAGTGGGTAGAGGTGCGTGACGGACGGATTGCGCGGCTGCAGACGTATTTCACCGGCGAGCTGTTCGAACTGCTGAGCACCCGCTCCTCGCTGCTGCGCGTCGGGAGGGGCGGCGAGCCGGACGAGGAGGGGTTCGAAGTGGGTCTGCGCAATGCGGCGCGCTTCGATCTGGCGGCAAACCTGTTCGAGACACGCTCAGCGCAGCTGGTCGAGGGGCGCACCGCCGGCTGGGCCCGCTCGCTGCTCTCGGGGCTGCTGATCGGCGCTGAAGTGCACAGCATGCGCGCGCATCTGCAGGCCTCGGGCTCGGTGCCGACGCTCATCGGCGAGCCGGCGCTGACGGAGCGCTATGCGCGCGCGCTCGCGCGTTTCGGCACCGAGGCCCGGGTGCTCGACGGTGATCGGTGCGTCCTCGCCGGGCTGGGGGCTGCGGTCGCGGGCCTCACGTAGGCGTGAGAATTCGCGCCCGCGCTTCGAGCTTCGTGGTCTGGATGCCTTTGTCCGAGGCAGCACGCTAGAGTCGATTCAGAACCACGGCCTTGCCGACGCCCCGCAATCCGAGGAGCGTCATGCCTTGGGCGGCGCGATGATCGAGTAGAGGGTCCATATCCGTCGAGGCGCTCTCGATCAGGCGATCACGGCCGGCCGGCTCGGGACACTGTAGCCGGCTCCGGGCGCGTAGGGATTGTCGCGACGGTTCATAGAGAAATTAGTGAAGTTAGTGACAGTTCAAGTAACACCGCTAATCGTAAGATCCTTCGCGAAACGTCGCGCCCAATTCGTACGCAAAGTCGATCGATTGGCTCTTCCGAGCGTCTCTTTAGCTGCGCCGGAGGATTGATCTGAGGAACTACGGGCCGGCATCCAGGCTTGACCCTGCACTCGGCTGTGGCTCGTAGCGCGTGCATGACCGCGGTCCCGCGGACCCTTCTATCCGGTTCGCACGGATCAGCCGGACTGGCGTCGCTTGGTCGATCTGAATAGCGTCTCGGATCCGCGTCACGTCCCGCTGGCCTGGCGGCAGAGGTGTTTAATGAGGCAGTGTCGATATCCAGCTTTTCGAGCCGATGCAATCGCGGGGGTCTGAGCGCTTTTTGGACCGGCGGAAATTCCGCTGCGGGGTGATTTAAACCGCCGGGGTTGCTCACCTCCCAGTTCGCTTCAACGCGGACACCCTCTAAGTCCGCCAAGCCACGGCGGGTAGCCTTCGCGGTAATATGTGTTTCTCGCGACAGAGTCGACAGGGCTCTTCGCCCGCCCAGCGGTTTGACGTTTCCCCGCAGAATCGCATCGTTCCGGCGTTGCGGCGCAACGGGGATCTCGCGCTTTCCTCTGCGCGGTGGCGCACATGAGGGAACAACGCTGAGCGGCACGGGTGCGCAGGTGTCCTCAGAGACCCGCTAGGGTGCGAGTTGCAGACTTCTGCGGGCCAAACGCTGCGCTCGCAGCGGACCATCCGCGGCTGCGCTCAGAGCCCCAGGTCGCTGAGCCCCGGATGTTCGGCCGGGCGTGCACCGAGCGGCCAGTGAAATTTGCGCTCCGAGTCGTCAATCGGCAGGTCGTTGATGCTGGCGATGCGCCGGCGCATCAGCCCGTGCTCATCGAACTCCCAGTTCTCGTTACCGTAGGCGCGAAACCAGGCACCGTGCGCGTCATGCCATTCGTAGGCGAAGCGCACGGCAATCCGATTGCCGGTGAAGGCCCACACTTCCTTGATCAGGCGGTAATCGAGCTCCTTGGCCCATTTGCGGGTGAGGAATTCGACGATGGCGGGCCGCCCGGTGAGAAATTCCGAGCGGTTGCGCCAGCGGCTGTCTTCGGTATAGGCGAGTGATACGCGCTGCGGATCGCGGCTGTTCCAGGCGTCTTCGGCCGCGCGCACTTTGACGGCGGCGCTCTCGCTGGTGAACGGAGGCAGGGGTGGACGGCTGGCGGTCATGGGAGTCTCCCGGCACGAGCCCGTTGAGGCCTCGTGCCGGACGGTAGGACCCTGCGTCGGGATCGTCAAGCCGCGAAACGTTCAATGATTGTCGCGCGGGACGCCGAAGCGGGCCTCGACGCGTTGGAACTGCTCCGCGCCGTTGAGAATCATGCCCTCGCCGAGCTGCCCGACCATGGCCCGCTGGATCTGCTGCCACGGCGTCTGGGAGGCCGGAAAGCGGTAGCCGCCGGCGGCATCGAGCGCCGCGCGCCGCGCGGTGAGTTCCTGCGCGGCGATCAGCACGGTGACTTCGCGTTTGCGCAAATCGATCCGGATCCGATCGCCGCTGTTCAGCAGCGCCAGCGCACCGCCGGCTGCTGCTTCAGGCGAGGCATTGAGAATGGACGGTGAGCCGGACGTGCCGGACTGGCGACCATCGCCGATGCACGGCAGGGCGCTGATGCCCTGTTTGATCAGGTAGCTCGGCGGGCGCATGTTGACCACTTCCGCGGAGCCCGGATAGCCAATCGGCCCGGTGCCGCGCATCACCAGCACAGTGTGCGCATCGATGCCGAGCGCCGGGTCGTCGATGCGCTTGTGATAGTCCTCAGGACCGTCGAACACCACCACCGGCCCCTCGAATGCGTCCGGATCCTTCGGATTGCTCAGGTAACGCTGCCGGAAGTCCTCCGAGATCACGCTCGTCTTCATGATGGCTGAATCGAACAGGTTGCCGCGCATCACGATGAACCCGGCGTTGTCCTTCAGCGGCCGATCGATCGTGCGGATGACTTCGGGGTCGGTGATCGGGCGGCCGCGGCAGTTCTCCCCGAGCGTGCGGCCGTTGGCGGTCAGGGCCTGCTCACGGATCAGGCCGCGCTGCATCAGCTGATTGACCACGGCGGGCACGCCGCCGGCGCGGTGGAAGTCCTCGGCCAGATATTCCCCGGCCGGCTGCAGGTTCACCAGCAGCGGCACTTCGTACCCGTAGGTCTGCCAGTCCTCGAGGGTGAGCTCGACGCCCATGTGCCTCGCGATCGCCGCGAGGTGGATCGGCGCATTGGTCGAGCCGCCGATGGCGGAGCTCACCACGATGGCATTGAGGAACGCATCGCGCGTCATGAGGGCCGAGGGTCTGAGATCCTCGTGCACCATCTGCACGATGCGTTCGCCGGTCTC
>JAJZSQ010000085.1:0-3615 GCA_021849615.1 Pseudomonadota bacterium
GGCTTGCGCTCTGGGGTATCCCACATCGGGAAATTGAGCGACTGCGAGCGACTGGGCGAATCAGGCGGGATTTGGTCATCGACTCTCCGGTGAGCGGGTACGTCACGCAGCGCGAAGCGCTGCCCAACGCGTATGCCGAACCCGGAACCCGACTCTACACGGTGGCGGATCTCTCGACGATCTGGGTGTTTGCCCACGTATTCCAGAACGATCTCGGGCGGCTCAAGGTCGGCGACCGCGCACGCCTCACCGTCGACACATACCCTGGGCGGCGCTTCACCGGCCGGGTGGATTTCATCTACCCCGAGATCGATCCCTCGACCCGCACGGCGCGGGTGCGCCTGCGATTTGCGAACCCCACGTTGAAGCTCGTGCCGGGAATGTTCGTCAACGTTTCGCTCGAGGCCCCGATGGGTAAGCAGGTGGTGATTCCGGCCTCCGGGGTGCTGCAGACGGGCACCCGGCAAATCGTGTTCGTGGACCGGGGCGACGGATATCTCGAGCCGCGCGATGTGCGTCTCGGTGCCGAGGTCGGCGATGAGTACATCGTTCTCAGCGGGCTGAAGCCCGGCGAGCGCATCGTTACCTCGGCCAACTTCCTCATCGATTCCCAAAGCCAGCTACAGGCCGCATTGGCCGGTTTCGCATTGCCGCCCGCAGAGCCCCGGAGCGCCGCTGCTCCACGGGCGCGTCTCGCCGTATCCCTGCAACCGAATCCCCCGCGCGTCGGGCGCAATCTGATCCGCGTGACGCTCACCGACCTCAAGGGCGGCCCGGTCATCGGTGCGCAAGTCAACGCGACCTTCGTGCTGCCGGCGATGCCGGCCATGGGGATGGCCGGCAAGCAGGTTTCGGTGCATCTGACGCCGGCCGGCAACGGCGCGTACCAGGGCTCGGTGACCTTGACGGGAGGCGGCACGTGGCAAGTCGCTGTTGTGGCCCGAAAGGGGGGACAGGTCTTGGCCACCCATCAGCTTTCGGTCGATGCGACGGGGAGCCTGTAGATGATCGCCCGAATCCTGCGCTGGTGCGCGGCGAACCGCTTCCTCGTCTTCACCGGGACGATCCTCGCGATTGCCGCTGGCATCTGGTCGATGATGCATATCCCCATCGATGCGTTGCCGGACATCTCCGACGTCGAAGTCGTCATCCACACCCGCTGGGCGGGCCAGCCACCGAATCTCATCGAAGATCAGGTGACCTATCCCATTGTTACGACGCTGCTCGCCGCGCCACGGGTGAAGGCCGTGCGTGCTCAGACGATGTTCGGCGACTCGTACGTGTTCGTCGTCTTCAAGGACGGCACGAACCTCTACTGGGCCCGCTCGCGCGTGCTCGAGTACCTGCAGCAGATCGAGGGTCGCCTCCCGCCAGGCGTTCACCCCGAGATGGGACCGGATGCGACGGCCGCTGGGTGGGTCTACGAATATGCGCTCGTCGACCATACTCATCGCTATAGCCTGGCCGACCTGCGCACCCTTCAGGACTGGTATCTGCGTTATCAGCTCGAGACCGTGCCGGGGGTCGCGGAGGTCGCCTCGATCGGCGGATTCGTGCGCCAGTACCAGGTGAATCTGGACCCCAACAAGCTGCGTGCCTACGACATCCCACTCTCGACAGTGATCGAGCGCATCCGCGCGAGCACCAACGAGGTTGGCGGTGGGGTGCTCGAGCTCTCAGGCGCGGAGTACATGGTGCGCGGTCTCGGGTATATTCGATCACTGCAGGATCTCGCCGACATTCCCGTGGCCGTCAAGAACGGCACGCCGGTGCTGGTGAAGGATCTCGGCGCGGTGAATTTCGGTCCCGCGCCCCGTCGCGGCGTTGCCGATTGGCAGGGTGAGGGCGAGACCGTCGGCGGCATCGTCGTGATGCGCTATGGCGAGAACGCCCTCAAGGTCATCCGGGCGGTGAAGGCAAAGCTTGCCGAGATTGCCCCGTCGCTTCCGCCCGGCGTCACCATCCGTAGCGCCTACGACCGCTCAGGTCTCATCGAGGCTTCGGTCCACACCCTCGAGCGCGATCTCATCGAAGAGGCGCTGGTGGTGAGCCTCGTGATCGTATTGTTCCTGTGGCATTTCCGCTCGGCGCTGATCCCGATTCTCTCCATCCCGATCGCGGTCATCGCCTCGTTCATCCCGATGTACTTCCTGCACGTCTCGAGCAACATCATGTCCCTCGGGGGGCTTGCGCTCGCGATCGGGGTGCTGGTCGATGCCGCCATGGTCATGGTCGAGAACGGCTACCGACGGCTCGCCGAAGCGGATGCTGGCGGCGAGGGGTTGCCGGCCCATAGCTCCCCGGGAGGGGCCGGGGGAGCCGCGGTGGGGGAGGACGGTGCAGCGCCCGCAGCCCCGGCACCGCAGGGCCGCCGCGCGCTTCTGCTCGGCGCCGCCGAGCAGGTGGCCCCAGCGCTTTTCTTCTCCCTGATCATCATCATCGTCTCGTTCCTGCCGGTATTCCTGCTCGAGGGCCCGGAGGGGCGCCTCTTCACGCCGCTCGCCTGGACGAAGACGCTCGCGATCGCCTGTTCGTCGATTCTCGCGATCACCCTGGTGCCGCTGCTGATGCCGCTCTTCATCCGCGGTCGACTGAGACCCGAATCGCGCAATCCCATCTCCCGCCTCACCCGCGCGATGTACCTGCCGGTGCTCAAGCTCTCATTGCGCTATCGCCGGACGGCTCTCGCTGTGGCACTCCTCGTCCTTGCACTGACGGTGCCACTCGCCCAGCGCATCGGGAGCCAATTCATGCCGGCGCTCTACGAAGGTTCGGCGCTCTATATGCCCACCGCGCTACCCGGAATCTCGATCACGCAGGTCACTCAGCTCCTGCAGGAGCAGGATCGCATCATTCGCTCGTTCCCGGAGGTCAAGTCCGTGTTCGGAACCGCGGGCCGCTCGGATAGCGCGACCGATAACGCCCCGCTCGACATGTTCGATACCACCATCATGCTCAAGCCCCGCCGGCAATGGCCCGTCGGGATGACCTACGAGAAGTTGATTGCGCAGATGAACGCGAAGCTGCAATTCCCAGGTCTCACAAACACCTGGACCATGCCGGTGGCGGGCCGGCTCGACATGGAGCTCACGGGCATCAAGACGCCCGTGGGCCTGAAGATCCAGGGGCCGAGTCTCGCAGGGATCGCTCGGCTCGGTGGGCGCATCAGCGATCTGCTCACCCGCCTGCCCGGTGTCGAGTCGGTCTTCGCCGAGCGTGTCGCGCAGGGCCTCTACATCAACATTGCGGTCCACCGGCTCGAGGCGGCCCGCTACGGCCTCACCGTCGGGGATGTTCAACGCGCCATCGAATCGGGGATCGGGGGCGAGGATATCGCCGAGACGGTGCAGGGTCGCGAGCGCTTTCCCATCAACGTGCGCTACGCCCACGACTTTCGCAACAACCTCCCACAGCTCGAGCAGGTCGTGATCGCCACCCCCACTGGCGCCCAGATCCCGCTCGGCGAGGTAGCGACGATCACGTTCTCCCGGGGGCCTTCGATGATCCGGGATGAAGGGGGGCAGCTCACCGGGTATGTGTACCTGAACCTCAGCACCTCGAACTACGGCGGCTTCGTGGCGCGTGCCAACCGGATCCTTCACGAGAGGCTCACGC
>JAJZSQ010000085.1:3715-12023 GCA_021849615.1 Pseudomonadota bacterium
CGGGGGCCTTCGATGATCCGGGATGAAGGGGGGCAGCTCACCGGGTATGTGTACCTGAACCTCAGCACCTCGAACTACGGCGGCTTCGTGGCGCGTGCCAACCGGATCCTTCACGAGAGGCTCACGCCGCCCCCTGGGTACACCTATAAGTGGTCCGGCCAGTACCAGTTCGAGATGCAGGCGAAACAGCGCCTCGAGCTCATCCTGCCGATCGTCTTTGTGGTGATCTTCCTGCTCCTGTATCTCCTATTCCACTCCGTGGCCGAGGCGGCCCTGCTGTTTTTCCCCGCCTTCTTCGCGCTCATCGGTGGGCTGCTGCTGCAATGGCTGCTCGGCTACGAATTCAGCGTCGCGGTGGCCGTTGGATACATCGCGCTCTTTGGTATTGCCGTGGAGACTGCGGTGGTCATGATGGTGTACCTGCGCGGCGCGCTCGAGGAGCGCCTGAGATCGCACCACGCGCTGACGCGTGAGGAGCTCGCGGCGGCCGCGATCGACGGGGCCGTGTTGCGGCTGCGCCCGGTGCTGATGACCGTCTGTGCCGTCATTGGCAGCCTTGCGCCCATTCTCTGGGAGACGGGGATCGGCTCGGACGTGATGAAGCCGATCGCCGCACCGATCGTCGGCGGCATGGTGACAGCGACGATCGCCGTGATGATTTTGGTACCGATCCTCTTCGTCATGCTCAAGGAGCATGCGCTGAATCGCGGGACGCTCGCGAATGAGGCGGGTGGGGCTCCTTTCGGGGAGGCACAGCGATGATGCGCAGATCGCCTCGCGCTGCCAGGTCCGCCCGCACCGTGTCGCATCGTGGGCCGCCGCCTTTGCCGTGCGGGCGGACCTGTGAAATGCGGTCGTGTCGAGACTGTCGATGCGAGTTCATGCCCGATGTTCTCGGAGCGCCAGCCGTTGGCTGTCGCCATTTCGATGGAGGTGACTATCATGAACAAGCGAGTCTTGATCCCCCTGAGCCTTGCAGGCGTCATGCTGGTATCGGCCACGGCGTTCGCCGTGACGGATGCGGAGCTTCAGGCATGCTTCAAGGCGCATAGCCAACTGATGGAAAAGCCCGCGCTGCGCAACCTGTATACCTGTTGGCGGGTGCACGGGTATCTGATGAAGCGGCAATGGTAGATGAGGCGAAATCGCGAGCGCCGGTGCTTGGTGCCGGCGTTCGCCATCTCTGGATCCGGGCGTGCTTGGCGGGTTCAAAGCTCCTCCAATCCCACCAATTACCGTCTACTCAACTGCCGGATGCCTCGCGATGTACCTCTCGTGCGGTCTCACCCGCAGGTAGTATTCCGGCTGACAGGAAGGTTGCGATAGACCTCACCGATAACATCGGTGGATGTGGACTTGTGACCGTATTCCGGGAGCTGGGAACAAATGGAGGCGCGGTGCGTGCGCTGGGTCCAGTCGGGCAGACTCGGCCGATCGTGATCCGGGGCACCCAAACCGGGACACTATGGGGATCACCGTTCCGAGAACGTGTTTTTCGGCGAGATCATCGCCCGGTAATCGGCCGCGCTCAGATCTTGATCGCTGTCCCCGATCCGGTCGGATCGATCGAGCTGCTCTGCAAGGCCGCGATGAGCGGACAGGTCACGGTGCCACGGTGTGCACGGCATTCACTCACGAGCTTCGATAGCGCCGCTTCGATGCGATTCAAGTCGGCGAGCTTGGCGCGCACATCGGCGAGCCGCAGGTCGGCCAGCTCGGCTGCCTCGCCGCAATGGGTGCCATCTTCCAGCGTCAGCAGCTCGCCGATTTCGTCCAGGCTGAACCCCAGTCGCTGGGCGGCCTTCACGAACTTCACTCGCCTCACATCGGCGCTGCCGTAGCGGCGGATGCCGCCGCGCCACCGCGGCGGCGTCGGTAGTAGCCCCTTGCGCTGGTAAAAGCGGATCGTCTCCACATTGACGCCAGCAGCCCGAGCGAAGGTGCCGATGGTCACGTTCTCGAGGTCGCTCATGCGGATTGACTCCGTACTTGAGTACGGGAGTATACGTGCACCCAGGGTTCATCAGGTGCTCGAGAGGCCAGACATGTCCACAGCGCAGAGGGCCGCCCCCGGGCCACGACTGCTTTCACTCGGCGGGATCGTCGCGGCACTTGGGGCCGCATCCTGTTGCGTGATCCCATTTCTGCTGTTCACAGTGGGAGTCAGTGGGGCCTGGATCGGCAATCTGACCGCGCTCGAACCCTACCAGCCGATCTTTGCCGCTGTGTCCCTCGGGTTCGTTGGCCTGGGTGCGTGGCGGCTGCACCGCAGGGCGAAGACGGCCTGCGCCGAGGGGTATTGCGCCACGTCCCGCGCGGACCGTATCGCGCGCATCGGACTTTGGACTGCCGGCATCCTGGTCGTGATCGCCGTCGCTTTCCCGTATGTCATTCGCTTCTTGATGAGTTTCTGATCCTCTAGATCACCTCAGTCCCGGGAGTAAACTATGTTTCGTCGCTCATTCCTTCTCACTCTGGTATTGACCGTCGGTCTGGGTGCCGTTCCTTTCATCGCGCGCGCCGCCGATGCCACGGTCACGCTCGACGTTCATCATGCGGGCTGCGTGCTGTGTGGTCCGATCGTGAAGCGTTCTCTCGCTCATGTGAGGGGCGTGAAGTCCGTCACAGTCAGCCAACCCAACGCCATGGCGGACGTCACAGCGATCGTGGTCTATGACCCTGCGGTGACGCGCGTTGCGACGCTGATCAGAACGGTCACGGACCGCGGCTATCCCGCCAACGTCGAAGCCAAAGCCACTTCGTAGTCACGTCACAGCGGATCCGCCCGCCAACCCCCAGCGCGGGCTCAGGTGGCTGAGCGGTCCGCGAGACACGCCGGTTCAGAATTTCCTCGAGAGGATCGATCACGTGATGCAGTTGACCGTTACCGATATGACGTGCGAATCGTGCGCGGAGCACGTCAAGAGCGCATTGGAGCGCGTGCCAGGTGTGCAATCGGCCGAGGTCTCCTATACAAAGGGCAGGGCGCGGCTGGCCGTCGCAGAGGGCACCCCGGCGCGTGTCCTGATTGCCGCTGTCGATGCGCTTGGCTATCGGGCAGCGCTTGCCGATGGGCCTGAGGCTCTGCCACCTACCGGCGGGGCGCACGATCGGGTGCGGGAATGGGTCGGCGGTGGGGATAAAGTCGAGCACGGCGGCGCTAGCCTGCACGTCGCGGTGATCGGCAGCGGGGGCGCGGCCATGGCTGCGGCACTGAAGGCCGCAGAACTCGGCGCACGGGTAACGCTGATCGAACGCGGCACCATTGGCGGCACCTGCGTGAATATCGGGTGCGTGCCGTCGAAGATCATGATCCGCGCCGCGCACATCGCGCACCTGCGCGCGACGAGCCCTTTCGACAAGGGGATCACTGCGGCCAAACCCACCATCCGGCGTGAGCAGCTCCTCGCCCAGCAGCAGGGGCGAGTCGAGGCGCTGCGCCATGCCAAGTACGAGAGCATTCTGGCCGGCATTCCCGCGATCACCGTGCTGCATGGCGAAGCTCGCTTTATAGATGGTCACAACCTGATGGTGAAGCAGAGCGAAGGGGGTGAGCGAACAGTGCGCTTCGACCGCTGCCTGATCGCCACCGGCGCGAGCCCGGCGCTGCCGCCTATCCCGGGATTGCCGGACACGCCGTACTGGACCTCGACGGAGGCGCTGGTCAGCGATGTCATCCCGCCGCGCCTTGCCGTCATCGGCTCGTCCATCGTGGCGGTGGAACTGGCGCAAGCCTTCGCCCGGCTGGGGAGTCACGTGACGATTCTGGCGCGCCACACACTGCTCTTTCACGAAGACCCTGCCATCGGACAAGCGCTCACGGCCACCTACCGCGAGGAAGGGATCGAGGTGCTGGAGCACACGCAGGCGAGCGGAGTCGCCTATCGGAACGACGAATTCGTGCTCACGACCGGCCAAGCTGAGCTCTGCGCGGAGAAGCTCCTGATCGCCACCGGCCGCAACCCGAACACGCGAACCCTGAACCTGGAAGCGGCGGGTGTCCAAGTGACCGAGGGAGGCGCCATCGTGGTCGACGAGCGGCTGTCAACATCTGCGCCAGATGTCTTCGCCGCTGGTGATTGCACCGTTCAGCCCCAGTTCGTTTATGTCGCCGCGGCGGCAGGCACCCGTGCGGCGATCAATATGTTGGGCGGCGACGCGGCGCTCGACCTCTCCAGCATGCCGGCGGTGGTATTCACTGACCCGCAGATCGCCACCGTGGGGCTGTCCGAAGCCGAGGCCCATACGAAGGGTATCGAGATCGAGAGTCGCATCCTCCTCCTTGAGAACGTGCCGCGCGCGCTCGCGAACTTCAATACCCGCGGTTTCATCAAGCTGGTCATGGAAGAGGGCTCGCGGCGGCTGATGGGCGTGCAGGCTGTGGCGCCGGAGGCCGGTGAGCTCATCCAGGCGGCGGCGCTCGCGATCCATGCTCGGATGACCGTGGAAGAGCTCGCTGATCAGCTGTTCCCGTATCTGACCATGGTGGAAGGGCTGAAGCTCGCCGCGCAGACCTTCAAGAAGGACGTGACGCAATTGTCTTGCTGCGCGGGGTAGATGGGCAAGTCGATGATCGGCTACACCACGTCCACACTGGCTACGACCGCCGGTGTCAGCGTCCATGTGGTGCGTGACTACATGGTACGTGGCCTGGTGCACCCGACGCGAAGTCCGGCGTCCCGCACGAGCGCGCTCAGCTCTCTGGCGGTGCGAAAATGTGCGGCCTGCCAGGTGGCCGCTCCAAGCCAGGTCCTCAGCCGCCGGCTCAGGGCCCAAACGCTCCACCGCCCGAGCTCACCGAGTACCAGACGACCACGCGGCCGCAGCACACGCGCCATCTCGCGGACTGCGGCGGCGGCATCCGTGACAAAGCACAGAACGGTGACGGCGGCCACCACGTCGAAGCTGGCGTCGGGGAAAGGCAGCCGCTCGACTTGCCCCTGCAGAAACGTCACTTTGAGGCCCGCAGTCATAGCGCGAGCACGTGCGGCTCCCGACTGCGGGGGTGACGCCCATGGCCGCGAGGACGGGCGACAGGCGAATCTGCCCGGAATGGCAGGCCGAACCGGTCGATGCGGCAACCTCGGGCACGGCCTCCAAGATGGTGGCGTCCACGTGGCCGATACACGAGACGTTGAGGAGACCACCGCGATCGTGAAGCGGGAACTGCACTGATCCTGATATCCCTCCACCTCCCGCAACTGCTGCAGCGTTCATATCCCAGTTGGATGGCAAATGATGTTGCGTGGTCGCATCGCGATATGCCAACATTCTTATTGCGCCGCTCCGTCTCGGTATGGTGTCAGCGCCATCCGCAGCTTTTCTTTGGCGCGCCGAATCCGCATCTCGACCGCCTTGGCTGTTATGCCGAGCTGCGCGCCGGCCTGCTGGTGCGTCAGGCCAGCCATGAGGACGAGGAGGAGCGGTTCCTTGTAGCGGCGCGGTAGGCGGGCGATGGCCTGATCGAGACGCCGCAGACGCTCGAGGTCGGGTGATTCGAGTTCTGGGTTCGAATCAGCGATCCATGGCGACTCGACGCTGGACTGCGCATGGAATAGCGTCAGCAGCCTCCGCCGTATGACGTGACGTCGGCCATGATCGCGGCATTTATTGAGCGCGATTTTCCGTAACCACGGAGTCAGCGTTTGTTGTACGTCAAACCGACGCAGGCCCTGCCACGCGGCCACGAAAGTATCCTGCAGGATATCGTAGGCGTCGTCCGCATCGCCCACGTAGCGGCGCACGAATTGATACAAGGGGGTCTTGTGTCGCCGGACGATCTCACTGAACGCCGCGCGGTCTCCGTCCCGAGCGGCCCGCACAAGCGGCCTGTCGGGATCATCCCGATCCTGCGTCACTGGCGGCTCGAATCGAGGGCCTTTGCGATCGCCTGATCGTAGGTTTCCGCCTGCCGAGGCGTGAGCACTGTGCGCATGTCCATGACGTGCCTGACCGTCGCCACCTGCAAGGCCGTCATGGCGGTGGAAAACTGGTTGATTGCTTGCGCGGCTTTCGGTCCGTAGCGATGCTCGGCGAGAAGGGCGGCGGCGAGTTCGCGGTTTGCCGCACGCTCGCGTGCTTCCAGGACCTTCCGCCGCGCCGCATAGGCAGCTTCCAGCGCGGCCAAGCGCTGCCGTTGCTCCGTGGTTAGGTCGAGCTGCCGGTGCAGCAGCGTATTGAGGCTCACGGGCGAGCCTGGGGAGTGAGTCAGTCCGTACCGTACGCCAAGCCAACCCCCCGCCGCGGCGGTGAGCGCGCTCAGGAGGATCGCGGCAAGCACCACACGTCCGCTGCCCATCACGGTCTGTCTCCATCGAGCAAGGCCCAGGCGGTGAGGGGTGCTCGAGGCGAGAGAACACTCAATTCTACGGCTCGATGCGCGTGATATCCACAATAGCATCCGGCGCCCGCGCTGACCCCAAAGGCGAGCGCGATCAGAAGTCCCTCAATGGCCAGCAGGCGTGCACCGCGCCTTCGCGCCCGCTCATGCTCGTCGAGGCGCGCCCAGACGTCTGCCTCCAGTCGCTCCAGGGAGCGGTCAACGGCACCGGTCTTAAGCCTCCGAATGTCTTGATCGATCATCGTTCGACCTCGGAATTTCGTCGATTCTGATTTATACGCCGCTCGCGCTCCCATCCCTCGCAATTCCCGAGGCGCAGGGAGTCGCAGAGGGTTTGCCGCTCGACGTGCGTACTGAGAGGGATACCTGTGCTTCTCGATCCAATCTGGCGTCCAAATTTTGCAAGCAACCTTGCCATACGACTTTTTGTCCGAGTCTGCAGGAGCGGTGATTCCGTGATGTCGATTACCCGGCGTCTGCGCCTCTCAGGGGTAATGCTATTCGGACTGGCCTCAGGCTGCGCGCACTTCGTGCCTCGGCCGCTGTCCCCACAGCGGTCCATCGCGGCGTTTCGCGCCCGTTCACTTCAAGATCCGCACCTTCGCGCCTTTCTTGCCGCCAATCACGTTCCGCCTCCCAACCCGGGGGGCGCTTGGGGGCTGAGGGCGCTCACGCTGGCCGCCATTTATTATCAGCCAGCCTTGGCCGAGGCGCGCGCGCGGCTGCTCGCGGCGCAGGCAGCGCAGATCACGGCGGCTGAGCGCCCCAACCCCTCGCTGGCGATGGGACCGGGATATGATCGCGGCGTTCCGGGAGTGCCCAGCCCCTGGATCGTTCCGATCGCACTGGACTGGCCGGTCGAGACCGGCGGGCGGCGGGGTGATCGCATGGCCCTGGCTTTCCACGAGGCAGCGGCCTTGCGCTGGGATCTGATCGGCACAGTCTGGCGGGTGCGCAGCCGGCTGCGCGTGGCGCTGCTGGGCCTCTATGCGGCCCAGCGGTTTGCGCGGCTTCTCGCCCGCGAAACCACCGCGCTCAAGAGAAGCGTCGCTCTGCTGCAAGGGCAGTTCTCCGCCGGCAGCGTTTCAAGCTATGAGGTGACCCAGGCCCGCATTGCGCTGGACCATGCCATTCTTGCGCGCCAAGCGGCCGCGGGCCAGGTCCGAGAGGCGCGCATCGAGCTCGCTGGCGCACTCGGCGTATCGCACCGCGCGCTCTCGGGCGTGAGGCTCTCTTTCGCGAAGCTGGAGACATTTCCCCGCGAGCTCACGCGGCCGCAGATCCGGCGGCGGGCCCTCATTGATCGCGCCGACGTGCGCGGCGCCCTCGAGCAATACGCCGCCAGCCAGTCCGCACTGCAGCTGCAGATTGCCCGCCAATGGCCGCACGCCGAGCTCGGTCCGGGCTTTACCTGGAACGGGCAGCTCGCTCGCGATAGCGAGTGGCAGCTCGGGCTCCGGCTGACACTGCCTCTGCTGAATCACAATCAGGGCCCTATCGCCGAGGCGAGAGCACAACGCCGATTGGCCGCAGCTCACTTTCTCTCCGTCCAGGCTGGAGCAATTCACGAGATCGATGCGGCGCTCGCCGCCTACGGGTCCTCGCTGAGGCAGCTGGCTACCGCGGATTCGCTGTTGCGGGCTTTGAAGCGGCGCTTGCGCGCCGTTCGATCTCGGGTCGCAGCCGGTGAATCACAGCCGCTTGATCTCAGCGATGCCGAGGTCGCCTTCGATACCGGCGCGCGTGCGGCACTGCGCGCGCAGGTCGAAGCTCAGCAAGCGCTTGGGCGGCTCGAAAACGCTGTTCAAAGTCCGCTGACGTTGGCCGCCTCGACCGTGCGGGCCGCACAGAACACGCCATCGCGAGTCGACCAATGAAACGAAGAGTTTATATCGCCTCGGCCCTCCTCGGGCTCGTCGCGGCAGTTTCCGCTTATGCCTTGCTCAGGGCGCACCGCGATGCGAGGAG
>JAJZSQ010000086.1 GCA_021849615.1 Pseudomonadota bacterium
GGGCGGGTGTTGCCGCTGCATCGGGCGCACCATCCTGTTCGCCTGGCGCGCGAATTACGGACACTGCTCAATGTGTCCACGTACGCGCAGGCCGCGGCGGACGTCGCCGCCGCGTCACGCCAAGTCGATGGCGCGGCCGCTGCGGCCGATCACCTCATCGAGTGCCTGCGCACGCTGCGTGCCTGAAGAGGCTCACGCGGACCGGTGTGTGCAGGTGTCCGCAGCTGCGGGGTCAGCTTCAGGGCACGGGATGGAAGAAGAGCCCCTGCACCTTTCCGCCCGCCGTCAACGGCGCAATGATCACCTCGAGGCGCCCATGTGCAAAGGTTGCGAGGTAATCATCCGCGCCGTTGCCGAGCACCTTGTAGTGGTGCAACGACTGCAACGCACCGAGTGAGCGGAACAGCGGTCCGGCTTTGCCGGCCTGTGCGCGCGCAGCGGCTGCCAGACCCGCGGTCATCTGGGCGTACAGCGCATGGCCGGTTTGCTCGAATGAGAGGATCTGTGCCCGCACCGCCGCGGCAGTCCCCGGCGCGGGAACGTTGTGCTGAATCCGCCGCTGCAGCCGCGCCGCGGCGCGTGCGGCCGTCTGTCGGGACACCCGGTGCGCAGCGCTTCGATATCCGTTCTGATGCAACACCAGGCCGGTGACCCGGCCGCGGGCATCGGTGACGAAGCTGATCTGCGCCGCCACGACGGTCGCAAAGAATTTCGTCGCACTCTCGGGGTATTCCCGGACCGGCGGCTGGCCGGTGAGCTGCGCGAAGTAGTGATCCCCGCGGCGGAAGACGTGAAAGAACGCCATCGGCGCGAGTTGGTAGTAGCCGACGAACTTATCGAAGTCGGCGGGGTTGAAGGGCACCTCATGGTGCGGCCGCGTCTGCTCGGCGAGCCGCCGGGCGCGCAGCGCCGCGGCTGACTCCGTCGCCTGCACCGACGCGGTGCCGGCACGCGCCAGGCCCCGTGCGTCGGCGATGGCGGTCAGGCCAACCGCTGCGACGAGCGCAGCGGCGAGGATGGCCCTGGGAATCAGGCTGTCCGGACGAACACGAATGGGCTGCACGAGAACCTCCCCGCAGTGCTGCAACGCGGCACAACGACGTCCAGCGGCATGAAGAGCCGATGGCGTTGGAGAATACCACCGGCGTCGAGCGCTGCGCAGCACCGACTCCGATCCCGAGCGCCGCAGATTGCTGCCCGGCGCGGATCGCGCTTAGGATCACGTCATGGAATCCACCCTCGGCGCCCTTCTGCCGCTGTTCCTCACCGAGCGGGCCGCTGGGCGCGCCGTCGCCCTGGGGGTGCTGGTCCATACCGCCGGGTCGACCTACCAGCGCCCCGGCGCGCTCCTGTGCATTGCCGCCGACGGGCAGTATGCCGGGTTGATCTCCGGCGGCTGTCTGGAGGGCGACCTCGCCGAACACGCGCGCGAGGTGATCGCCGGCGCACCGGCGCGCAGTGTCATCTACGACCTGCGCAACCCGCACGACCTGCTCTGGGGTCTCGGCGCCGGCTGCGAGGGCGAGATGCACATCCTGCTGGTGCGCGTCGGGCCGCAGGAGCGCTGGGAGCCCCTGACACACCTCGCCGAGGCTTACGCAGCGCACCGGCCGACGGCCATTGGGCTCGTCAGCGCGTCTGAGGACCCCGGCATGGCGCTCGGGGCGCTCGCACTCCTGGGCACCGGGGCGCAGCACGCGCTCCCGGACGACGCGCATGCAGCGCTCGAGCGCGCCATCGATCTGACCCAGCCCAGCGAGTTCGCCGTGCCCGGGCGCTATCGGCTCTTCCTGCTGCCGCTCGCGCTGCCGCCGCGGCTGTTGCTGCTCGGTGCGGGGCCCGACGCGCTGCCCGTGGCACGTCTGGCCGCCGAGTTGCACTGGAAGGTCACGGTCGTCGATCACCGCAGCGCGCACGCCTCGCCCGCCCGCTTTCCCGCGGCGGAACGTGTCCTGACGGTGTCCGCGGAGCATCTGCTGAGCGGACTCGAGGTCAACGGCTTCCAGGCCGCCGTCGTCATGACCCACCAATTGCAGGCGGATTGCGACTATCTGCGGGCGCTGGCGCGCACGAACGTGCCGTACATTGGGCTGCTGGGACCGGCCGCACGTGCCGAACGTCTGCTCGAAGATCTCGGCGAAGACGCTCGCACGCTGCGCACGCGACTGCATGCCCCGGTGGGGCTCGACCTGGGCGGGCGCTCTCCACAGGCGATTGCGCTGTCGATCGTGGCGGAGATTCTGGCGTTCCTGCAGGGCAAGACCGGCGGGGCGGCAGCGCCGCGATGAACGCGCGGCGCGCCGAACTGCACGCCCTCGTGCTCGCCGCTGGCAGCGGGCGCCGGTTCGGATCGCTGAAACAACTGCAGCCGATCGACGGTGAGGCACTGCTGCTGCGCGTCGCACGCCGCGCCGCTGCCGCAGCCGATCACACCGCAGTGGTGCTGGGAGCGCACGCCGAAGCGCTCGCCGCGCTCATCGCCGAGGAGCCGTTCACCCTCCACGTCAATGCGCACTGGGCCGAGGGGCTGGCGAGCTCGATCCGCGCCGGCATCGCAGCGCTGCCGCGCAGCTGCGCCGGCGCGATGGTGGTGCTCGCCGACCAGGCTGCGATCGGTGCCGCTCAATACGCCCAACTGGCGGCACTGTGGCGACAGGCGCCGAACTCCATCGCCGCGGCGTACTACAGTGGCGGCGCGGGGGCGCCGGCGATATTCCCCCGCCGCCTGTTCGACGCGCTGCTCGCGCTAGAAGGTGACGTCGGCGCGCGGGGTGTGCTGCGCGCGCACGCCAGCGATCTGATCACCCTCGCGATGCCCAGTGCCGCACTCGATCTCGACACGCCCGAGGATCTGTCTGCCTGTCTCTCGTACGGCCCACCCTGAGCGGGGCGGACACCACGCTCACGCCGTCGAGTCGACGCTCGCGGTATATGCGGGGCGGCTGACTGCGCAGATCCGATCCCCTATACTTTGAGCTCCAGAACGCCAGGCCGCCCGGTCCAGGCGGCGCCACGAACGCGGAGGCGCTCATGCAATTTTCAATCCTGATCAATGGCGAGCGGCGCAGTGTGGAGGCGGATCCCGACACGCCGCTGCTGTGGGTCCTGCGGGACGATCTGCACCTCAGCGGCACGAAGTACGGTTGCGGCATCGCCCAGTGCGGCGCGTGCACCGTGCACCTCGATGGCGTTCCGGCGCGCGCCTGCGTCACGCCCATCTCGGCCGTCGGTTCGACCCCCGTCGTCACCATCGAGGGCATCGGTACCCATGAGTGGGGCCGCAAAGTCAAGGCCGCCTGGCTCGAGCTCGACGTGATGCAGTGCGGGTACTGTCAGGCCGGACAGGTCATGTCGGCGACGGCGCTGTTGGCTAAGAATCCTCGGCCCACCGATGCGGACATCGATCAGGCCATGCACGGCAACATCTGCCGCTGCTGCACCTACACCCGGATCCGCGCGGCCATCAAGCATGCCGCGGGCCTGCCCACTGCCGATACGCGGGAGGAGCGCTCATGAATGACCGAGAGGATCATGAAGGCGTCAGCGGCATCGCCGGACTCTCGCGCCGGGAATTTCTCACCGTCGCACTCACCGCCGGCGGCGGACTGCTGCTGACACTGAACGTCCCGAGCGCCGCCGGTGCCGGCGCACCGTCCCGGCCTGCCGGCACGCTCAACCCCTACATCCGCATCGATCCCGATGGCACGATCACCCTTGTGGCGAAGAACCCGGAAATCGGCCAGGGCATGAAGACCACCCTGCCGATGTTGATCGCCGATGAGCTCGACGCGGACTGGAACGATGTACGGGTCGTGCAGGCGCAGCTCGATCCGATCTACGGCCCGCAGTTCGCTGGCGGCAGTCTCGGCACACCGCTGAATTGGATCCCGATGCAACGCGTGGGCGCGGCCGGCCGGCAGATGTTGCTCACGGCCGCAGCACACACCTGGAACGTTCCGCTCGACGAATGTGCCGCGGAGCACGGCACCGTGCGACACCGCCCGAGTGGGCGCACCCTCGGGTATGGCGCGCTGGCGAGCCGCGCCGCGACGCTGCCCGCCCCGGATTTGAACACCGTGAGGCTCAAGACCCCGGCCGAGTACACGATCATTGGACGGTTCACCGGCGGCGTGGACAGTCCGCGCGTACTCGCCGGGGAGCCGCTGTTCGGCATCGACATGCGCCTGCCGGATCTGAGTTACGCGGTGTATGCCAAATCGCCGGTGTTCGGCGCTCGGCTGGTGCGTGCCAACATCGAGGAGCTCAAGGCGCAGCCAGGTGTACGCGACGCGTTCGTGCTGCGCGCGTCGCAGCCGGATGCTGCCGTGAGGATGGGGCTGGTCGACGGCGTTGCGATCATTGCCGACAGGTGGTGGGACGCACAGAAGGCGCTGCGCAAGCTGCGCGCCGAATGGGAGCCGCGTGCCGCCTCGAACCAGAGCACGCACGCCTTCGCCCTCGAGGCCGATCGCCTGGCGCAGAAGACCCCGCAGACGGTCCTGCGGCGCGACGGCGATGTCGAGACCGCGTTGGCGCAGGCCCACAAAACCGTGAGCGCGGCCTATACCTATCCGTTCCTGGCGCACGCGACGCTCGAGCCGCAGAACTGCACCGCGCGCCTCGGGCACGACGGCAGTCTGGAGATCTGGGCGCCCACGCAGAACCCGGCGCCGGGGGCGAAACTCGTCGCCGAGACACTCCGGATCGATCCCGGCAAGATCCGCGTGCACATGACGCGGGTCGGCGGCGGGTTCGGCCGGCGGCTGAACAACGACTACATGGTCGAAGCCGCGGCAATCGCGCAGCACGCCCGCCGCCCGGTCAAACTCCTCTGGAACCGCGAGCAGGACATTCAGCACGACTCGTACCGCCCCGGCGGTTTCCATCACTTCACGGCGGGGCTCGATGCCGAAGGACGGTTGACGGCGTTTCGCGATCATTTCATCACCTTCGGTCAGAACGGCCGGGTCGCCTCCTCGGCCGATCTGCCGCGCGATCATTTCCCGGCCGGCTTCGTGCCCGCCTTGCAGTATGGGCAGTCACTGATCGAACTCGCTGTGCCCACCGGTCCGATGCGCAATCCCGGCGGCAACGCACTCGCCTTCGCCTTCGAGTCCTTTCTGGATGAAGTGGCGCATGCCGGCGGTCGCGACCCGCTCGCGCTGCGCCTGGCGCTGTACGGTCCGGCGCGCGTGCTGCCGGCGCCGCCACCGCGCTACGGACTACGGATCCCCCCTTTCGACACCGGCCGCGTCCGCGGCGTGCTGGAGGAAGTCGCGCGCCGCTCCGGATGGGCGAATCGGGACCGTCTCCCGTCCGGGACCGGCATGGGCCTGGCGTTCTACTACAGCCACTTCGGGTATGTCGCCGAGGTCGTCCAGGCGAGCGTCTCCGCCGACGGTGTGCCGCACGTGCACAAGGTCTGGGCCGCCGTGGACATCGGCAGCCAGATCATCAACCCGGCAGGAGCCTACAACCAGGCCCAGGGCGCGATTCTCGACGGCCTGGGCCAGGCGCTGCACCTGCTCGTCACGCTGGACGAGGGCCGCGTGCTGCAGAAGAACCTCGACACGTATCGACTGCTGCGCATCGAGGAAGCGCCGCCGCTCGAAGTGCACTTTGTGAGCAGCGACAACCCGCCGACCGGACTCGGCGAACCGGCGCTGCCGCCCGTGCTGCCCGCGTTGTGCAATGCGCTGTTCGCAGCGACCGGCAAACGCATCCGCTCGCTGCCGATCGACCCGCAGCACCTGCGCAGCGCCGCCGCCTGAGTCGAACGCCCGGCGCATCGCCCGGGCGGCGCCGCGCGCACGACCGATAGGCACAACTGCGGATTCGCGCCGCCCACCAGGCGCGTAACGTCTGCCCGAGGGCTCAGGGCGCCGCGCTGCGGCGCACTCGGTGCCGCTTTGCAGCCACAGGGGCGAAGATGGCCGGCGCAGATCGTTTCATCCGTACCTTCGCGCAGATCTCCTCCGCGGATCTGCCGCTTGTGGGCGGCAAGACCGCCTCACTCGGGGAGATGTACCAGGCCCTGCGGCCGCAGGGCGTGCCGATCCCGAATGGCTTCGCCATTACCACTGAGGCTTATCGGCACCTGCTCGAGCAGGCCCGGCTCTGGCAACCGCTGCGCGCGCTCCTTGCGCCGCTGCGCGTCGAGGATCCGGAGGATCTCGCCGAGCGCGCTCGTCAGGCACGCCACATGATCTATTCGGCAGGGCTTCCCGCCGATCTCGAGGCGGAAATTCTCTCTGCGTACCGGCACCTGATGAGCGAATCGGCCGCAACGACCAGCCTCGCCGTGCGCAGCTCGGCCACCGCGGAGGATCTGCCGACGGTGAGTTTTGCCGGCCAGCAGGACTCGTTTCTCAACATCGAAGGCGAGTCGCGGTTGCTGGAGGCGTGCCGGGGCTGCTTCGCCAGTCTGTTCACGGACCGAGCCATCCATTATCGCGCCGACAACGGATTCGACCACTTCAAGGTGGCCCTCTCGGTCGCAGTGCAGAAGATGGTCCGCGCCGACCGCGGCGCGAGCGGCGTGATGTTCACGCTCGATACCGAGAGCGGCTTTCGCGACGTGGTGTTGATCACCGGCAGCTACGGACTCGGGGAGAACATCGTCCAGGGCGCGGTCGAGCCCGATGAGTTCCTGGTCTTCAAGCCGACGTTCCGCAACGGCCTGCGCACGGTGCTGCGTCACACGCTCGGCAGCAAGAAGATCAAGATGATCTACGCGAACGGCGCGGGAGCGGAATCGACCCGTAATGTCGCCACGACCGACGAGGAGCGCGATCGTTACTGCATCAGCGATCAGCAGATCCTGACACTCACCGACTACGCGCTGAAGATCGAATGGCACTACAGCGAACGCGCAGGTTCGCCGGTGCCGATGGACATCGAGTGGGCCGAGGACGGTCTCGACGGACAACTCTACGTCGTACAGGCACGCCCCGAGACCAGCGCTTCGCGGCGCAGCGTGGCGCTGCTGGAGACGTATCGGCTCGGTGCCGCACCGGCGCCGCTCGTAACCGGACATGCCGTCGGCGCACGCGTCGCGAGCGGCGTGGTGCGCCGGATCGCCAGCAGCGCCGACATGGGCCAGTTCCGCAGCGGTGAGGTGCTCGTGACCGAGAGCACGACACCCGACTGGGAGCCGATCATGCGCCGCGCTGCGGCCATCGTCACGGATCGCGGCGGGCGGACCTGTCATGCGGCAATCGTGGCACGCGAATTCGGGGTTCCCGCAGTGGTCGGCACCGGAAATGCGACTGCAGTGCTGCACGACGGCGAGCGCGTCACCGTGTCGTGCGCCGAAGGGGAGACGGGCAAGGTCTACGCCGGGGACGTGCCCTTCGAAGTCGAGCGCACCGACCTGGCGCGGCTCGCCCGGCCCCGCACCCGGATGATGCTGATCCTCGCCAATCCCGCGACCGCCTTTCAGATGAGCTTCCTGCCCAATGACGGCGTGGCGCTCGCGCGCATGGAGTTCATCATCACCGAGCACATCAAGGCGCACCCGATGGCGCTGCTGCATCCGGAGCGGGTCGCCGACGAGGCCGAGCGGCGCGCACTGGCGCAGTTGACGCACCGCTATGCCGATCCGCGCGAGTTCTTCATCGCGCAGCTCGCCGAGGGTCTCGGCACCATTGCGGCCGCCTTCTTCCCCAAGCCCGTCATCGTGCGGATGTCCGACTTCAAGACCAATGAGTACGCGGGGCTGCTCGGCGGCCGCTGGTTCGAGCCGAAGGAGGACAATCCGATGCTCGGACTGCGCGGCGCAGCCCGCTACACCCACCCGTCGTACGCGGCCGGCTTCGCACTCGAATGCGCCGCGATCAAGCGGGCCCGGGAGGTGATGGGGCTGCGCAACATCACGCCCATGATCCCGTTCTGCAGACGGGTGCAGGAGGGTGCCGCGGTCGTGGCACGCATGCGCGAGCTCGGCTTGGAGCGAGGCAAGGACGGGCTCGAGATCTACGTCATGTGCGAGATCCCGAACAATATTCTGCTCATCGACGAGTTCAGCAGACTCTTCGACGGCTTTTCCATCGGATCGAACGATCTGACGCAGTTGACGCTCGGCGTCGACCGGGATTCGGCGACGGTCGCCTTCGACTTCGATGAGCGCGACCCGGGTGTGCGCAAATTCCTCAAGCAAGCGGTCGAAGGCTGCCGGCGCAATGGCCGGCACAGCGGGATCTGCGGTCAGGCACCGTCGGATTATCCGGAGATCACCGCCGAGCTGGTCTGCCTCGGCATCGATTCGATCGGCCTGAACCCCGATGCGCTGATCCCGACCACGGTGCGCGTCCTGGCGCTCGAGCGCGAGCTCGCCTGCGCCACTGCGCCTGCGGGTGCAACGGGACGCACCGGAGCGTGAAACCCTCGACGGAGGCGACATGACTACGAACGTCGGCAACATCTGTACCCGAGAGGTCGTCACCGTGACGCCTCACATCGATCTGGCCTCCGCGGCGCAGTGCATGCGCGCGAAGAACGTGGGATTCCTGGTGGCCGTCGATCCGCAACCGAATACCGCTTACGGACGCCCCGTCGGCGTACTGACGGACCGCGACATCGTCGTGTCGGTCGTCGCCGGAGAGGCGGACCCGAAGATGCTCACGGTCGCAGATGTGATGAAGCAGTATCCGGCGATGGCGGACGAGACGGATTCACTGGAACAGGCCCTGCGCACGATGCGCCGCATGGGCGTACGCCGATTGCCCGTGGTGGGCGCCGGCGGGATGCTGAGCGGGGTGCTCTCCCTCGATGACGTGTTGGACGTTCTTTCCGCAGAACTCAGCGAAGTCTCCAGTACGGTCCGGGGTGCCCGGCACCACGAGGATCGAGCCCGGTGAGCCTGCGCCGTTCCGACTCGCCGCTTCGCAGCGCGATACGCCCGGGCGCTCACGGTGCACCGTGACCCAGCGCGTCGCCATTCTCACCAGCGGAGGTGATGCCCCGGGCATGAACGCGGCCATCCGCGCGGCGGTGCGTGCCGGCCTTGCGCACGAGCTGGACATGTTCGGCGTTCGGCACGGCTACAGCGGCCTGATCGCGGGGGACTTCCGCCGCCTCGGGGCTCGCGAAGTCGGCGGCATCATCGATCGCGGCGGCACGATGCTCGGCACCAGCCGCTGTCCGGAGTTTCTCACCGCCGAAGGCCAGCAGACGGCCGTACGCCGGCTCGCCGAGCACGAGATCGCCGGGTTGATCGTCGTCGGCGGCAACGGCTCGCAGCGCGGTTCGCTGGCGCTCGCGCAGCGCGGCGTGGCCGTCGTCGGCATCGCCTCGACCATTGACAACGATCTGTCCGGATCCGATGTCACGCTCGGCGCGACCACGGCGCTCGATGTGGCGCTCGAGGCGATCAGCCGGCTGCGCGTGACCGCTGCAGCGCACGGACGGGTCTTTCTCGTCGAAGTGATGGGTCGCGCGTGCGGGTATCTGGCACTGATGGCCGGCATCGCCGGCGGCGCCGAGGCGATCGTGATCCCGGAAGCGGAGCAGTCGCCCGAGCAGGTCGCCCTCGCCATCCAAGATGCGTACCGACGGGGCAAGAGTCACGCCATCGTGGTGGTCGCCGAAGGCGCGAAACACAATGCGGACGCGCTGGCCCGGCATTTCACTGAACATGCCGAGCGGCTGAACTTCGAGCTGCGGGTCACCAAGCTCGGGCACGTTCAGCGCGGCGGCAGCCCCGGTGCATTCGACCGGCTGAGCGCCACGCTGCTCGGGGCCGAGGCGATCGAACGCTGGTACGCCGGCGAGCTTGGCATTTTACTCGGGCTCTCCGGCGCGCGCCTCACGGTGAGCCTGCTGCGCGAGGCGGTGGCGCGACCGAAGCCACTTCAGCCGCAATGGCTGCACCTGGCACATGTCCTGTCGCGCTGAGCGGGCAGCGCGGCAGCCATGGTCACCATCGAGGTCAGTTCGGACCGTTGCGAGGAGAGCGCATCATGAAGCTGAAAGAGCTCTGCACACCCGATGTCGTGTACTGCACGGCACAGATCAGTGCGCTGCATGCGGCACGCCTGATGCGCGAGCGGCACGTGGGCGACCTGGTCGTGATCGATGACAGCGAGGAGACGCACGCGCCGATCGGCATCGTCACGGACCGCGACATCGTCGTGGAGGTCCTCGCCAAGGACCTCGATCCGGCCACGACCACCGTGCGCGAGATCATGCGGGTGCCGCTGGTGATCGCCCGCACGTCCGAAGAGGCGGAACATGCGCTCGAGCGCATGCGCGCGCACGGCGTGCGTCGCGTTCCGGTGCTCGATGACAGCGAGCAGCTCGCCGGCATTCTATCGCTCGATGATCTGCTGAAGCGGCTGGCTGCCGATACCGCGGTGCTCGCGGACATCGTGGCGCGCGAGCAGGATCGGGAACATCGGCTGCGCCGCTGAGCCAGGTCGCAGCCGCCGCCCCCGACGTCCGCGGGCGTCGTCGCGCCACGCGACGGCTGGTAAAATCCCTCTCGCCCGAGCCTTCGGGCGCTCCCTTCAGCAAATTCCAGGACCGCGATGCATACGCCCGCTCTCTTCACGCCCCTGCGCGTGCACCATCTCGAACTCGCCAACCGGATCGTGATCGCTCCGATGTGCCAGTACTCGGCGGACCACGGGCGCATGACGGACTGGCACCTGATTCATCTTGGCCAGCTCGCCTTGAGCGGCGCGGGGCTGCTCACGATTGAGGCCACGGCGGTCCTGCCGCAAGGGCGTATCACCTATGCCGACGTCGGTCTGTGGAACGACGAGACGCAGGCGGCGATGGCCGACACCGTCGAGCGCATCCGGCGCTACGCCCCGATCCCGATTGCGGTGCAGCTGGCCCACGCGGGGCGCAAAGCATCGACTGAAGTGCCGTGGAAAGGCGGCCAGCAGCTGCCGCCTGGCGATGCGCACGGCTGGCAGACGCTCGCCCCGTCCGCCCTGCCCTTCGCGTCGGGCCAGCAGCCCCCTGCGGCGCTCGATCGTGACGGTCTGCGCGCCGTGCGCGAAGCGTTCGCGGCCGCCGCGGCCCGCGCCGGCCGGATCGGCCTCGATGCGGTTCAGATCCACGCCGCACACGGGTATCTGCTGCACCAGTTCCTCTCGCCGCTCAGCAATCAGCGCGAGGACGAGTACGGCGGATCGCTGCAGAACCGGATGCGCTTTGCGCTCGAAGTGTTCGATGCGGTGCGCGCCGCCTTCCCGGCCGATCGACCGGTGTCGGTGCGGGTCTCGGGGACCGACTGGGTCGACGGCGGCTGGGACTGCGAGCAGACCGTGGCATTCGCCGAGCAGCTGCAGGCGCACGGCTGCGATGCCATCCACGTCTCGAGCGGCGGCCTGCACGCCGCGCAGCGCATCCCGGTGGGACCTGGCTACCAGGTGCCGCTCGCCCGCGCCGTCAAGGCGGCGGTGCGGATTCCGGTGGTCGCCGTCGGGCTGATTACCGGGTTCGAGCAGGCCGAAGCGATCATCGCGAACGGGGATGCCGATCTCGTGGCCCTGGCGCGCACGGCGCTCTACGATCCCCGCTGGCCCTGGCATGCCGCCGCCGCACTCGGCGGCCAGGTGCGCGCCGCGCCGCAGTACCTGCGCTGCGAACCGCAGCGGCTGCGGGGCCTGTTCGCCGCGGACTGACCGGGCGGGCTAGCGCCCCAGGCTCCACAGCACGACCGCGTCGAACAGCGCCTTACCCTGCGGGGTCATCTGGTCGTAGGACGGGTTGTCCAGCGGCAGCAGCGCTCGGCGGGCCGGGGCAATGAACCCGTCGGCCATCCGCGC
>JAJZSQ010000087.1 GCA_021849615.1 Pseudomonadota bacterium
AGCTGTCCCCGGCGCACCAGTTGCTCGCGGTCGGACATGCCACGCGCGCCACGGCGGCCGGCCACGACCGCTGGCTGCTCGATCACTACACGGCCTCGCACTTCACCGGCGATCGCGTCACGGTGCGTGCGCCGGGCAGCAAGGTGCTGCACTCGGACGTCTCGGCGAGCTTTCTCGGCTTCACCGTGCAGGATCCGGAGCAGATGACGCTGCGCTCGCTTTGGCAGCTGATCGGCTACCTGCACACCAATTCGCTCGATGCCGGCCAGTACGAGTTTGCGTTCTGGTCGCGCATCGCGCGCATCGTCGCGATCGCATTTGCGGTGCTGCTCGCCGTGCCATTCGTGCTCGGCTCGATGCGCTCGGCCGGTGCCGGGGCGCGCGCGATGCTCGCGCTCGCCATCGGCATCGGCTTCTTCCTCCTGCAGCGGCTCATCGAGAGCGGCACCATCGTCTTTCACCTCAATCCGGTGATCGTCGCGTGGCTGCCGACGGCGCTGCTGGCGACCGTGACGCTCCTGCTGCTCGCCCGCGCCCGCTGAGGCGCCTCAGGCGGCCGGTTTGCGCGCCGGGACGGTGTGCCGCGCCAGCGGCTGCAGCAGCCCCGAGAGCGGCTGGAAGATCTGCCGGTAGCTGTAGCCGGGAATACGGTACTGCCAGCCGTGCACGCGGGCCGCGAGGTGCCCGGCCGCCTGCGCGGCCTTCGGCCCGACGGCGCGTGCGGTCAGCTCGATGTAGTGCGGTCCGTGCTGGGCCGTCTGGAAGCCGCTCACGGTCACGCTCAGTCCCGAGAACGTGGTGAACACGGCGCTCGAGAGCGGTACGCCGCGCGGCGGCGGGACCGCCTTGCGCACATCGTTGAGTGTCAGGTTCGAGAGCGCGCTCGCGAGCACATCGGCCGCGCCCGGAGCGTTGAGCTTGCGTCCGGGCGGAACGCCGAGCACACGAAAATGGGGATCCTGGGCTGCGGTCCGCTCGATGCGATACGGACGCTCGCGCGCGACATGCTCCTCGACGCTGCGCACCTGCTGATGTTGCAGGTCGATGATGATCGGGCTCAGCCACTGCGCCGGCTTCGCCTCGGCCATCACCAGGGGGGTGGCGAGCAGACTCTGCTTGTGGCCGACGCGCCGTACGTAGGCGCCGCTGCCGCCGTCGCTGTGCCCGACGATCAGCGACCAGGTGTGCGCCGGGCTCACCAGGTCGATGCGCACGCCGCTCGCGCCCGCGGCGCCCGGGGACTGCACGCCGAGCGCCGCATAGTCGGCCGCGAGTCGGGTCTTGCGTTCCACCGCCTTGAGATTGCCGAGGTCGATCAGCAGTTTACGCAACTTGCCGGAGTCGGCCGGATAGCCGCGCTGCTTGACCTGCCACCGGTGCGCGCCCTTGAGCAGCGTGACGTGCCGGCCATCGGCGCCGCTGATGCGCACCTCGGTGAGCGCATTGAGGTGCGCTGTCAGTCCGGGCAGGACTGGGGTGCCGGCCACTGACGCGCTGCTCTGCTGCGCGCGGTGCGATACCCAGATCGCCACCAGCAGCACCGCGAAGCTGACGACGAACAGGATGGCCAGATGGCGTTGTTTCATGACTCGCTCCCGGAGTGCTGGCGGGCGCGGCGGCGGCGGCGCAGCGCCGCGCCGGCGAGCGCCGCCAGCGCGAACACCGCCGGCATGACGATGATGTTGATGACTTTCAGCTCCGTGCCGAGCGCATCGATGCTGCGCACGAGCCCCGCCTGCACGGCGCGCAGGCGCTTGCGGATCGTAACCCGCTCGGCCTGGAAGTGCTCGATCTGCTGCTCCTGCACCGGGGTGAGGATCAGCGTGGACTTGTGGTTGCGCTGGGTCTGCAGCAGCGTCAGCTGCCGCTCGGTCTGCTGCAGCTGCGCCTGCAGCCGCTGCTGCTGGGCGCGGTAGCGGGCCTCGGCGGTGCGCCGCAGCGCCTCGACCCGCGTGAACGGCCGGGTGAAGCCCGCTTTGGCGCGCACGCTGATCAGATCGTCGCTGCCGCCGAGATTGTCGAGCGAATTCAGCAGCAGATTGCCGTTGCTCGCCCACGCCTCGTTGATCGTCTGACCGAACAGGTCGAGATGACGCACCCAGAGGTAATCGGAGAGCAGGTCGGAGTCGGCGAACACCACCAGCTGCAGCGGCTTGCGCGATTGGGTGAGCACCTGCGTGCCGGCGGGCAGTTTCACCCCGGCAGGCGGTCCGTGCGGATAGGCGCTGTCCACCTTGCCGCTGACGCGCGCGGCGAACACATAGCGCTTGCCGGTCGGCTTGAAGCCGTTCAGCACGCTCGAGGGATCGGTCAGGCCGGCCAGCGACTGCGCCGCGCGCGGCATCGCATCGGTGCTGCTCCACAGCAGCGGCCGGAAGCGGGTGCCGGCGCTCTTCAGGGGGCTCAAGTACCCGGCCGTGGAGAGGTTGATGCTCGACAATCCCGCAGTGATCACGTCGTGGTGAGACATCTGCGCGCGCCCGAGTCCGATGATCAGCGGGTCGAGGCGGGGCGCGCCGTTGGGACCGGCGACGTTGAGCGCGAGCGAACGGTCGGCGATGACCTCATTGGGGTTGAAGCGCACGCCCCAGGAGGCGAGCAGCCGGTCGAGCTCGCCGCCGCCGGGCGTCGGTGCGCTGCCGGGCGTCACGGCTGACTCGGCCAGCGGATCGACGAAGGCGATGATGTGACCGCCGGCGAGCGCATACTGGTCGATGGCGAAAAGAGTCGCCGGCGAGAGGTGCTGCGGATCGACCAGCACGAGCACGCGCGTGCCGGCGGGGATCGTGGTTGCATCGGGCTTCAGCGCGTGCAGATCGTAGAGCTGTCCGGCCTGACGGTACGCGACCCAGGGCTGGCGCATCTGTCCGCTCTGCGGGTTGAATCCGCCGCTCATGGGCAGGCTCGAGTACCACTCGATGCGCGGCTTGGTCGGATGGGCGAGCTGGTAGATCAGCTTGGCGATGTCGTACTCGAGAAAGCGCTGCTTGCGCGGATCGAAGAATGGGATCGCCTGACGGCCGTTGGTGGCGTTCGTGCCGGCGAGACCGAAGTAGAATTTGCTGCCGGCGTCATTGACCGGCGTGCCGCGCACGCCGAGCTCGGCAGCGCGGTCTTCCTCGACCGAATAAGGTCGCGGATCGATGACGTGCAGCCGGATTTTGCCGTCCGCATCCGCGGCGATCTCGCGCAGGAAGTTCTCGACGTGATCGCCGTACGCGCGCAGCTGCGGCACACCGTCGGCGGTCTTGCGCGAGTAGAAGAAGTACAGGTCGATCGGCTCGTGAATGCCCTTGAGGATGCGTCGCGTGCCGCGCGAGAGCGTGTACAGGTGATGCTGCGTCAGGTCGAGCTGTGCGCCCGAGAGCGCGTAATTGAAGATGATTGTCAGCCCGATGAGCAGCACCGCCAGCGCGCCCACCGAACCCCAGCCTAAAGTCGAGCGTTTCATCATGCTGCGCTCCTAGTCCGCTTTGCGCAGGTCGACCGCGACCGTGGTGGTGAACAGAAAGAACCCGATCAGCATCACGAAGTACAGCACGTCGCGCAGCTCGAGTACCCCGCGTGTGATCGATTGGAAGTGCGTCAGCAGCGAGAGCGAGGCGATCGCTTCGGTCAGCGTCTCGGGCGCCCAGCCGCGGAATGAATCGAGCACCATCGGGTAGCCGGCGAGCAGCAGGACGAAGCAGGCGACGACCCCGAGGATGAAAGCCACCACTTGGTTGCGCGTCAGCGCCGACATGCACGAGCCGATGGCGAGGAAGCCCCCCGCGAGCAGCAGGCTGCCGAGGTAGGAGGCGAAGATCACGCCGTTGTCGGGACTGCCGAGGTAGTTGACCGTGATCCAGATCGGGAAGGTGAGCGCGAGGGCGAGCGCGGTGAACAGCCACGCCGCGAGGTACTTGCCGAGCACCGCCTCCCACGCCTTCACCGGCAGCGTCATCAGCAGCTCGATGCTGCCGGATTTACGCTCTTCGGCCCACAGCTTCATGGTCAGCGCCGGGATCAGGAACAGATACAACCACGGGTGAAACATGAAGAACGGCCGCAGGTCGGCCTGGCCGCGCTGGTAGAAGGCGCCGACGTAGAACGTGAAGGCGTTCGCCAGCACCAGGAATATGATGATGAAAACATACGCCAGCGGCGTCGCGAAATAACTCGCGAGCTCGCGGCGCAGGATCAGTGCCACGTTGCGCATCGGTCCCCCAGCGTGTGCCATCAGGCGGTGATGGTGCGAAAAACTTCGTCGAGGCGACCGGATTCCAGGTGCAGCTCCTTCAGCTGCAGGCCTTGCTGCGCGGCAAGCGCCGCGACGTCCTGCAGAATCATCGCCCCGGCGCGCGGCAGCGCCGTGAGGCGCGCCTCGCGTTCGGTGAGCTCGACGCGCTCGACCTGCGCCAGCCCGGCGAGTGCCGCGCGAGCCGTCTCGAGCTGCTCGGCACGGGCGAGCTGCAGCGACACCGCGTTGTGGTAGCGCGAGCGGCTCGCCAGCTGCAGCGGGGTGTCGTCGGCGACGATCCGCCCGCGCGCAATGATGATGGCACGCGTGCAGACAGCGGCCACCTCCTCGAGGATGTGCGTTGAGATGACGATGATCTTCGCACTCGCCATCTCCTCGATGAGCGTGCGCACCTCGTGCTTCTGGTTCGGATCGAGCCCGTCGGTGGGCTCATCGAGGATCAGTACCGGCGGGTCGTGCATGATCGCCTGCGCCAGTCCGACCCGCCGCCGGAATCCTTTCGAGAGCGTCTCGATCGGCCTCTCGAGCACGCTCGCGAGCTGCAGCCGCTCGATGACGTACTCGAGGCGAGCGCGCCTGCGTGCGCCCTCGAGGCGGCGCAGATCTGCAATGAACTCGAGAAAGGTGCTGACGCGCATCTCGCCGTAGCACGGGGCGCCTTCGGGCAGGTAGCCGAGCGACTGGCGAGCGGCGAGCGGCTCGTCTTCGACGTCGTGATCGCAGATGCTGGCGCGCCCGGAGGTCGGTGTGACGAAACCGGCCAGCATGCGCATGGTCGTCGTCTTGCCGGCGCCGTTGGGACCGAGAAAGCCGAGTACTTCGCCCGGCTGGACTTCGAACGTGACGTCCTCGACGGCCGTCACGGCGGGGTAGCGCTTGCACAGCTGCTCGGTCTTGATCATGGCGCCTCCTGACTCAGGCTGCCATAGAGTTCCCGGCAGCCGCAAAAGTTCCCGCTAACCGGGCCGCCAAGTACCGCGCGAGGCGCGCGAGCGCCAGTAGAGCATCAGGATCGCCCCGCCGAGCATGCCGCCGAGATGTGCGAAGTGGCCGATGCCCGGCTCGGTGCCGGTGACGCCGAAGAACAGCTCGAGCAGCCCGTAGAGCAGTACGAATAGCCAGGCCGGCATTGGAATCGGCGGCAGGATCAGCAACAGTCGCGCGCGCGGGAACAGCATGGCGAAGGCGAGCAGCACGCCGAACACCCCGCCGGAGGCGCCGATCGTCGGTTCGTGGCTGCCGGTGGCGTGCTGCACGGCGATCTGCGTCAGCGCCGCGGCGATCACGCATACGGAATAATACAAGAGGAAGCGCTGCTTGCCCCAGTACTGCTCGAGCGCCGGGGCGAACACGAACAGCCCGAACATGTTGCCGAAGATGTGCCACCAGCTGCCGTGCAGGAAGGCGTAGGTCACCAGCTGCCAGAGGTGGAAGTCCGGGCCGAGCGGCCAGAGCGCAAAGCGCAGGACGAGGGAGGCCGGAACCACCTGCTCGAGCAGGAAGATCGCCACGTTGGCGATGATCAGGCCGAGTACGGCCGGTGTGAGGGAGCGGAACATCGGCGCAGTGTACGCGCGCTCACCGCCGCCGGGAACGCGTGTTATGGCGCTAGTTGGCTGCCGAGTCGCTCGGCGGCCGCGCGCAGTGACGGCAGCACGCTCTCGATCAGCTCGCGGCTGGAGAGGCGCGAGGCCTGGGCGCTGACGTTCATCGCCGCAACCGTGGTGCCGAGCACGTTGCGCACCGGCACGGCGAGCGAGCGTAGGCCGATCTCCAGTTCCTGATCGTTCAGCGCGAAGTCCGCGGCGCGAACCTCGGCGAGAATCTCCAGCAGCCGCTCGCGCGAGGTGACCGTGAAGCGCGTGTGCGCCGTGAGCTCCGTGCGCTCGAGCAACGCCTCGATCTGAGTTTGCGGCAGGCTCGCGAGCAGCACTCGACCGAGCGCCGTGCAGTACGCCTGCAGGCGGCTACCGACGCCGAGCGTCACCGACATGATGCGCGAGGTCGAGGCGCGCGCCACGTAGACCACCGCGCCTTCATCGAGCACCGCCACGGTGGTGGCTTCGCCGATCCGCTCACTGAGCTCCTGCAGGATCGGGGGCGCGGCAGTGCTGAGCGGTGCGGTGGACAGATATGCATAGCCGAGGCTGAGAACGCGCGGCTGCAGATAGAAGGCGCGGCCGTCGCTTGCGGCGTAGCCGAGTTCGCGCAGCGTGTGTAAGCAGCGGCGCACCACCGCACGGGTCAAGCCCGTGGCGCGGCTGACGTCGGCGATGGTGAGCCGGCAGTCGAGCCCGGCGAAGGCGCGGATGACGTGCAGGCCGCGCGCCAGCGACGTCATGAAGTCCGGATCGCCGGCGCGGTAGAGCGTGTCCTCGGCACGCGCGGGACGGTGCGGGTCGGCGGCAGGGCGGGGCGGGGGCTTCGGGTGTGGCACGGCGAGCAGTAAGGGTGAGTGCGGTAATCGTACCGCGCGGCGCGCCCGAGCGGGAGTCCCGGGCGGCGCGGATCAGGGGCCGCCGAGGCTCGCCTCGATGCTGCGCCACAGCACGCGCTGCAGCGTCGCGAGCCGTTCCTCGGCGAAGTCGGGCCAGCCGAGGGAGCGCAGCACCATGGGCCGGGCGCGCCCGACCAGCATGATCTGCGCGACGATGGCTACGGCGCGCACGCGCGGCTCAGGCGGCGCCGCCTCGCCGAGCAGCCGGCCGATGATCTCGGTGAGCAGCGTGACCAAGCGTCCGCCGATGCGCTCGTGTATGGCGTCGAGCGCATCGTTCTGTTCGATCTGGGCGCGGGCGAAGAACAGCGCCCAGCTCTGCGGGCGCTCACTGGCGAGCCCCTCGAGCAACGGTTTGATCAGGCTGCGCAGCAATTCGAGCAGTTGTGCGCGCGTCAGGCGGCCGTCGGCGAGCGCCCGCTGCGCCCGCTCGGCCGGCGGGTCGAGCCGGGCGCGCACGTCCTCGGTGATGTACTCGATGCACGCGCGGTGCAGACCCGGCTTGCCGCCGAAGTAGTACTGCAGGGCCGGCAGGCTGACGCCCGCACGGTGCGCGATGGTGCGGGTCGAGGCGCCCGGGTAGCCCAGATGCGCAAACAGCTCGATGGCGGTCTCGAGGATGCGCCGCCGAGTGTCATCGCCGCAGGGGTAGCGGCGCATGCGTGCGCGGCGGGCCGGCGGGCGGGGGACTTCGGTCGGCGTGTGGCGGATGCGTGGAGTGGTCACCGGATCGAGTGGATTCGTGCTTGGCGTGCGCCGCGGTTTCGGCTCATCCGTAATAGTATCAATTGACAGAAAAGTATCAAGTGATAGAAAATTTGCGCCTCGTTCCAGGAGTTCGGACGTGAACGCACTCTCTGTTAATCCTGTGCCCGCGCCGGCCGCGCCGTCTGTGCGCTGGCGCCGCCGGCTCGCGCTCGGCGCGGGCGTGATCCTCGCGGCGGGTCTCGCGCTGTGGTGGTACGCGGGGCGTTCCGCCGGCCCCGGTCCGATCGTGCTCTACGGCAACGTGGATCTGCGCGAAGTCAGCCTCGCATTCAACGATAGTGGCCGCATCGCGAGCATCGCAGTGCAGGAAGGCGACGCGGTGCACCGTGGCGAGGCACTGGCGCAGCTCGACACCAGTCGTCTGCTGCCGATGTTGGCGCAGGCTGAAGCGCGCGCGGCGGCCGAGCGGGCGGCACTCGAGCGTCTGCGGCACGGCAGCCGGCCGCAGGAGATCGCCCAGGCGCGGGCCAATCTGGCCCTGGCGCGTGCCCAGCAGCGCCAGGCCCTGGCGCAGTACTCGCGCGTCGCCTCGGTGTATGGGCGCTCCGGCGGACGGGCCGTCAGTCGCCAGGACGTGACGGATGCGCGGGCAGCTGCGGCCGTGGCGGCGGCGCGCACGCGCGTGGCGCGCGAAGCGCTGCATTTGGCGGTGTTGGGGCCGAGACGCGAGGACATCGATCAGGCGAGTGCGCTGCTCGCGGCCGACCGAGCGACGGTCGCACTGCTGCGCCAGGAACTCGCCGACACCACGCTGCGTGCGCCGCTCGATGCGCTGGTGCGCACCCGTATCGGGGAGCCGGGCGACATGGTTTCGCCGCAAAACCCGGTGCTGACGCTCGCAATCACCAACCCGAAGTGGGTGCGCGCCTACATTCCTGAAACCGATCTGGCGCGCGTGCATCCGGGAATGGCCGCAACCGTCGCAGTCGACGCATTCGCCCACCGACGCTTCGCCGGGTGGGTGGGTTTCATTTCCTCCGAAGCGCAGTTCACCCCGAAGACGGTGCAGACGCCCGAGCTGCGCACTAGCCTGGTGTACGAGATCCGCGTGTTCGTGAAGGATCCGCATGATGAGCTGCGTCTGGGCATGCCGGCAACCGTGTATCTCGGCGCGGGCGGGTCCGGCGCGTGAATGCCTCCGCGCCGGTCGTGCTCGAGTGCCGCGAGGTGCACAAGTCCTTCGGACCGCGCGCCCCGGCCCTCGCGGGCGTGTCGCTCAGCGTCCCGGCCGGCTCCTTGAGTGCGCTGGTCGGGCCCGACGGGGCTGGCAAGACGACATTGATCCGGCTCGTCTGCGGCCTGCTGCGCCCCGAGCGCGGCGCGTTGCGGGTGCTCGGACTCGATCCGGTGCACGAGGCGCAGCGCATTCAGGAGCAGGTGAGCTACATGCCGCAGAAATTCGGCCTGTACGAAGACCTGACGGTACGCGAGAACCTCGATCTGTATGCGGATCTGCACGGGGTGAGCCGCGAGGAGCGTGCGGCGCGCTACCCGCAGTTGCTGCACATGACCGACCTGGGGCGCTTCGAGGCGCGCCTCGCCGGGCAGCTCTCCGGCGGGATGAAGCAGAAACTCGGCCTGGCGTGCACGCTGGTGCGCCCGCCGCAGCTGCTGCTGCTCGATGAGCCGACCGTCGGGGTCGACCCGCTGTCGCGGCGCGAACTGTGGCAGATCGTGCGCCGGCTGGTGCACGAGGAAGGCCTCACGGTGCTGATGAGCACCGCGTATCTCGATGAGGCCGAGGGCGCCGACCGCGTGATCGTGCTGCAGGCCGGTCGCGTGCTCGCCGAGGCGGCGCCCGGGGAGATCACGCGGCTCGCCGCCGGTCGCACGTACAAACTCACGCCGGGCGCCGGGGAGAGTGCCCGCACGCTGCAGGCGCGCCTCCTCGGCGTCGAGTCGGTGATCGACGCGGTGCCCGATGCCGGCGCGGTGCGCTGCGTCGGCGCACACCCGCAATGCGCGCCGGAGTCCGGCGCGCAGCCCGTGGCGCCGCGCTTCGAGGACGGCTTCATGGTCATGCTGCGCGGGCACCAGCCACCCGAGGCGCACAGCGACATCGTGCTGCGGCGCGCCCCGCCGCAGGCGAGCGGTGCGCTCATCGAGGTGCGTGGGCTGCTGAGGCGCTTCGGGGCGTTCACCGCGGTCGATCGGGTGAGCTTCTCGGTCGCGCGCGGGGAGATCTTCGGGCTGCTCGGCCCGAACGGTGCGGGCAAGACCACCACGTTTCGCATGCTGTGCGGACTGCTCGCACCGAGCGGCGGAGTGTTGCGCATCGGCGCGGTCGACGTCGCGACGGCCGGCGATGCGGCGCGCGGACAGCTCGGTTACGTGGCGCAGAAGTTCTCTCTCTACGGTCCGCTCAGCGTGCGCGAGAACCTCGAGTTCTTTGCCAGCGTCTATGGTCTGCACGGTGCGGCGCGCCGCGAGCGCATCGACTGGGCGATGGGCCAGTTCGAGCTCACCGGCGCACGCGGCGCGGCGGCGGACCTGCCCGGCGGCTTCAAGCAGCGCCTGGCGATGGCCGCGGCACTGCTGCACGAGCCGCGCATCCTGTTCCTCGATGAGCCGACCAGCGGCGCCGACCCGCTCGCGCGGCGCGCGTTCTGGCGGCGGATCTCCGCGCTCGCGGCTCAGGGCGTCACGGTGGTGGTGACGACGCACTTCATGCAGGAGGCGGAGTACTGCGATCACATCGTGATCATGGATGCCGGGCGGGTGCTGGCGCAGGGCACGCCCGCCGAGGTGCGCGCGCGGGCGCCGCGGCATGCGGACTTCGAGCCGACGATGGAGGACGCCTTCATCGCCGTGATCGAACAGGCGCGCGCCGCCGAGGCGGCGGCGGGAGTGGCCTGAGTCATGGAGCGGGCACCGTCCAGCGATCTGCGGGCGCGCCTCGGCCGGATCGGCACGCTGGTGCGCAAAGAGTGGCGGCAGATGATCCGCGATCCGGCCAGCATCGCCATGGGCGTGGTGCTGCCGGTCATTCTCATCCTGCTGTTCGGCTACGGGCTGTCGCTCGATGTGAAGAATGTTCCGATCGCGGTGCTCAACCAGGACGGCTCGGGGCTCGCCGGCAGTCTGATCGGGCGGCTGCAACTCTCCCCATACTTTGCGCCCCGCGGCGTCACTTCGCTGCACCAGGCCGAGCAGCTGCTGCTGCGCGGGCGCGTCTCGGCGATCTTCACCGTGCCGCCGCTGTTTGCCCGCCAGGTGCGCGCCAGCGGGGCGAGTGTGCAGCTGATCGTCTCCGGCGCCGATGCCAACACCGCACGGATCATCGAGGGCTACGTGACCGGCGTCATCGAGGCCTGGTCGGCTCAACGCGCCCCGGGGCTCCTCGCACCGGTGCAGGTGCAGAGCCGCGTGTGGTTCAACGCTGCCAACGACAGCCGGTACTTTCTCGTGCCAGGGCTGATCGTGCTCGTGATGACTCTGATTGGGGCGTTTCTCACCGCCATGGTGGTGGCCCGCGAGTGGGAGCGCGGCACTTTCGAGGCGCTGTTCGTCACGCCGGTGCGGGGCACGGAGATCCTGCTCGGCAAGACCATCCCGTATTTCGTGCTCGGCATGGCGGGTCTGGTGTTGTGTGTGCTTGCCGGACGCTTCCTGTTTCACGTTCCGTTGCGCGGCTCGGTGGCGGTGCTCTTCGCCGGTTCGGTGCTGTACGTGCTGGTGGCGCTCGGCATCGGCCTGCTGATCTCCTCGGCGGTCAAAAACCAGCTGGTCGCGAGCCAGGTAACCTTGCTCGCCACGTTTATGCCCGCTTTCATGCTCTCGGGGCTGCTGTTCGACCTGCGCAGCATGCCCGCGCCGATTCGTGTGGTCACCTATTTACTGCCGGCGCGTTACTACGTGGCGCTGTTGCAAACGACGTTTCTTGCCGGCGATGTTTGGGCAGTGATCGTGCCCAATGCACTCGCGCTGCTCGCCATGCTCGGGGTGCTCGCGTTCGCGCTCGGAGCCATCACCCGCAAGAGGCTCGCCTGAATGCTGCCGCTGACCCTCAGACGCATTGTGGCGCTCACCCGCAAGGAGCTGCTCGCGGTGCTGAAGGACCGCCGTACGCGGCTCAGTCTGCTGATACCGGTGCTGGTGCAGACCCTCGTGTTCGGCTATGCGGCCAGTTACGATCTGAGCCGGGTGCCCTACGTGCTGTTCGCCCGCGATTCGGG
>JAJZSQ010000088.1 GCA_021849615.1 Pseudomonadota bacterium
AGAATCCGCCGCGCCCGCGCCACGATCTGCTCGCCGGCGTCGGTGACCGCCACGTTGTTCGGTTGGCGCTCGATGAGCTGCACACCGAGGGACTGCTCGAGCTTCTTCAGCTGCGCCGAGAGCGTCGGCTGGCTGACGAAGCAGCGCTCGGCCGCCCGACCGAAGTGGCGGGTGTCGGCCACCGCCACCAGATAGCGCAGATCTTTCAGCTTGATGTCCGGCACGGGGAGACTCCGGGGGTTCTGGACGATTTACGTCATCTATCAAGATTATACAATCAATCGATTGGATCAATGAAAGGCCGACCCGCATGATGCCGCCCATCCCCGCCGGGGAATCCCAAGTACCCCTCATCCAGGAGCGAGCGACATGTTATCGATCGGCCAGCGTTTTCCGGAGTTCTCCCTCACCGGCGTCGTCTCCAACGACGTCAGCAACGCCTTCCAGACCTTCACGGGCCAGAGTTTCCCGGGCAAGTGGCTCGTGGTCTTTTTCTGGCCGAAGGACTTCACCTTCGTCTGCCCGACCGAGATTGCCGCCTTCGGCCAGCTCGACAAGGCGTTCCAGGAGCGTGACGCCCAGGTGCTCGGCGCGAGCATCGACAGCGAGTTCGTCCATCTGGCGTGGCGCACCGAGAAGCAGGAACTGCGCACCCTGCCGTTCCCCATGCTCTCGGACATCAAGCGTCAGCTGTCGATGCGCCTCGGCATCCTCGACGCCGAGGCCGGCGTCGCCCAGCGCGCAACCTTCATCGTTGATCCGCAGGGTGTCATCCGCTTCGTCTACGTCACCGACCTGAACGTCGGACGCAGCCCCGAGGAAGTGCTGCGCGTCCTCGATGCGCTGCAGACCGACGAGCTGTGCCCGTGCAACTGGAAGCAGGGCGACGCGACCATCAAAGTGGCCTGAAGGGGCGCAGAGGAAGCAGTCATGAGTACACTAGATGCGATTCGCGAGGCGCTGCCGGAATATGCGCGCGACCTGAAACTCAACCTCTCGAGCGTCCTCAGCCCGGCGGGCGCGCCCGGGCTCACCGAGACGCAGATCTGGGCGATCGGACTGGCCTCGGCCGCCGCATCGCGCAATCGGCGCCTGCTCGCAGCGCTCGACGTGCTGGCCGCGGCACACCTCGATGCCGCCCAACGGCAGGCCGCGCACGCGGCGGCGGCGATCATGGGCATGAACAACGTGTACTACCGGTTCACGCACCTGGTCGAGGACAGCGAGTACGCCACCCTGCCGGCGCGCCTGCGGATGAATGTGATCGGCAATCCCGGGATCGCCAAAGCGGACTTCGAGCTGCTCTCGCTCGCCGTGTCGGCCATCAACGGGTGCGGGGCGTGCATCGTGGCGCACGAACGCCAGGTTCGCCAGCACGGCCTCGGCCGCGAGGCGGTCCAGAGCGCCGTGCGGATCGCGGCCACGGTGCATGCCGTGGCGCGGGTGCTCGAGAACCTGCCGGATGCCGACGGCGCACAGGAGGCGCGCGCCGCGTGAGCCCCCCCCGAGCCCTCCTGCGCCCGAAGGCAGGAGGGCTCGATCCGGCTCAGAAAATGAACGGGATGAGCATGCGCGTGCGCGCTTTGTAGGCCGCATACGCCTCGGGAAACTGCTCGGCCATCATGCGCTCCTCGGCGCGGGCGCTGTAGAGGAAGTACGCGAAGAACAGCACCAGCGCCCATCCCCACATCGGCTCGAGCGCGACCGTTGAGCCGAGCAGTGCGAGCAGAATGCCGGTGTAGATGGGGTGACGCACGTACGCGTACGGACCGCGGGTCACGAGTTCATGTCCGGCGCGCAGGGACATCGGCATGCCCCAGTTGCGGCCGAGGTGAACACGGGCCCAGACGGCAAATCCCAACCCGAGGGCAACCAACACCGCACCGCTCCACTGGCGCCCCGGACCCGGCGCGGCGCCGAGCTGCCCGCCGGCCCCGCTGTGCAGCCGCACGCCGAGCAGCAGCGCGATGATCGCGAGCCGCGCGACCCAGGTTTTCCACGGCGCATGGGTGCTGGCGCGTTTGTTGAACTGCGCTCCGACCAGCCAGATCGCGACGAACGCGAGCCACAGACCGTCGATCACGTGCGCCACGGGGGGCATCGGGGCGGCTCAGTCGCGGAAGTTGTTGAACTGCAGCGGCACGGACACCTTCGCGCCGCGCAGCAGCGCGATCGCGGCCTGCAGATCGTCCCGCTGCTTGCCCGTGACGCGCACCTTCTCGCCCTGCAGGCTCCCCTGCACCTTCAGCTTCGAGTCCTTCAGCAGCCGCATGACCTGCTTGCCCGTCTCGGCGTCGATCCCCTGCTTCAGGTGCACCTCCTGGCGCGCCGAGGACAGGGTGGTCACCGGATCTTTCGCCTCGAGGCAGGCCAGGTCCACGCCGCGCTTGGCGAGGCGCAGCTTGAGAATCTCCAGCATCTGCTTGAGCTGAAAATCCACCTCCGCCTGCAGCGTCACCACGAGCGCCTCGAGTTCGAAGCGCGCGCCGGTGTCCTTGAAGTCGAACCGCTGGGTGAGTTCACGGTTGGCCTGGTCGACCGCGTTGGCGACCTCGTGAGCATCGACCTCCGAGACCACATCGAAAGAGGGCATGGCGGGCCACCGCAGACTGACCGAACGGGCGGCTATTGTATCGCGCGCAGCGGTGGTGATAGGCTCAGAGGCATGCTTCAGCTGCACCCGACCAACCTGCACTGGTGGTGGCGCACTCCCAATCCGGAGTGGGCCGCGGGCTGCTGAGTTTCTTTCCGCACTAGACAGCCGCAGGAATCGACCAAACCCATTCCGGACAGCCTCCGGAGTGGGTTTTTTTACGCCCGAGTGTTTTGGAGAACGCGTTGAAGCAGCCATTTGACATCCCTGGGGATCTGGACACGCCGGTCTCGGCGTTCATGAAACTCGGTGCCTTTGCTCCGCACTTCCTGCTCGAGAGCGTCGAGGGCGGGGAGCGCCTCGGGCGGTATTCGTTCATCGGCTTCGGCGAGGCGCTCAGCGTGCGCCTGACCCACGAGGGCCTGCAGATCGGCGCCGAGCGCCGGCCGGTGCCGCGCAGCGCCGCGGAACTGCTCGAGGGCCTGCGCAGCGCCCTCGGGCGCACCGCCGTGCCCGGCCCTGAGCTGCCCGGCGTGCCGCTCGCCGGCGGGCTGGTCGGCTACGCCGCGTATGACGTGGTGCGCTTCTTCGAGCGCCTGGCGGTGCCGGCCGGGAAGCACTCCGACGTGCCGGCGCTGCACTACGTCGCGCCGAGCTCCCTGCTGGTGTTCGATCACCTGACGCGCGGCATCGCGCTGCTGCACGCCGGCAGCGAAGCGGATCGGCAGCGGCTGCGCCAGGAGATCATCCAGGCACTGCGCGGCGCGCTGCCGGGGCGCGCGCGCGGCGGGCGCTGCAGCGCCGCGGAGGCCTCGAGCAGCCGTGCGCAGTACCTCTCGGGCGTCGAGCGCATCAAGGAATACATCGCCGCCGGCGACGTCTACCAGCTGGTGCTCTCCAGCCGCTTCTCCGGCCGGCACGAACTGGATCCCTTCCAGGCGTACCGGGCGCTGCGCCTGATCAACCCCTCGCCCTACATGTACTACTGCGCACTCGGGGACGTCACGGTGGTCGGCTCCTCGCCCGAGGCGCTGGTGCGGCTGAACGACGGCGTCGCACGGCTGCGGCCGATCGCCGGGACCCGGCCGCGCTCGGATGATCCGGTGACCGATCGGGCACGCGAGGCGGAACTGCGCGCCGACCCGAAGGAGAATGCCGAGCACGTCATGCTGGTCGACCTGGCGCGCAACGACCTCGGCCGGGTCGCGCAGGCCGGCAGTGTCACGGTCGAGCCGTACCGCTCGATCGAGCGCTACAGCCACGTGATGCACATGGTCAGCGGCGTCAACGGCCGGCTGGCCGCCGGCACCGATGCGTTCGATCTGTTCGCCGCCGCGTTCCCGGCCGGGACCCTGGTCGGCGCCCCGAAGGTGCGCGCCATGCAGATCATCGATGAGCTCGAGCCGGTCAACCGCGGCCTCTACGGCGGCACGGTCGGCTACTTCGGCGCCGGCGGCGACATGGATCACGCCATTACCATCCGTACGCTGGTGTTCCGCGGCGACGAGTACAGTTACCAGGCAGGCGCGGGCATCGTCGCAGACAGCGTACCGGAGGCCGAGCACGCCGAAGTGCTCGCCAAGAGCGGCGCCATGGCGCGGGCACTCGAGATGGCCCGGGAGGGGTTCTGATGGTACGGCTGCTGTTGATCGACAACTACGATTCGTTCACCTACAACCTCGTGCAGGCATTTCTCGTGCTCGGGGCCGAGGTGCAGGTGGTGCGCAACGACGCGATCGACGTCGCCGGGGCCGAAGCGCGCGACCCGACGCACCTGTGCATCTCCCCGGGACCGGGCGCGCCGCGCGATGCGGGCGTGTCGATGGCGATGATCCGCGCCTTCGCCGGGCGCATCCCGGTGCTCGGCGTGTGTCTCGGGCATCAGTCGATCGTGGAGGCGTTTGGCGGCGAGGTGGTGCGCGCCGGACGGCTGATGCACGGCAAAACCTCCCCGATCCGCCACGACGGGCTCGGCGTATTCGCCGGCCTGCCCTCACCGTGCGAGGTGGGCCGCTACCACTCGCTGATCGCCGCCCCCGGGCACCTGCCAGTGACGCTGACGGTGACTGCCCGCACCGATGAGGGCGAGATCATGGGGGTGCGGCACACCGAGCTGCAGGTCGAGGGGGTGCAGTTTCACCCCGAGAGCATCCTCACGCACGAGGGGGAGCGGCTGCTCGGGAACTTCCTGGCGCAACGCGGCGGCCGGCTCGCGGGGAGAGAACCGGATGTCCGCCGCGCGTGAGCTGCTCGAGCGGCTGCTCGAGGGCAACGATCTGACTCAGGCCGAGGCCGAGACGCTGCTCGGCCTGCTCACCGACGGGACGGCCGCACCGGCGATGATCGGTGCGGTGCTCGCCGCACTGCGTGCCAAGGGCGCGGTGGCCGATGAGGTGCGCGGCTTCGCCGAGGCGATGCGCCGGCTGGCGCGCCAGCCGGCGCTGCCGAGCGGGCTGCGCGCTATCGACATCGTGGGCACCGGCGGGGATCGCTCCGGGAGCCTGAACATCTCCACCGGTACGGCGCTGCTGACGGCCGCGTGCGGCCTGCCGGTGATCAAACACGGCAACCGGTCCGTCTCGAGCCGCGCCGGCAGCGCCGATGTGCTCGAGGTCCTCGGTCTGCCCATGCCGCTCGATGAGCGCGCCGCGGGGGCGTGTCTGGCGGCCTGCGGCTTTACGTTCCTGTTCGCGCCGCATTATCACTCGGCCACGCAAGCGGTCGCCGCGGCGCGGCGCGCCCTCGGGGTGCGCACCGTGTTCAACATCCTCGGGCCGCTGACCAACCCGGCGCATCCGCCGCTGCGGCTGATCGGCGCGTTCAGCCTGCCGGTGACACAGCTGATGGCCGAGAGTCTCGCCGGCATGCAGATCGAGCGGGCGTTCGTGGTGCACGGTGCGGAAGGATGGGACGAACCGACCCCGGTCGGACCGTTCACGCTGTTCGACGTGCGCCCCGGGCAGGTGCGCAGCGAGGTCCGCAGGCCCGAGGACTACGGACTCGACTGCTGCTCGTCGGCCGCTCTCGCTGGCGGGGACGCCGAACACAACGCCGCGGCGCTGCGTGCCGTGCTGCGCGCCGAGGCGCACGGTGCGCACCGCGACTGTCTGCTGCTCGGGACCGCACTCGCGCTGGAGGTGGCCGGTGAAGTGAGCAGCCCGCGCGCCGGCATCGAGCGCGCCGCCGAGGCCATCGACAGCGGCGCGGCGGCCGAGGTGCTGCAGCGCATCGAACGGGTGGGAGCGGCGCATGGGCGGTGATTTCCTGGCGCAGATGGCCGCCTCCAGCTACGCCCGCGCCGAGGCGGCACGGCGCGAGTGCTCCGAGGAACGCATGCTCGAGCTCGCCCGCGCTGCGCCGCCGGCGCCGGCGCTCGACGGGTCGAGCGGACGCTTCCGACTCATCGCCGAGCTCAAACTGCGCTCCCCGGCCGTCGGGGCGCTCGGCGACAGCGCCACGGACGTCGCGGCGCGAGTGCGCGCCTACGCCGAAGCGGGCGCGGCCGCCGTCTCGGTGCTGACCGAGCCGCAGCGCTTCGACGGCGATCTGGCGCATCTGCGCTGTGCGGCCGAGGCGCTGGCGCCGCTCGGAGTGCCGGCGATGCGCAAGGACTTCCTCGTCGATCCCTATCAAATCGCCGAGGCCCGCGCCGCGGGCGCCGGCGGTGTGCTCCTCATCGTGCGCATGCTGCCTGACGCGCTGCTCGACGCCATGATCGCGCGGACCCGCCTGCTCGGCCTGTTCGCGCTGCTCGAGACGTTCGATGCGCCGGACATCGAGCGGCTGCGCGCGCTCACCGCCCGGGTGGGCAGCGCCGGGCTGCTCGCCGGCCTCAACAGCCGCGACCTCAGCACGCTCGAGGTGGTGCCGAGCCGGCTCGAGGCGCTCGCGCCGCTGCTGCCCGAGACGCTGCCGCGGGTGGCCGAGAGCGGCGTCTCGAGCCCCGAGGATGCGCACCGCATGGGCCGGGCGGGATACGACCTGGCGCTGGTCGGCAGCGCGCTGATGCGCACGCCCGACCCTGCCGCGCTCGTCGCGGCGATGACGGCGGCCGGTCGGGCCGGCCAGGCGGAGCGCTGAGATGTGGATCAAGATCTGCGGGATGACGACGCCCGAAGCCCTCGAGGCCGCCGTGGGGGCCGGCGCCGATGCCGTCGGCTTCGTGTTCGCCGAGTCGGTGCGCAGAGTGAGTGCCCAGCGCGCGGCCGCGCTGGCCGCGCTGGTGCGCGGCAAGGTGCGCTGCGTGGCGGTGACCCGTCATCCCGCCCAGGACGACATCGATGAGATCCTCGCGCTCTTGCGCCCCGACGTGCTGCAGAGCGATGCGGCGGATTTCGCCCAGCTGCGCCTCCCGCAGCACCTCGAGCGGCTGCCGGTGCTGCGCGGCGCGGGCGACCCGCGGACACTGCCGCCGCGGCTGTTGTTCGAGGGCGTCGTGAGCGGCGCGGGCCGAACCTGCGACTGGGGCGCGGCGGCCGAGGCGGCGCGGCGCACCGAGCTGGTGCTCGCCGGCGGGCTCGATCCGGCCAACGTGGCCGCGGCCATCGCTGCGGTCCAGCCGTTTGGCGTCGACGTCTCGAGCGGCGTCGAGGCACAGCCCGGGGTGAAAGATCCCGAGGCGATAGAACGATTCGTGAAGGCGGCGCGCATGGGGTGCGCCGCAGTGCAGGAGCCGACATGAGTGTGAATGCAACCGAAGTCCTGGCGGACCTCGCCGCGGGCCGCCTGCCCGACGCGCACGGCCGCTTCGGCCCGTTCGGCGGGCGATACGTACCCGAGACGCTGATCCCGGCGCTCGAGCGCCTCGAGGCCGGCGTGCGCGAACATCTGCACGCGCCGTCCTTTCAGGAGGAGTTGAGCGCACAGCTCACGAGCTGGGTGGGGCGCCCGACGGCGCTGACGTTCGCCGCACGCCTCTCGGACGAGTGGGGCGCGCGCATCTGGCTGAAGCGCGAGGATCTGGCCCACACCGGCGCGCACAAGATCAACAACGCACTCGGCCAGGCGCTGCTCGCGCGCCGCCTGGGCGCGCGGCGCATCGTGGCGGAGACCGGCGCCGGCCAGCACGGCGTCGCGAGCGCCGCGGCCTGCGCGCGGCTCGGGCTGCCCTGCATCGTGTACATGGGTGCGATCGACATGGAACGCCAGGCCCCGAATGTCGGGCGCATGCGCCTGCTCGGCGCGCAAGTGGTGCCCGTCACCGCCGGTGACCGTACGCTGCGTGCGGCCATCGACGAGGCGCTGCGCGACTGGGTGTCCGACCCGCTCGGCACGTATTACCTGCTCGGCTCGGCCGTCGGTCCGCATCCCTACCCCTACCTGGTGCGCGAACTGCAGGCGGTGATCGGCCGCGAGGCCCGCGCGCAGTTCCTGAAGCTCGCCGGTGAGCTCCCCGAGGCGGTCATGGCCTGCGTCGGCGGCGGTTCGAATGCCATCGGGATGTTCCATCCGTTCGTGGGCGACGCGAGCGTCGAGATCATCGGGGTGGAAGCCGGCGGCAAGGGCAGCGAACTCGGCGGCAATGCCGCGACGCTCTCCTACGGGCAGCCCGGCGTCCTGCACGGCACCTACTCGATGCTGCTGCAGGATCGGGACGGGCAGATCCAGGAAACCCACTCGGTGTCCGCGGGCCTCGATTATCCGGGCGTCGGCCCCGAGCACGCGCTGCTCGGGCGCATCGGGCGGGTCCGCTACGAGAGCGCCAGCGACCGAGAAGCGCTCGATGCGGTGCGCGCGCTGTGCCGCTCCGAGGGCATCCTGCCGGCGCTCGAGAGCGCACACGCGCTCGCCGGCGCGAAACGCTGGGCGGCGGCGCATCCCGGCGGCACGCTCCTGGTGTGTCTGTCCGGACGCGGCGACAAGGATATGCCGACACTGCAGCAGACGCTGCTCGCGGAGAACGCATGAACGCCCATGAACGCATCGGCGCGGCCATCAGCGCCGCCAACGCCGGCGGCGAGCCGGCAGTCGTAGCCTACCTCACCGCGGGTTTCCCGAGCCGCGAGCATTTCGTGTCGGATCTGCGCCGGATTGCCGCGGCCGCCGACGTGATCGAGATCGGGGTGCCGTTCACCGACCCGATGGCCGACGGCATGACCATTCAGCGCTCGAGCCGCATCGCACTCGAGCAGGGCGTGAGCCTGCGCTGGATCCTCGAATCGCTCGAGGCGATGGCGCCGCCGCTGACGACCCCGGTGCTGCTGATGAGCTACCTCAACCCGCTGCTCGCGTTCGGCCTCGAACCGCTGGCGCGCGCCGCGGAGCGCGCCGGCGTCACCGGACTCATCGTGCCGGATCTGCCGTTCGACGAAGGCGAGACGCTGCACGAGACCCTCGCGGCGCGCGGACTCGCCCTGGTGCAGATGGTGACCCCGGTGACCTCCGAGGAGCGCCTGGAGCGCATCTGCGCACGCAGCCAGGGATTTCTCTACGCCGTCACGGCGACCGGCACGACCGGCCGCACCGTCAGCGTACCGGCCGAAGTCACCGATTATCTGGACCGGGTCCGGCGCCACTCGCGCATCCCGGTCTGCGCCGGGTTCGGCATCCGCAGCCGCGAGCAGCTCGAGCGGCTGCGTGGGCATGTCGATGGAGTGGTGGTCGGCTCGGCGCTGGTGGAGGTGCTCGAACGCGGGGAAGACCCGGCCGAGTGGCTGCAGACGCTGCGCGCCCGGGCGGGCGCCTGAGCCGGCGCTGCGCGAGCGCCGGGCCGGTGGTATCGTGAGCCGTCGGGACAGCGCCATGTACACGCTCAGCATCGCCAAGCGGTTCCGCGGTCCGGCCGAATCGGTCAACGGCGGCTATTTTGCCGGCAGCATCGCGGCGCACGCCGGCCAGACGGTCACGGTCCGGCTGCTGCGCCCCCCGCCGCTCGAGCAGCCCCTCGAGGTGCGTACGCTAACGGATGGGACGCTGGCGGTGATGTTCGCCGAGGAGCGCATCGCGACGGCGCAGCCGGCGCGCCTGTCCGTGAATGCGCCGCCGGCGCCACAGTATTTCGAGGCGGTCGAAGCCTCGCGCCGGTATGCCGGCTTTCAGCACCACCGCTTTCCGACCTGCTTCGTATGCGGCACGCAGCGCCCGCGCGGGGACGGGATGCGGATCTTCGCCGGGGCACTGCCGGAGCGGGCGCTGGTCGCCGCCCCCTGGGTGCCGGATGCCTCGCTCGACCAGGGCGACGGCAAGGTGCGCCCGGAGTTCATGTCGGCGGCGCTCGACTGCCCCGGGTTCTACGCGGTGAGCGCCGATGACCGCATGATGCTGCTCGGGGAGATCACCGCGCACGTCAACCGGCTCGCGCACGTCGGCGAACGCTGCACCGTGATCGGCTGGGCCCTGGAGTCCGAGGGGCGCAAGCACGGCGCGGGCACGGCCGTCTTCGGCGAAGACGGCGACCTGTGCGCCAGCGCCCGTGCGCTGTGGATCGAGCCGAAACCCGCCTGAATCAGCGGTGCTGGACGACGCCGCCGCCCGGCACCGGGGATTCGATGTCCCCGTACGCCTCGCGGTAGTCCTCGAGCGACGCGCGGATCACCGCGGCCGCCTCGGCATGGCCGTAGCGCCCGATGATCTTGATGTGCTGCGGCTCGCCGGGCACGAGCTTGTAGGTCGCAAAGTAATGCTCCAGGCGCTCGATGAGCGTCGCCGGCAGCTCGTTGAGCTCGCGGGCGTGCCCCCAGACGTAATCGCCCTCGAGCACCGCGACGATCTTGTCGTCCGCTTCACCGCGATCGACGATCTTCAGGCCGCCGAGGATCCGGGCGCGCAGCAGCACCTCGGAATGGGCGATCGGCCGTTCGCTGATCACGCAGATATCGAGAGGATCGCCGTCGCCGCGATCACAGCCCGGCGCCAGACGCTTCACCCGCTCCCCGCAGTAGGTCTGGGGGATGAACCCGTAGAGGGCCGGGGGCTGCGAGGAGGTGCGCTGCGGCCGATCCACTCTGAGGTAGCCGGTTTCCTTGTCGACCTCGTATTTGACCAGATCGAACGGAGTGATCTCGATATAGGCCGTCACCACTTCCGGACAGTCCGGACCCGGCTCCAGGCCATGCCAGGGGTGGGGACGCCAATGAAAATGCGACGTGGTCATAGAATCTTCCGGCTTCCTGGCCGGCCGCGGACTTCCGCCGCGGGCGCGCCAAACCTCAGGATCTCGAACGAATTACTTGCGGGTCGTGCGCTTGACGGTTTTCTTGGCCGCGGGGTCCTTCGCGCGGGTCTTGCCGAAAGAGCCGCGATAAATCTTGCCGCGGCGGGTTCTGATGTCGCCCTTGCCCATCGAATCGTCTCCTCAGACGCTGAGAAATCGGGGGCGCGAGTGTAGCAGAGCGCCCCTGCGCAGCGCCCAAAAACCAAATAAAAGCGGCCGGCCCGGCAGAGCAACCCCTGCCGGACCGGCCGCTCGGTGCCCGGTGCTTACCAGCGGCGCGGAGCGCCGCCGCCGCGAGGACCGCCGGGACCGCCGGCGCCACGCTCCTGCGCCTCATTGACGCGCAGCGGGCGGCCGCCCAGGTCCTTGCCGTTGAGCGCCTGAATGGCGCGAGTGGCATCGGCGCGCGACATCTCGACGAATCCGAAGCCCCGCGGCCGGCCGGTTTCCCGGTCGTTGATCAGGCTGACGGACTCGACCGTCCCATGCTGCGCGAACAGTTCGCGAATTTCGCTGTCAGTGGCCGAAAACGGAAGGTTCCCGACGTAGATCTTCGTCATGCAATCAAACTCCACAAGCGGATTGGGCCACCCCGGCGCGCTCTATTGGTGTTTTGCGGACGCGGCGGCTTCCGAACAATTTACCGGCAGGATCACTGCCACCTGGTCGGGAACGATTCGGCTTTTCTCCGTAAGCCGGCTCGGTTACCGAGCGGCCAGCAGGCGGCAGGAAAGGGAATGATCACAGACCCGTGCCTAGACTAACCCGGATCCGATCGCTTCGACAAGCCCCCCCGCTCTCAACGGTAGCGTCCGAGCGCCTTGTGCAGCCCGGCCGAGCCGGGACAGAGCGTCTCGAAGGGCAGCGCATTCAGCGGCACCTGCGGGGTCCCGTTCAGGGCGTGGAACTCCCCGC
>JAJZSQ010000009.1 GCA_021849615.1 Pseudomonadota bacterium
CGCACCGGGAACGCCGACACATCGAAACGCTGTACCGGCCCGATGCCGCTCTGACCGGCCAGGATGGCCTTCCAGGCCTTCTCCACGGTGCTGCCCACCGGCGAGATGATGCCCAGTCCCGTGACCACGACTCGACGTTTGCTCACACTCTACCCGTCTGGTGACCCGTCTTGGCTGAACTCGATGCGCTGCAGCGCCGGAGCGCCCGCCGCCGGGGCGGGCCGCGATCCGGCGTGGCCCACTCAGGCCTTGCTGCGCCGCTCGTTGATGTAATCGATCGCCTGCTGCACGGTGGTGATCTTCTCGGCGTCTTCGTCGGGAATCTCGATCTCGAACTCTTCCTCGAGCGCCATGACCAGCTCGACCGTGTCGAGCGAGTCCGCACCGAGGTCATCGACGAACGAGGCGTCGTTGGTCACCTGCTCCTGCTTGACCCCCAGCTGCTCGGCCACGATGGCTTTGACCTGCTGCTCAACTGTGCTCATTAGAAATGGGTCCTTATGCTTAAGTGAAGGGACAAAATGCCCCGGCCGGCCGAGGCACGGCTGGGGCGCGGTATTTTAGGGGAACACCCCCGCGGAAGCCACTCGCCGTTGATGCTCGTGAGTGCTTGATTTTTCACATGAAAGTCCGCCGGACGCGCCGAGCGCGGCTCACGGCATGTACATCCCGCCATTCACGTGCAGCGTCTCGCCGGTGATGTAGCCGGCCTGCGGCGAGGCCAGAAAGAGCACCGCGGCGGCCACGTCGGCCGCGCTGCCGAGCCGACCGGCCGGAATGCGCTCAAGCAGCGCCGTGCGCTGCGCCTCGGGCAGCGTGCGGGTCATGTCGGTATCGATGAAGCCCGGGGCGACCGCGTTCACCGTGATGCCGCGCGAGGCGACCTCCTGGGCGAGCGATTTGGTGAACCCCAGCAGTCCGGCCTTGGCGGCCGCGTAATTCGTCTGGCCGGGGTTGCCGGTGAGCCCGACCACCGAGGTCAGGTTCACGATCCGCCCGCGCCGCTCCTTCATCATGCGCCGCAGGCACGCTTTGCTTAAGCGGAACACCGCGCTGAGATTGGTGCTGATCACCGCATCCCAGTCCTCCGGTTTCATGCGCACCAGCAGCCCGTCGCGCGTGATCGCTGCGTTGTTGACCAGAATCGTCGGCAGCTCGCCGGCCGCCTCCAGATCGGCGAGCAGCGCCTCGATGGAGGTCGGATCGGAGACATCGAGAACGGCCCCGCGGCCCGTGCCGCCGGCCTCCTTCAGTGCCGCGCCGATCGCCTCGGCCCCGCTGAGGCTGGTGGCCGTACCGACCACCCGCGCGCCGGCGCCGGTGAGCGCGAGCGCGATCTCCCGGCCGATGCCGCGCGAGGCGCCGGTGACGAGCGCGATGTCGTTCTGCAGCATCGAGTCAATTCCCGTTGGTCTGGGCAGGCGCGCCGACCGCTGCGAGCGCCGCCGTGAGTGAATGCTCGTCCTCGAGCGCCAGGCACTCGAAGTCCGCCCGCCGCTCGATGCGCCGGTTCAGGGCCGTCAGCACCTTGCCGGGGCCGCATTCGATGAGCTGGCGCAGGCCGCGCGCGGCGAGCGCATGCACCGTGTCGGTCCAGCGCACCGGACTCGAGAGCTGGCGTACCAGCAGCGCGCGCAGGTCGGCCGGATCGTGATGCTCGGCGGCATCCACCGCGCTCACGAAGCGCAACCGCGGGACACTCCAGTGCACGGCGTCCAGCCGCTCGGCGAGCCGCTCGGCCGCCGCACGCATCAGACTGCTGTGCGACGGAACACTCACCGGCAGGATCACCGCGCGCTTCGCGCCGCGGGTCTTGGCCGCCTCGATGGCGCGCTCGACCGCCGTGCGGTCCCCGGCGACGACCACCTGGCCGGGGGCGTTGAAGTTCACCGCCTCGACCACCTCGCCGCCGGCCGCCTCGCGGCAGACCTCGATCACGACCTCATCGTCGAGGCCGAGGATGGCGGCCATTGCGCCGCTGCCCATCGGCACCGCCTCCTGCATGAACTGTCCGCGCAGGCGCACCAGCGCGATCGCCTCGGCGAACGGCAGGGCCCCGGCGGCCACCAGCGCGGTGAACTCCCCGAGACTGTGGCCGCTCAGCACCTGCGGTTCCGCACCGCCGCGCTCGCGCCACAGCCGCCACAGCGCGATCCCCGCGGCCAACATCGCCGGCTGGGTGCACTCGGTGGCGTTCAGCCGCTCCGGCGGCCCGCCCGAGACCAGCGCCCACAAGTCGTAATCGAGCGCCGCGGACGCTTCGGCGAACGTCTCGCTGACCAGCGCGGCGTGCGGCCCGGCGGCCAGATCGGCCAGCATGCCCACCGACTGCGACCCCTGCCCCGGAAACACGAAACCAAAACCCATGCACTCATCCCGCATGACGAAAAGCGGCCGGAGTATACCGTGCCTGCCCGCTCCGGCGGGTGCAAAGCGCCCCCCCGGCGGAACCGCCGCTGCGACCGGCAGTCCAATGGTGCCGGGCGACTCGGTGCGGAGCCTCGCCGGGCATTTGTTATCATCGGGCATCAGCGCGCCGGGGGCGCGTGAGCGAACCTGGACAATTCATGACACATCGAATCGAGCGCCGGCGCCTCGAGCGCGGCACGGGGCGCACCCTGCGCGCGCGCGGCTTCACCCTGATCGAGATCATGGTGGTGGTGGTGATCATCGGCCTGCTCGCGGCGGTGATCGTCCCGGAGGTCGTCAACAAGGTTGACGAGGCGCGCGTCGCGAAGGCCAAGGAGGACATCCAGAGCCTCGAGACCGCGATCACCGAGTACCGTCTCGACAACTCGGTCTATCCGAGCACTCAACAGGGTCTTGAGGCGCTGGTGAAGCGCCCGAACGACTCCTCGCTCACCAACTGGCACGGTCCGTACATCCAGCGGCTGGTGAAAGACCCCTGGGGTCACGCCTATCACTACCAGTATCCCGGCACGCACGGCCTCGCCTATGACCTGTACACCTACGGCGCCGACAACCAACCGGGCGGTACCGGCGACAATGCCGACATCGGCAACTGGAACCTCGGCAATTGACCGCTCGGCGCGGCGTGCGCGCGGGTTCACGCTGCTCGAGATCCTGGTGGTGCTCGCCATCATCGGGGTGGTCACCGCCGGGGTCCTGCTGTCGATCAACCTGACCGGGCACGATCCGGCGCTGCACACCGCGTCGCGGCGGCTCGCGGCATTGATGCGCTATGCGCGCAGCGAGGCGGAGCTCCAGACCCGTGACTACGGCCTCGTGTTCGATGCGCACGGCTATCGGTTCGTCACCTACGCCGTGCGCCACAACGAGTGGCGGCCCGTGAGCGAGGATCAGTCGCTGCGCCCGCGCGTGCTGCCCGCGGGCGTCGAGGTCAAGGTGATCGTCGATGGCCGCACCGTGAAGCTGCCGGAGAAAATCCCCGCTAAGGACGAGGCGCTCGCCCCGCAGGTGATGTTGTATTCGAGCGGGGATCTGTCCTCGTTCAGCATCACTCTGTGGCGCCACGGCGAGCCGCAGAAGGGTTTCATGATCCGGCCGAACCGCCGCGGCCGCATCGTCGAGCATTCGCTCGCTGCGGCGCACGCTTCATGAAACCGGCGCGCGGGTTCACCCTCATCGAGGTGCTGGTGGCGCTCGCCATCGTGACCATCGGCATGGCCGCGGTGCTCGAGGCGCTCACCTCCTCGGCCCGCGCCACGCTGTATCTGCGTCACAAGACGTTCGCCGAGTGGGTCGCGCTCAATCAAATCGAGCACGTGCGCCTGTCGGGGACGTTTCCGCACACCGGCACCAGCACCGGGCACGTGCGCTTCGCCCGGCGCCAATGGCGCTGGCGCCAGAAAGTGAGCGACACGAGCGTGCCGGGCGTGGTGCGCATCGTGGTGCGCACCCGCCCGCTCAAGGGACGGGATCACCGCGAGTGGTACGCGAGCGTCACCGGATACATGGGCCGGGCCGTCGGCCCGCCCGACCCGCTCGCGCCGCAGTGGATCGCCGGCCCGATCGCCGGGACCGCGGCCGCCGGGGCTGCCGGCCCGAACGCCGGGCCGGTGGCCAGCCCCGGCGGCCCGCAGGCCGGGGCGCCCGGCAGCGCGCTCGGCCAGCCGGATGCGCTGCCATGAACATCCGCACCCGCGAGCGCGGCTTCACGCTGCTCGAGCTGCTGGTGGCGATCTTCATCGCCGCGATCATGTTCGCCATCGGCTATGGCGTGATCATGCAGTCGCTGCGCGCGCGCGGGGCGATCCGCCGCGACCAGCGCCAGCTGGTGCGTCTGCAGAGCGCGCTGCGGATCATGGAGCAGGACTTCGTGCAGCTCGCGCCGCGCCCGATCCGCACGCCGAACGGCCTCGGCTGGCAGCCGGCGCTGATGAGCGGCGGCAGCGGCGGTCCGCTCGCCGAGTTCACCCGCGGCGGCTGGAGCAACCCGCTCGGCCTGCAGCGCCCGGAGCTCGAGCGCGTGGCCTACATGTTCCATCACGGCACGCTGATCCGTGAACACTGGAACGTGCTCGACCCGACGCTCTCGGATCGCCCCGTCGAGCGCGATCTGCTGCGTCACCTGCGCGGGGTCACGCTGCGCTACCTGGACCTGAACCGCCAGTGGGTCCGCCAGTGGCCGCCGCCGGTGGCCGGCGCCGAGTCGACGCTCGACAGCTACTACCGCATGCGCCCGCTCGCCGTCGAGGTGACGCTGCGCACACGCCAGTGGGGGCGGATCGTGCGCATCTTCGAGGTGGCCGAGTGAACCGGCGCAGCCGGCTCGAGCGTAGTCCGCGGCGCGAGCGCGGCGTGGCGCTGCTGGTGGCGATCCTGCTGGTGGCCCTCGCCACCGTGATCGCCGCCTCGCTCGCCTACCACAACGCCATGACGGCTCGGCGCACCATCGGGGCGTTCGACTACGATCAGGCACTGCTCGTGACCGAGGGTACCGAGGCATTCGCCGCATACGGACTGCAGCAGACCTTCCGCAACCAGCCGTCCCAGATCGATCCCGAGCAACCCTGGGCGCAGCCGATCGGGCCGATCGGCGTCTCCCCGGGGGTGACGCTCGAGGCCTCGCTCGAGGATCTGCAGGGCCGCTTCAACCTCAACAGCGTCGTCGGCAGCGACGGCACGACCGTCAACACCCAGCAACTGCAGGCGTTCCGCGAGCTGCTGACGCTGGTCGGCCTGAAGCCGCAATGGGCCGACGACTGGGTCAACTGGATCGACAAGAGCCCGACCCCGGCGGTGGCCGATGCGCCGGCGGCGAGCGCCTATCTCGAGATGGATCCGCCCTACCACACCCCGAACCTGCCGGTGACCAGCGCCAGCGAGCTGCTGGCGCTGCCGAACTTCGGGCGGGCACGCTTCGAGCGCATCGCCCCGTACGTCACCGCGCTGCCGGTCGGCACCGCGCTCAACACCTGCACCGCCTCGCCGCAGGTGCTCGATGCCTATCTCGGTCAGGTCCAGTTCAGTGCCGACCCACGCCAGTTCGCGCGCGACCGCGCGAGCGCGAACGGCGGATGCTTTCCGACGTTGAGCGAGATGGAGACGGCCATGCAGAACACGCTGCCGCCCTCGGGCGGCAGCGCCAATGGCACGCCCCCGCAGAGCAATGCGCAGCAGCTGTTCGCCGAGACCTCCAAGTGGTTCCGCCTGACCAGCGTGGTGCGCGCCGACGGCACCGAGTTCGTCTTCTACTCGGTGCTCTACCGCGACTCGGATGGCACCGTACGCACGGTGCTGCGCAGCGACACACCGAATTGAGTTCGGCTAGGATTGACGGATGGCCGATCCGCTTCTGCTCAGGCTTTCCCCCGGCGACCCCGCGCAGGCGCACTGGCTCGCCGTGGGCAGCGCTGGCGGCCCCGAGAGCGGACCGCTCAGCCTCGCCGCGGCGCGCCTCGGCACCCGTCCGCTGATCGTGCTCGTGCCGGGCACCGATGTGCTGCTGACGCACGCGCAGCTGCCGGCGGCCCGCTCGGGCGTGAAGCTGCAGCAGCTCGTGCCGTTCGCGCTCGAGGAGCAGCTCGCCGAGGACATCGACACGCTGCACTTCGCGCTCGGCCGGCGCGACGGTGCCGGCCGCACGCCCGTGGCGGTCGTGGCGCGAGCGCGCATGGCCGAGTGGCTCGAGGCCCTCGGCGCCGCGGGCCTGGCGCCCGCCGCGCTCTACGCCGACACGCAGCTGCTGCCGGCCAATCCCACCCAGACCGTCGCGCTGCTCGAGCGCGACGCGGTGACCGTCCGGCCGCCCGGCGGCGAGGCCGTGACGCTCGCCGCCGAGGCGCTTTCCGAGGCGATCGAGCTCGCCCAGACGGACGGTGCCAGCCACGGTCTCATTCTGTACGCCGGCGAAGCCGAGTGGCAGCGCCAGGGTGCGGCCGTCGAAGCGCTGCGCGGACGCTTCGAGGCGCTGCAGGTGCAGCGGCTGCCGGGCGATGCGCTGGAGCTCTTCGCGCGCGCCCTGCCGGCCCCCGCGGCGATCAACCTGCTGCAGGGACCGTATGCGCCGAGCCGCAGCCTGATCGCCGGGGCGCGCGCCTGGCGCTGGGCGGCCGTGCTCGCCGCGGCGCTGCTCGGCCTGCATCTGATCGGCCAGGGCCTCGAACTCGTGGTGCTGCACCGGCGCGAGCACGCCCTCGAGGCCGCCATCGCTCAGGTATTCCAGCGCGCCGTGCCGGGCGCCACCGATGACTCCGAGGCGCGGCGCATCATGGCGCAGCGCCTCGCCACGGCACGCGCCTCAGCCGGCGGCAGCGCCTTTCTGCAGGCGCTCGGGGCGCTGGCCCACGCACGCGCCGGAACGTCCGGGGTGCGTCTGAAGGCCCTCAGCTTCCACGGCGAGGCCGCCACGCTCGAACTCGACGCCCCCTCGGTCGAGACGCTGAACGCCCTCGCGCAGTCCCTGACCCGCCAGGGCTGGCCGGCCCAGCTCACCGGCGGCAGCCTCGTGCATGGCCGCTTCAGCGGCGGCCTGCACATGAACCGGGGCCACTGATGCGCATCGCGTCTTGGTCCAAACCGGATCTCAGCCGTCTCTCGACCCGCGAGCGACGCATCCTCGCCCTCGGCGGGGCGATCGCCGCGGTGCTGTTCGTGCTGGCGGTGGTGCTGCCGCTCGAGCACAGCGTCGCGGCGCTGCACCGCCGCGTGGCCCACCAGCGCGCCGAACTCGCCTGGATGCGCCGCGTCGCGCCCGAGCTGGCTGCGGCCGGCCCGCCCGGCGCGAACGGCACGTTGCCGCTGATCGTCGTCATCGACCAATCGGCGCGCCGCGCCGGTCTCGCCGGGGCACTCGCCGGCAGCGCCCCGCAGGGTCCCGACACACTGCAGGTGCGCCTGCAGCGGGCGCCGTTCGACGCCCTGATCGCCTGGCTCGCACGGCTCGAGCAGCGCGACGGCATCCAGGTGCAGGCCGCGCACATCCAGGCCGCCGAGGGCGTGGGCCTGGTCGATGCGGCGCTCACTTTGAAACGTCCCTGAGCCGTGCAGCGCCTGGCCATCATCCTGCTCGCCGTGGCGGTGTTCGCCGCCGTGCTGCTGGCGCGCCTGCCGGCCGCCTGGGTGCTGCCGGCGCTCGGCCCGCGGCTCACCTGCGGCAGCGTCGAAGGCACGCTCTGGCGCGGCGAGTGCAGTAGCGCGCGCCTCGCCGGCGTGCGGCTCGATCAGCTCGCCTGGCAGGTGCATCCCGGGGCCCTGCTCGGCGGTCGGCTCAGCGCTGAGCTGAGTGCGCAGCGCGCCGACGCGCACGCCAGTGCTGAGCTGAGCGTCCGCTGGCACGGGCCGCTGCACGCCCGCGATCTGCACGCACGTCTGCCGCTCGAGCCGGCGCTGATGCCGATGCTGCCGCCCTACATCACGGGGCTCCTCGAGGCGAATGTGGCGCACCTCGTCGTGGCGCGCGACGGCGCCATCGAGCAGCTGCAGGGCACGCTCACCGTGCACCACCTGGTCGACAGCAGCGGCTCGGTCACCCCGCTCGGCAGCTACCGCCTGCGCTTCCCCGAGGGCCCCGGCGAGCCGCTCGGCCAGCTGCGCGATCTCGGCGGACCGCTCTGGCTGCGCGGCACGCTGCGCCTGACCGCCCAGCCCGGATACGTCCTGCATGCGCGTGTCGCGGCCCGTGCCGGCGCCTCGCCCTCCCTGCTGCAGGGACTGCAGTACCTCGGCGCCCCGGATGCCCAGGGACAGCGCCCGTTTGCTCTCGCGGGCACCTACTGACGCGCAAGCGCCACGGATCAGAGCTCGCGGAACGCTCCGAGGAGCGGGAAATACAGTCCGGCGCGCACCGGCTCGGGTCCGAGCTCGCCGGCGAGCGCGCGGTACACCGAGAGCTGCGCTCGGTAGCGGTCCACTTCACGATCGAGGAACGCCTCGAGCCGTCCGCCCTCGTGCATGCTGGTCTTGAAATCGATCACCCAGCGCACGCCCTCAGCGTCGATGAACGAGCGGTCGATCACGATGCTGCGCAGCCTGCCGTCGGCCAGCCCCGAGAGCGCGAGCTCGCTGGCGGCCTCGCGGTGCGCCGCGCAGAGGATCCAGCGTCCGCGCGCATCGCCGAGCGTCGCACCGAGCGCCGCGAGCACCCGGCCGGTGGCGAACTCGAGCTGCGCGGCGGGTACCCCGTAGCGCGCGAGCTGCGCTCGGTAGAACGGCGCATGCGCCTCGAGGGCGGGCGGTGCGGGCAGCGTCCCGGCGGCCGCGCACTGCTGCAGCGCGGCATGCACCACCGTGCCGATGTGCCGTGCCGTCTCCTGCACCCAGCTGAACTCCGGCGGCTCGAGCGACTGGCCGGCGAGCGGCAGGCGCGTCAGCGGCGGTGGCGGTTCGCTCAGGGGCGCCCGCCACGGCTCGATCAGCCGCCAGCCGGCCGGTGCCGCCGGGGCACTCGCCTCGGCCTCGGGGGCGGCGGCCTGCGGGTCGAGTCCGGCGAGAAATGCCGCACCGAGCGCCGGCCACAGCCGCGCCAGGGGCGAGCCGTACGCCGGCCTCGGCAGCGTCCCGTCGCGTTTCGGTTTGAGGGTGGCGTAGAGGTGCAAAGAGCGCCGGGCGCGCGTGGCCGCGACGTAGAGCAGCCGCAGCTGCTCGTGGGCAGCGCGCCGCTCACGCAGGCGTTTGACGAACGCACCGATGCGGCGCGGATCCTCCTCGCCCACCGGCGGGGCCGGCGCGAGCAGCAGATCGCTCTCACCGGCCTGCTCGCGCGGCAGATCGAGCCAGCGCAGCAGCGGCTCACGGTCGTGGTTGCCGCGCCGGTCCAGACCCGGAATCAACACATGATCGAACTCCAGTCCCTTGGCGTGGTGGATGGTGAGGATCTGCACCGGCTGCGCGCCGCGCGCGAGCGGCTCGGCGTACAGATTCGCGAGCAGCTCCTCGAGCGCGGCGCTGCCGAGCCGCTCGATGAGCGCGCCGCGCTCGCTCACCGCCGTGAAGAACGCACGCGCGTGACGCAGCGCATCCGCCTCATAGGCATCCGCACCGCCAAGGGCGAGCCACGTCTCCTCCAGCCAGTCGACGAACGGCAGGCGGCCGCACCGCGCGAGCGCCTCACCGAGCACCCCGCGCACCCGCTTAAGCCGCTCCCGATCGCCCGGCTCACACCGCGCGCAGCGCTGCGGATCGTTCAGCGCCTCCCACGGCAGCGCCGCATCGCGGCGCGAGGAGAACTCGCTCAGCGTCGCCAGCGTCACGCCGCACCACGGCGCGCGCAGCACTGCGAGCCACGCCGTGCGATCGCCCAGATGACCAAGCGCGCGGGCGAGCGCCACCAGGTCGCGAACCACGGGCACTTCGGCGAGCGGCACGAGCTTGACGCCGATCGCCTCCACACCGCGCGCCTGCAGCGCCCCGATCAGCTGCTGCGCATGGCGGCGCGCCGCCACCAGTACCGCGATCGAGGCCTGCGGGTCGGCCCCCTTCAGCGCTACGATGCGCTGAAGCAGCGCCTCGCTCTCGGCGCGTCGCGTCCCGGCGGCGAACAGTCTCGACTCGACCGGCTCAGCCGCGGCCGCCGGTGTGGCGGTGCCCGGCAGACTCGGGGTGAAACTCACCGCGCTCGAGCGCAGCTCATCGTGCCGCGGAAACAGCGCCCCGAACGTCGTGTTGCACCACTCGATCAAGGCCGGCACCGAGCGGAAGTTGCGCCGCAGCCGCAGCGGATCCAACCGCAGCGCCCCGATGCCCCGATCGCGCACGGCGAGGAAACAGCCGACTTCCGCTTCGCGGAACATGTAGATCGACTGCATCGGATCGCCAACCACGAACAGAGTCCGTCCGTCCTCCCCGTCCCAGCCGGCCGTCAGTCCCGCGATCAGCTCGGTCTGCGCCGCCGAGGTGTCCTGGAATTCATCGACGAGGATGTGCCGCAGGCGCACCCCGAGGCGCAGCGCGAGGTCACTCGGCGCCCCGTCTTCGGTGAGCGCCGCCTGGGCCGCCCCGGCGATGCGCGTGTAATCGACCTGCCCCTCGAGCGCAAAGCGCACTTCGAGCTCGGCGGCCGCCACCCTCAGCAGCCGCGAGAGTGCCGCGAGCGCCGCGGCATCGGTCGCGGTGAGCTCGGGGCGCGGCACTGCGGCCACCTCGAGCAGCCGCTCCTGCGCCGAGTCCTGCGCGGCGAGTGCCGCGATGCACTCCTGCAGCTCGGCGCGCGCGGCCGCCTCGCCGTACTCGACGCCGAGCTTGCGGTTGACCGCGCGGCGCCACTCGCCCTTCTGCGTCAGCACCAGCGCCGCCAGGCGCTGCCACGCCTCGAGCGCATCGGGCTCGGCGTCGAGCGCTCCGACGCCCGGCAGGCGCGCGAGCCGCGCGAGCAGCGCCGTCCCGAGCTGCGCACCGGCGGCGGCGAGGGCCGAGCGCACCAGGCGCTGCAGACTCGTGTTGACACGCTCGCTGAGCGCCTCAGGGGCGTGTCCGAGCACGTGCGGCAGCCAGTGCGCCCGCTCGGCCAGCAGCTGCGCCAACAGCCGCTCGAGGTTGCCCCAGCGATTGTCGAGGCGCTCGAACCACAGGTCGGCATCGGCGGCGAGCGTCGCGTCGCGCTCAGCCCCGAGCAGCGTCTGGCGCGCCGCGAGCGCATACAGCGCCTCCGGTCGCTCCCCGAGCGTCAGCGGCCCGCCGGCACGCGCCGCGAGCGGCAAGCGGTTGGCGAGGCTGAGGTTGAACGCATCGATGGTGAGGATGCGCAGCCGCGACGGATCGGCCTCGAGGCGCCAGCCGCGCGCCGCGGAGCGCTCGAGCACCGCCGCGGCGAGCGTGCGCAGCCGCTCCCCGAGTGCCCCGCTGCCGCAGTGCCCGTGCAGCGCACGGTGCATCCGCTCGCGCATCTCGGCAGCCGCCCGGCGCGTGAACGTGATCGCGAGGATCTCCTGCGGATCGTCGACTACGGCGAGCAGACGCAGCAGACGTTGCGTCAGCACGGTCGTCTTGCCGGAGCCTGCTGGCGCCTGCAGCACGATGGAGCGCTGCGGATCGGTGGCCGCTTCGCGCGCGGCCTCATCGGACCCCTCGGGCCCGTCCGGCAGGACGCTCACGGCACCTCCTCGGGCAGCGCCTCGGCGGCCTCAGGTGCCTCAGCGCGCTCCCCGATGCGGCACAGCGCGCTCAGGTGGCAGAACTCGCACGCGCCGGGCTTCGGATCCACCGCCGCCGCGCCGCGCACGAACCCCGCGGCGAGCCGCTCGAGCACCGCCTGCCAGAGCGCCACGCGCGCCGCCCACGGGGACTCGCCCGACCCATCGGCCTCGACGGCCTCGACCCCCGGCAACGTATCCTCCGTCGCAGAGACGCCCCGGAAGCCGATCTCGCGGGCCGTCAGATGGACCGTTGCGAGCGCCCGCACCGCCTCCCCGAGGGCCGCGCGGTAGGCGAGCAGCTGCGGGTGCGAGGGCCGCTCGCCGTACCAGTCGGGCCGGATCGGGAGGCCGCTCTTGTAGTCGAGAATCGCGAGCGAACCGTCGCTAAGCGCATCGACGCGGTCGATGCGCAGGTTCAGCCGCGCGCCGGCGAGCGTCAGCTGCGCGGCCCGCTCGGTGTCGCGCACGGTGAACGGCTCGCGCTGCCGTTCGAGCTCGCACAGCGCGTGCATCAGCCGCACCGCGCGCCGCCGCTCGCGCCCGAGCGCGGCGGCCGAGGGCGGCGCGCCCGGTCCGGCGATGAGCGCCGCCGCGGCACGCTCGACGCAGGCCCCGATGCGCTCATCGAGTTCGGCCGGCCCGAGCGCCGCGAGCGCCGCGGAGGTTCCCAGCTCGCGCCACAGGTCCTGCAGCGCCGCGTGCAGCAACTGGCCGCGCAGATCCGCCGGCACGCCCGGCTCGCTCGACTCGAGCGGTGCGCAGCCCAGGCGCAGCTCCGCATAGGCCCGAAACGGACAGAGGTTCTGCAGCTCCAGACTGCGCGTCCCGGCCGGCAGCGGGTCGCGCGGATCCCAGGGCCGCGTCGCGTCGCTCCAGCGCTCGAGCGCACCCTGGCGGTGCGCTCGCTCGGGCAGCCACGGCAACGGCTCGCCCTGCGGCGCTTCCAGGGGCGCCCAGCCGGCGAGCAGCGGGCTCGGCAGCACCGCCACGTCCCCGGCGCGCAGCGGCGCGGAGAGCACCAGACGCCCGGTGGCGGCCCGCCAGGCGTGCAGCAGCGCCTGCGCCTCGCGCAACCGACCGCCGGCCGAGGCCGCCGGCCACTCGGCCGCGAGCTGCACCCCGAGCGGCAGGAAGGGATTCGGATCGGGCGCCTGCGGCAGCGTGTCGTGATCGAGTCCACCGACCCAGATCCCGTCGTAGCGGACCACCGGGTCCGCGAGTGCGGCGGTCACCGTGACGGCGGCATCCTCCTCGGCGGGCCGGTACACCGTGCGTGCGGCGAGCTCGCGCAGCCGCTCGATCGCCGCGGCGCGCTCCAACCGGTGCACGGCGGCCGACAGCTGGCCGTACTCCTCGAGCAGCTCGCGAAGGCGCAGCAGCGTCTGCTGCGCGGGGCTGTCGAGCCCGGCGGTGCCGCCCGGCCAGCCGAGCGCATCGAGGGACGCCTCGAAGCGCTCGGACCACTCGCGCGGCGAGGCGGCCGCACTGCCGAGCGCGCCGGCCGCCTGCGCGAGGCGCTCGCGGATCGCCCCGGCGACGCCGAGCGGTGCGGCCTCGAGCAGCGCCTCGAGCGTGCGCCGCTCGAGGGCCGGCGGCGCGCGCTCACGCAGCCACAGATCGAGCCGCGCGCGCCCCTCGGCCGACTCGCGCCAGCACGGCCCGCGCAACCACTCCAGGAGCGCCTCGAGGCTCACGCGCTCACCGTCGAGCAGGGCCAGTCCGGTGAGCGCGTGCGCGAGCGCCGGTTGCTGCGCGAGCGGCGCCCCGCCCTCCACCGCCGCGAGGTCGTGCCCGGCTCGCGCCGTGAGGGCCGGGTCGAGCGCCTGGCGGATCAGCGCCGCGAGCCGCCCGCAGCGCTCGAGCGAGCCGGGCAGCACCACCAGCAGCCGCGCCCCGGGCGCGGCCCGCAACTGCGCGGCGCACCAGCCGGCAATGCGATCGAGCTCCTCGGTCGGATCCGCGGCGCGGACCACCTGGGGTACGGCGTCCGGCGCCCCCGGGGCGCACCAGAGCGTCTCCCAGCCGCGGGCGGCACGGTCCGCCCGCAGGGCGCGCAGACGCGGATCTTCGAGCAGAAACCCGCACAGCGCCACGGGACGCTCATCGCCGAGCGCACCGTCCGCACCGAGCGCCTCGTCGAGGGACCGGGCCCCAAGTGCCGCGACGCGCGCGGCCACGGCGCGCTGCACGTCCAGCAGCAACGCGGTTTCACTCTGGGGCGCGCCCCGCAGACCGGCCAGATCGAGGCCGAGTTGGGCGGCGAGCCGTCGGGCCCCGAGCAACCCCTCGGCGAGCGCCCCGGGATTGGCGAGCACGAGCGCCTCGATGGCCTCGGCCGTGCACTCGCGCCACAGCAGCCACTCCTCGGCGGCGCGCAGCAACCGCGGCGGCATCGCCCCGGCGCTCGCCTCGAGGGCGCGGCGCTCGCACTCGCGGCCGAGCCATCCCTCGAGCGGCAGCACGTCGGGACTGGGCCACACCCGACGGCCTCGCTCCAGCTGCGCCGCCGCATGCGCCAGACGCAGCGCATGCGCGCGCCGACGGGTCGGCGTCACCAGGGTGCCCCCGGCCTCGATGACGGCCTCGAGATGCGCAGGAACCTTTATCAAAACAATGGGTTATTGGTTATGTCGAAGAAGCGGCTTTTAACAAATCACTTCAACGCCGTTCATTTGAACCGGGCGCTGGCGGACACCACGTTGTCCTGCGGCGGCGCCGAGGCGTACCCGGCGAGCAGATCCTCGATCCGGCCGAAGACATCGAGCAGCGTCGCGCTGTCGGGCAGTGTGGTGACCCGGAAGTGGTTGCGGTACGGCACGTTGAAGCTCACCCCCGGCGCGACCAGCACGTGTTTCTGCTCGAGCAGGTCGAGCGCGAAGCGTTGATCGTCGAACCCCGGCAGACGTTCCGTGTCGACGCCGATGAACGCGTACATCGCGCCCTGCGGCGTGTTCTTCAACCGCAGGTACTGGCTGGCACCGACGGCGCGCGCAATGGCCGCGCGCGACTCGTACAGCCGTCCGCCGGGACCGATCAGATCGCCGACCGACTGGTAACCGCCGAGGGCCGTCTGCACCGCCCACTGCGCGAGCACGTTGCTGCACAGGCGCAGCGAGCTGAGCAGATCGATGGCGCTGAGGTACTCGGCCGCGGCGCGGGTCCGCCCCGAGAACACCGCCCAGCCGACCCGGTAACCGCAGGCGCGGTACACCTTGGAGAGTCCGGAGAGCGTGGCGCACAGCGTGTCCTCGACCAGCGTGGCCATGGGCACGAACTGCGCCTCGTCATAGACCATCTGGTCGTAGATCTCGTCGCTGAAGACCACGAGCCCGGTGCGCTCGGCGAGCCGCGCCAGCCGCTCGAGCACCGCGCGCGGATAGACCGCACCGGTGGGGTTGTTCGGATTGATGACGACCAGGGCACGCGTGCGCGGGGTGATGAGCGCGGCCACTTCGTCGGGATCGGGCACGAAGCCGTTCTCCGGGCGACACGGGTAATGCACGGCGCGGCCGCCGTTCAGGGTCACCGCGGCGGTCCAGAGCGGATAGTCCGGGCTCGGCACCAGCACCTCGTCGCCGTCGTTGAGCAGCGCCCGCAGCACCAGGTTGATCAGCTCGCTCACCCCGTTGCCGATGAACACCTCCTCGGCACTCACCCCGCTCACGCCGCGCGCCTGCTGCTGCATTACCACCGCTTCGCGCGCCGGGAAGATCCCCTTCTGGTGACAGTAGCCCTCCGCCTCGGAGAGGTTCTCGATCATCGCCAGGCGCATCGTCTCCGGCGTGCGCAGCCCGAACGCGCCGGGGTTGCCGATGTTGAGCGAGACAATCTCGTAGCCCTGTCGCTCGAGCTCGTGCGCACGGCGCGCCAGACGGCCACGGATCTCGTAGCGCACGTGGCGCAGGCTTTCGCTCGGACGAATGACGGGTTCGTTCATGCTCGCAGCATACCATCGGCCCCGCGCTCCCAGTGGTGACAGGCCACCCAGTGGCCCGCACGCGCCTCGATCCACGGGGGGTGCTCCTCGGCGCAGCGCACCGAGGCGAGCGGGCAGCGGCTGCGGAACACGCACCCGCCAGGCTCGGCCGGCGGCCCCCGCTCGCTCAGGGGCACCGCGCCGAGCCGCCCGGGCTGCACGTCGGGGTCGGCAACGGGAACGGCCTCGAGCAGCGCGCGCGTATAGGGGTGCAGCGGCCGGGTGAGCAGCGCCTCGCTCGGACCAAGTTCAGCCATCCTCCCCTGATAGAGCACCAGCACGCGCTCGCACAAGCGGCGCACTGCGTTCAGATCGTGGCTGACCAACAGCACGCTCATGCCCTGCTCGCGACGCAACGCATCGAGCAGCGCACCGATCTGCCGCTGGGCGCGCACATCGAGCGCCGAGAGCGGCTCGTCGCAGACCAGCAGCCGCGGCGCGAGCATCATCGCCCGGGCGATACCGACCCGCTGGCACTGACCGCCGGAGAGCTCATGCGGTCGGCGTGCGCCGAGCGCCGGGTCGAGCCCGACGCGCTCGAGCATCGCCGCGACGCGCTCGGCCCGGGCCGCAGCGCCGAGCGCCCGGTGGTGCACCTCGAGCGGCTCGCCGACCAGCCGCTCGACCGTCAGGTGCGGATCGAGGCTCGCCAGCGGATCCTGGAAAATCAGCTGCAGGGCGCGGCGCAGCGGGCGCAGGCGCCGCTCGGGCAGCGTGCCGACGTCCCGTCCGAGCCACGCGATCCGCCCGTGTGCCACGCCGATCAGGCGCAGCGCCGCGCGCGTCAGGGTCGATTTGCCACAGCCGGACTCCCCGACCACCGCGAGCGACTCCCCGGGCGCGAGCGCAACGTTCAGCGCCTCGAGCGCCACGAACGCCGCGCGGCGCAGCCCGGGGGCCCGGCGGCGGTAGTGCACGGCGAGATCCTCCACCGCGAGCACCGGCGCACCGGTGCCGCTCGCGTCCGCCGCGGCCGCCGCGGCCGCCGGTCCGGGCGGCTCGCGCGCCGCGGCCAGCAGCTCGCGGGTATACGGCTCGCGCGGGGCATGGAACACCTGCGCGGCACTGCCGGTCTCGATCACCCGGCCGTTGCGCATCACCGCGACGCGATCCGCCAGCCCCGCCAGCGCCGCGAAATCGTGCGTCACCAGCACCAACCCGATGCCCCGCTCGCGCTTGATGTGCGCCAGCAGCGCGAGGATCTGGGCCTGGATCGTCACATCGAGCGCGGTGGTGGGCTCATCGAGAATCACCAGCTGCGGATCGCACGAGAGCGCGATGGCGAGCAGGACCCGCTGGCGCATCCCGCCGGACAGCTCGTACGGATACTGCTGCAGACACCGTGCCGGCTCGCCGAGGCGCACCTGTTCGAGGAGTTCGAGCGCCCGGGCGCGCGCGGCGCGCGCGCTGAGGCCGGTGTGCCTGCGGATTGGCTCGGTGAGTTGCGTCCCGATGCGCAGGTGCGGGGTCAGCGCACCCATCGGGTCCTGGAACACCACGCCGATGCGCCGGCCGCGCAGCGCATCGAGGGTCCGTTCCGAGCGGCCGATGAGCTCGGTCGCACCAAAGCGTGCCTCGCCGCTCACCCTCGCGCTCGGCGGGGCAAGTCCGAGGGCGGCGAGGAACGTCAGGCTCTTGCCGGCGCCGGACTCCCCGACCACCCCGAGGCACTCCCCGGGGTGCACCGCGAGTGACACCGCATCGACGACGGGCACGCCCGCGAAGCGCACGCTCAGGGACTTCAAGGCGAGCAACGCGGTCGCCTCGCCCGAAGCGCCGTGCGCCTCAGCGCTGGCGGGGATCGAGGACATCACGCAGCGCATCCCCCAGGATGTTGAACGCCAGCAAAAGCACGACCAGCACCGTCGCGGGCACCAGCAGCAGCCACGGGGCGCTCAACATCTGACGCGCCCCGGCGTTGATCAGGCTACCCAGACTGGCGCGCGGCGGCTCGACGCCGAGGCCGAGGAAACTGAGGAAACTCTCGTACACGATCATCTGCGGCACCATTAGCGTGGCGTACACCACGACGGTGCCGGCGAGATTCGGCAACACGTGCCGGCGCAGCATCTGCAGGCCGCTCAGGCCGCCGGCGCGTGCCGCTTCCATGAACGCCTGGCGCTTCAACGAGAGCGTCTGGGCACGCACCACCCGCGCGAGCGTCAGCCAGCCGACCGCGCCGATCGCCAGCAGCAGCACGGCGATGTTGCCGCGCCCGAACAGCGCCGCGAGAATCAGCACGATGAACAGGTACGGCAGCGCGTAGAGCACGTCGACCACGCGCATCAGACCGGCATCGAGGCGCCCGCCGACCCACCCGGCCGCCGCCCCCCAGGCGACCCCGATCAGCACGCTCACCAGCGTGGCGAGCAGTCCGATCAGGAGCGAGAGCCGCAGGCCGCTCAGGGTGCGCACGTACAGGTCGCGTCCGAGCGCATCGGTGCCGAGCCAATGCTCGGCGACGAACCCCGGCGGCGCCGTCAGGTGCCGCCAGTCGAGCGCGCGGTAGGAATACGGGCTCGCCGCGGGCCCGAACAGCGCCAGCAGCACCAGCGCCCCGAGCACGAGCGCCGCGAGCAGTGCGCGGCGGCGCGGGTCACTCCGGCTCATGGCGCACCCGCGGATCGAGCCAGGCATGCAACAGGTCCGCGCCCAGGTTCGCCAGCAGCGTCAGCGTGCCGTACACGAGGACCATGCCCATCACCAGCGTGTAGTCCCGGTCGATCGCGCCCATCACCAGATAACGACCCGTACCGGGCAGTTCGAACACGGTCTCGACGACCAGCGAACCGGTCACCAGGTACGTTGCCGCCGGTCCGAGATAACTCACCACCGGCACCAGCGCCGGCCGCAGCGCATGGTGCCAGAGCACCCGCGCACGACCCAGGCCGCGCGCCCGCGCGGTGCGGATGTAGCTCGCGCTGAGCGTCTCGAGCAGACCGGCGCGCGTCAGGCGCGCAATCGAGGCAGCGAGCGGCAGTGCTAACGTGATCGCCGGCAGCACCAGATCCCGGGGCGTGTCGGGCTGCCAGCCGGCGACCGGCAGCCAGCGCAGCCACAGCCCGAACACGAGCGCGAGCAGCGGGCCGGTGACGAAACTCGGCAACGCGAGCGTCACGGCCGCAAGCGGCGCGAGCGCGCGGTCGATCAGTCCACCGCGGCGCAGCACCGCACCGATGCCGAGCGCGATACCGCTCAACACGCCGAGCACGAGCGCCGCGGCGCCAAGCTCGGCGCTCACCGGGAGTCCCGCGCCGATCAGAGCGGCGACCGGCTCATCGCGCAGGCTGTAGGAGCGGCCGAGATCCCCGTGCGCGAGTGCGCGCAGGTAGGCCGCGTACTGCACCGGCAGCGGCCGATCGAGTCCGTAACGCGCGCGCAGTTCGGCGCGGGTGCGCGCCGAGAGCGCCCGGGCCGAGGCGAACGGGCCGCCCGGGGCCAGACGGATGACGAAAAACGATACGGTGAGCAGGATCAGCAGGACCGGAACGATCCCCGCAATACGGCGCAACGCGTAACCGAGCATGACTCAGTTTAGCGCGATCCTCTGCTATATTGGCCGGACTCTCTCGAGACGATGGCGAGATCATGAAACGCATACTGGTCGGCATCAAGCGCGTTGTGGATTACAACGTGCGCATCCGCATCAAGCCCGATGGATCGGGCGTACTCACGGACGGGGTGAAGATGAGCGTCAACCCCTTCGATGAGATCGCACTCGAGGAAGCACTGCGGATCAAGGAGCGTGGGGCCGCCGAGGAGGTGGTGGTGGTGACGGTGGGACCGGCGGACTGCCAGCCGCAGCTGCGCACCTGCCTCGCCATGGGCGCCGACCGGGCGCTGCACGTGCAGACCGATACCGCGCTCGAGCCGCTCGCCACCGCCGGTGTGCTGCGCTCGCTCATCGAGCGCGAGCAACCCTTTCTGGTGTTGCTCGGCAAGCAGGCCATCGACGATGACAACGGTCAGACCGGGCAGATGCTCGCGGCGCTGTGGGATCGGCCGCAGGCCACGTTCGCCTCGAAGATCGAACTCACCGAAGAGAAGGCCCGGGTCACGCGTGAAGTGGATGCGGGGCTCGAGACACTCGAGATCGACCTGCCGGCGGTCGTGACCGTGGACCTGCGCCTGAACGAGCCGCGCTACGTGAAGCTGCCGGACATCATGAAGGCGAAGAAAAAGCCGCTGGAGACCCTCACGCTGGAGTCCCTCGGCGTCACGCCACGCACGCAGCTGAAGACGCTGCGCCATGAACCGCCCGCGCAGCGCAGCAAAGGCGTGCGGGTGAACGATGCCGCCGAGCTGCTCGCCGCGCTGAAGCAGAAAGGACTGCTGTAAATGAGCCAGAACATCCTCATCGTCGCCGAACACGACGGGCGCACGCTCAGCGTGGCGACCGCCAAGTGCGTCGCCTGCGCCGCAACGGTCCCGGACGCCGCCCTGACGGTCGTCGTCTGCGCTGCGGACACCGCCACCCTCTCCCAGCAGGCCGCCGCACTCGCCGGTGTCGGCACGGTGCTCACCGTCGAGCACCCCGTGCACGCCCATCCGCTCGCCGCGGCCATCGCCCCGCAGATCGCGGCCCTCGCCGGGCCCTACACGCACGTGTTCGGACCCTCGAGCACCTTCGGCAAGGACCTGATGCCGCGGATCGCCGCGCTGCTCAAGACCGTGCAGGTGAGCGACATCATGGCGATCGAGAGCGCGACGCGCTTTCGCCGCCCGATCTATGCCGGCAACGCCATCATCACCGTCGAGGTGCTCGACGGTGCCCAGGTGGTCGGCACCGTGCGCACCGCCTCGTTCCAACCCGCCGCAGCCGGCGGCTCGGCCCGCATCGAGGCCGCCTCCCCGCTCATCGAGCCGCCGAGCCACACGCGCTTCGTATCGGTCTCCGCCGCCCGCAGCGACCGCCCCGACCTGCAGACCGCCGCGCGGGTGGTCTCGGGCGGACGGGCACTCGGCAGCGCGGAGAACTTCCAGCTGCTCTACGGCCTCGCCGACACCCTGGGAGCCGCCGTCGGTGCCTCACGGGCCGCGGTCGATGCCGGCTATGCGCCGAATGAGCTGCAGGTCGGCCAGACCGGCAAGATCATCGCCCCGGAGCTGTACATCGCCATCGGGATCTCCGGTGCCATCCAGCACCTGACGGGCATCAAGGACGCCCGCACCATCGTGGCGATCAACAAGGATCCGGATGCGCCGATCTTCGAAATCGCGGACTTCGGCCTCGTCGGGGATCTTTTCGAGATCGTCCCGCAGCTGCAGAAGCTGCTCGGCTGACGTCGGGCGGCCGCCCAACGAAAAGGGGGTTCGCCTCGCGGCGAACCCCCCTTTTCCATCACTGCGGCACGGGCCGCTGCGAGCACACTCAGAGCTGGCTCAGCACGTGCTCGGCGGCCGACACCTTGAACTGCCCCGGCGCTTCGATGTTGGCGTACGTCACGACCCCGTCATCGATCACCAGCGCGAAGCGCTGACCGCGCAGCCCCAGGCCGAAGCCGCGCGCATCGAGCTCCAGACCGAGTGCCTTGGCGTAATCGCCATTGCCGTCGGCGAGCATCAGCACCTTATCCGCGACGCCCGAGGCCTTGCCCCAGGCGTTCATCACGAACACGTCGTTCACCGCCATGCAGGCAATGGTGTCCACGCCCTTGGCGCGGATCTGATCGGCCAGCTGGACGAAGCCCGGCAGGTGCTTCGCATCGCAGGTCGGCGTGAACGCGCCAGGAACGGAGAACAGCACCACCTTCTTGCCCTTGAAGAGCTCCTCGCTGGTGAGATCCTTCGGTCCTTCCGCGCTCATCGTCTTCAGCACGCCCGCGGGCATGCGGTCCCCGGCTTTAATCGCCATGCAATTCCTCCTGATCGATCAGTCGGCCAGGTCGGCGGGCCTCAGCCCGCCGACTTCGCCTTAAGGCTCCACAGCTCGGCCAGACGCTGCAGCGTCGGGTCGCCCTTGACGCTGTCGAACGCGTTCAGCGCGGCGGCCTTGTTGCCCGCCTTCAGCTGCGCGATCCCGAGCAGCAGATGGGCCTCGGCCGGGCGCGTCAGACCACCCTTGGCAATGCCCTGCGTAATCAGCTGCACCGCCTTGTGGTAGTGCTGATAGCCGTAGTAAGCGAGGCCTACGCGCACGTCCGAGTCGCCCTTCGCCTGCTTGGCAGCGAGCGCCGCGGTGTGGCTGAGCGTCTTCTGGTCCGATGCAGCGCGCTTCTGCGCATCGCTCAGGATGCGCTCGGCCTTGGCCTTCGAATGCGGATCGGTGAACACGTTGTTCTTCAGCGCCGCCGTCAGCACCTGCTCCGCCTCACCCGGCGAACCGGCCTCGATGGCGAGCTCCGCATAGGTGTTGAACTCGTGCGCCTGCTGCATCACACCCACCGCGAAGGCGAGCCGGTAGGCCTCGAGCAGGTTCGCATCGCTCTTGATGCTCTTGAAGGTCTGGAACAGCAGGTACTGCCAGTAACTGCGCACCGGGTAGTAAACGACCAGCTGCTCGAGCGCATTCAGCAGGCAACCCTGATCGTGCAACTTCATGCACGAACTCTGGATCAGCTGCAGCGACTGCTTGCTCGGCTTCTGCCCGGCCTTGATCGCGGCGTTGGCGAGTCCGCGCTCGTAGGCGATGGTCTGCTTCCAGTTGCCCTGCAGGTAGTACGACTGCCCGACCAGCGTCTGCATTGCCGCCCCGGCGTAGTGCTTCTGGAGCGCCTGGGTGCCGTACTCGATCGCCTTCGGGTAGTTGTGCAGCTGGTAATAGATCTGGGCCAGTGCCACCGTGAACTGCTGCCTCTGCGCCGGCGTCACATACTGATCCGACCGCAGCGCCTCGAGCTTCGGCGCGAGCTTGCTGTAGTTTTGCGTCTTTTCGTACGCGAACACATACAGCTGATTCAGGATGTGCATCGCGTACGGGCTCTTGTGCGCATCGGGCATGGCCGACACCTGGTCGAGGACAGCCTCGCCCGCCGCGTAGTTACCCGCCTGAATCGCCTTCTGCGCCGCCTGCAGCTTCAGCGCCACCGGGCGGCTGATCTTCTTCGACGGAGCCGCGGCATACGCCGGCGTCACGTGCAGCACACTCGCTGCACCCACGAGCATGGCTCCGAGCGCCGCTGCCGCAACAATGCTCTTGAACTTCATGAAACTCTCTCGCATAACTGAGTTCTTCAAACGCGCCTATTGCGCAAATTCGGAAGTATTGACGAAACCGATCTTGGTCATGCGGTTGCGCTGCGCATCCGCAAGAACCCTTGCCACGATGCCGTACTTGGCCATGCCATCGGGGTTCAGGTGAATCTCCGGCTGCGGATCCTTCACCGACTCGCTGGCGAAGTATCCGTCCAGCACCTGCATGTTCGGCACCACCGTACCGTTCCAGGTGATGGTGCCGTCGAAGTCGATGCTGAGGTTAATCACCTCGGGCGGCTTACTCGGCGGCTGATGCTGGTTCTGCGGCAGATCCATCTTCACCGAATGGGTCATCACCGGCAGCGTAATGATCAGGGTCACCAACAGCACGAGCATGACGTCGATCAACGGCGTAGTGTTGATATCGACCATCGGCCCAGAGCTGGATCCCGTCGACATGGCCATAACTTCAAAACTCCTCGAGTGCCCTCAGGCCCCGATAAAAAAAGATCACTGCGCGAGCGCGTTCGCGTGCGGTTCGGTGATGAAGTCGACCTTCACCATGCCGCCGCGCTGCAGCTCATACAGAACGTGCCCGATCGACTTGTAGTCCGCGTCGCGGTCGCCGCGGATGTGGATCGACGGCTGCGGCGTCAACACGGCCACCTGCTCGATCTTCTGCAGCAGCACCGTGTCGCTCTGTACCGCGGTGTTGTTCCAGAAGATGTCCCCGTTCTTGGTCACCGCGATGGTGATGTCCTGCGGCTTGGTGTGCGTCGGGATGTTATTCGCCTTCGGCAACTTCACCGGCACCGTCTTGGTGATCACGGGAATCGTAATGAGAAAGATGATGAGCAGCACCAACATGACGTCGACGAGCGGCGTCGTGTTGATGGTCGCCATCACGCCCGGTTCTTCGTCCGAGCTTCCGACATTCATCGCCATTTTCGACAGCTCCTCACAACCGGCGCGCGGCGCACCGGGATTCGGCATTCAAGAACGTGCCCCGCAGCAGCGGGGCACGTCTTGCGCATCCGAAGCAGTTCAATCAAAGGTGCGTTGACCTTGACTTACTTGCGCACCGGAGCCGCAGCGGCAGCTGCCGGCTTCGCACCACCCGCCTCCGGGCTCGGCACGCGCGCACCGCTCACCATGTAGGCGTGCAGGTCGCTGGCGAAATTGCGCAGTGCGTCCTGCAGGACCTTGTTGCGGCCGAGCAGCCAGTTGTAGCCCCACACCGCCGGCACTGCAGCCGCCAGGCCGAGCGCGGTCATGATCAGCGCCGAGCCGACCGGACCGGCCACCTTGCCGATGCTCGCCTGACCGGCCAGACCGATCGCGACGAGTGCGTTCATCACGCCCCACACCGTGCCGAACAGACCGACGAACGGCGCCGAGGAGCCGACCGTGGCGAGCAACGCGAGACCCTTGCTCATCTCGCCGGAGACCTGCTCGACCGAGCGCTGCAGCGACATGGTGATCCACTCGTGCAGGTCGATGCGATCGGTCAGGCGACCGTCGTGATGGGACATCGCGCGCATGCCGTCCTCGGCGATGGTGCGGAACGAGTTGTCCTTCTTAAGCTTCTCGATGCCTTCCTTGATCGACGGTGCCGACCAGAAAGACTTCTCGGTCTCGCGCGCAGCCTTCTTCAGGCGGTGCTGGTCCCACAGCTTGGTGAGGATGATGAACCAGGTCGCGAGCGACATCAGGAGCAGCAGCACCATGACGGACTTGTCGATGATGGTGCCGTTGTTCCACACGCCGGCAATGCCGTACGGGTTGTTGACGGATGCGGTAGCTTGGATAGCCATAGATTTCCTCAGATCACAAATAAGCCGCGTTGGATGGCGGTGTCGAAGTTGAAAGAGACAGGGGCATCAGAAGTCGTTCAGCTGGAACTTGATGGGCAGATGGCCGCAGAAATTGATCGGCCTGCCATTGGCCCGCTCGGGGTTCCAGTGTCCGGAGGTGGCACGCGCATACCGCAGGGCCGCTCGGTCGAGACGCGGGCTGCCCGAAGAGGTGATGACGCGGGGCTGAGCCGACAGGCGGCCGTTCGGACCCACGCACACCTCCACAACCGCGGTGCCCTGCTCGCCCAGACGCTGCGAGGACTGCGGATAGTAGTCCTGCGTCGCCGGGAAATCGCTCGAGGGGCTGAGCGGCGTGTAGTGCACCACTGCCGGCGGCGGCGGCGCAGCCCTCACCACGTGGTGCGTGACGGTGATGGCGTGGCTCGCGGCCTGCGGCGGCACGTTGATCTGGATCATCGGCGGCGGCACCTGCACCTGCTGCTGCACCAACTGCGGCGGCGGGGGCGGGGGCGGCGGCAGGTGCTTGCGCACCTGGCGGACGATGGTCGTCTTGATCGGTGGGGCGACGAGCTGTACGACGCGGCTGGCCAGACCCGCCTCGAGCGCCCAGAAAATGAGGATATGCAGCACGATGATGGCCGCGAGTACGGCCGTGCGGCGAGTAAAGAATTGTGTGTCGTGTACGTAAGCGCTCATGTGTGAATGCTAAGGCGTGGCTGTTGCCTATTCGAAAACACCGGAACGAAACGAGAGTGGCGCAAGGTAGCGGTCTTTCCACCTGCCCGCAAGCGGCTCAATCCGGACCCGAGCTGGCCGACGGGAGGTCCCGCCGATCTGTCATACTTTTTTACACGTGCGCCTGCCCTGCGCGGGCCGTCGCTCGTGTGGCTCAATCCCCCTAGCTGGTTCGGTGTCACGGCGACTCGAGGGCGGAAAGCCAAGCGTGCGCGCCATGGGCATCCGAGGATGCTGCGCACAACTGTAACCGCTACCCGAGGCGCTGACAACTGCACAAGACGATCAATCCGATAAATGGCGGCAGCGCGCATTGGCAGGACTAGCAGCGCGAGCTCGAACGCGGCAAAACTGCCCCGCACACGTGCATCACCGGCGGATTCAGGTGCGTGCGCGCCGTGGCGCGCAGCGGCTTCTCGCGCGGGCGCCAGAGCGGTGCGCTCGAGGCGATATCGCTGCGGTGCGCCGTGCACGGCGCACCGTGCTCATCCCCCGCGAACCGCTCAGCGGTTTCATTTTTCTGCATGCTGTTCATCACGACGCTGCATGGTCTCTCAGTCTGATGTCACTCCCGTGAAAATCCGTACGCTCGCACCGAAACAACGCGACGAACCGTTGGCTGGACAGCGACGAACCGAGCAGACGACTCAACCGAAGCGCTCGCGCAGCAGGCGGTACAGCGCTCGCACGCACTGCGCCTCGGCGCCCACCGGGCGGCCGGGACGCTCCTTGCCATTCCATGCGTACAGATCGATGTGCACCCAATCGGTGGTGCCGCCGATGAAGCGCTGCAGAAACAGTGCCGCGATGATGGAGCCGGCGAATGGCGTGGATGCAACATTACCGAGGTCGGCTATTTTGCTGGCCAGATCCTCTTCGTAGCCTGCCCACAACGGCATCGGCCAGAGCGGATCGCACTCCGCCTCGCCAATCTGGCGCAGCCGTTCGGCGAGCGCTGGCCGATTGCTGTAGAGGGCGGGCAACTCCGGACCGAGCGCGGTGCGCGCCGCTCCGGTCAGGGTCGCCAAATCGATGATGAGCTGCGGGCGCTCCTCTTCCGCAGCCGCCAGCGCATCGGCGAGCACCAGCCGCCCCTCGGCATCCGTGTTGCCGATCTCGACCGTCAGGCCCTTGCGCGAGCGCAGCACGTCGCTCGGCCGGTACGCCGCGCCGCCGACGCTGTTCTCCACCGCCGGGATCAGCACGCGCAGCTGCACCGGCGCCTCGAGGCGCATCAGCAGATCCGCCAGTGCCAGCGCGCACGCGGCCCCGCCCATATCTTTCTTCATCAGCGCCATGGCACTCGCCGGCTTCAGGTCGAGCCCGCCGGTGTCGAAGCACACCCCCTTGCCGACCAGCGTCACGCGCGGGGCGTCCTTCTCGCCCCAGCGCAGATCGATCAGCCGCGGCTCACGCACGCTGCCGGCGCCGACGGCGCGCAACAGCGGAAATCCGGAGAGCTCCCCGCCGCTGAGGACCTGGCAGCGGGCGCCGCGTTCGCGCGCGAGCGCCACGGCCGCATCGGCCAGCTCCTGCGGTCCAAGGTCATTCGGCGGGGTATTGATCAGATCGCGCGCCAGAGCGCTCGCCTGGGCCGCGGCGAGCGCGTAACGCACGTCAGCCTCCGGCGGGGCGATCAGCGCCGCGCCCGGACCATACGGTGCGTCCAGCCGATAGCGGTTCATGCGGTAGCCGCCGAGCAGCCAGCCGAGCACGAAGTGCGTCGCGGCGTCCGCCGGCAGCGCCGTACCGAGCCGCCACGGCAGCGCCGGAAGTCGTTCGGTGGCCGCGGCCGCGTGCCAGGGCCCGAGCGCGCCGGCCGAGGGCAGTGCCCCGAGACCGAGCAGCGCCCCGGCGACGCCCTCCTCGCCCGGCACCGTCAGGACGCGGTAGCGCTCGCCCTGAAAACCATGCGCGCGTACCCAGCCGGCGAGCGCGCCGTTTTGCTGAGCGAGCCAGGCGTGCAGTTCGCCTTCCCCGAGCAACCACAGCGGGCGGCTCTCCCCCGGATCGCTCTTCAATAACAATTCGTGTGACACGGGGCGGAGCATAGCGCGGGGCGCGCACGAGCCGCCAGCGATGTGCACACGCCGCGTTGACAAGTGCGCGCCGAGTGTGCTCCTATCGGGACCATCATCTCCACTTTAATCTCGTCCCGGCACCCAAAGCCCGTGGTACCTGCAGCCAACATCGTCCGAACTCCGCTGGCGTCGCGCACGCCGCTGGCGCGCCTCGGCCGACTGCCGGTACTTCTTATCGGACTGCTGCTCCTTACGAGCAGCCGGTGCGGGGTGCTCGCAATCGCCTGAGGACACACAGGCAGGGGCGAGAGAAGACACCAGAACCCCGCACCGGCACTGAAGGCCGCTGCGGGGTTTTTTGTGTGCGTCAATGTACGACCGAAATCTGACATCCGGGCCATCCGGCCGATTTGGAGTATCGAGAGATGAAGCTGTATTCGCAAAAAGACGTCGACCAGAAGGCCCTGCGCGGGGCGCGCATTGCGGTCATGGGCTATGGCAGCCAGGGCCGCGCCCATGCGCTGAACCTCAAGGACAGCGGCTTTGACGTCATCGTGGGTGCCCGCAAGGGCGGGCCCGGATGGAAGAAGGCCAAGAAGGACGGTCTGGCGGTTGCCGAGCCGGTGAGCGCGGCGAAGGACGCCGACCTGATCGCGATGCTGGTCCCCGACTTGGCGCAGAAGGCGCTCTACGAGAGCATCGAGCCGGCGATCAAGCAGGGTGCGACGCTGCTGTTCGCGCACGGGTTCAACATTCACTTCAAGCAGATCAAGCCGCGCAAGGATCTCGACGTGGTGCTGATCGCCCCGAAGGGTCCCGGCGATCTGGTGCGCCGCCAGTACCAGCAGGGCCGCGGCGTGCCGTGCCTGATTGCGGTAGCCCAGAACGCCACCGGTCAGGGCAAGAAGCGCGCGCTGGCGTATGCGCACGGCATCGGCGGCACGCGCGGCGGGGTGCTCGAGACGACGTTCGCCGAGGAAACCGAGACCGATCTGTTCGGTGAGCAGGCGGTGCTGTGCGGCGGGGCGACCGAACTGGTGGTGCGCGGCTGGGAGACGCTGGTCGAAGCCGGCTACCAGCCCGAGGTGGCCTACTACGAGTGCCTGCATGAGCTGAAGCTCATCGTCGATCTGCTGCACGAGGGCGGCATCACCAAGATGCACGAGTTCATCAGTGAGACGGCCAAGTACGGGGACCTGACGCGCGGCCCGCGCATCGTCGATGCACGCGTGAAGAAGGAGATGGCCAAGGTGCTCAAGGAGATCCAGACCGGCGCCTTCGCGCGCCAGTGGATTCGCGAGAACGCCGGCGGACGCAAGCGTTACGCGAAGCTGCTCAAGAGCGACCTGAAGCACCCGATCGAGAAGGTCGGCGCCAAGCTGCGCGCGCGCATGCCCTGGCTGAACGACCAGCGCGCTTAAGCGCGCCGCCCTCCCACTGTCCCCCAAGGAGACTGCCATGGCAGCCGAACCGGACAAAGTACTGATCTTCGATACCACCCTGCGCGACGGCGAACAGGCCCCCGGATGCAGCATGACGCAGCCGGAGAAGCTGCGGGTCGCCCGGGCGCTCGCCGAACTCGGCGTCGATGTGATCGAAGCGGGTTTCCCGGCGGCCTCCAAGGGGGACTGGGAGAGCGTACAGGCGGTCTCGCGCACGATCGAAGGCCCGATCATCGCCGGCCTGGCTCGCTGCAACCGCGAGGACATCGAACTCGCCGCCCGCGCCCTCGCCGATGCACCGCGGCGGCGGCTGCACGTGTTCCTCGCCACCAGCGCGATTCACCGCCAGTACAAACTGAACATGGCCGAGGAGCAGATCCTGCGCACCGCCGTCGACGGCGTGCGCCGTGCCCGTGAACTGTGCGAGGACGTGGAGTTCTCGCCTGAGGACGCCTCGCGCACCGAGCTGGAATTCCTGGCGCAGGTGGTCGAGGCGGCCATCGAGGCCGGCGCGAGCACGGTGAACATCCCCGATACCGTCGGCTACACGGTGCCGGATGAGTTCGCCGAGCTGTTCCGCTACCTACGCAAGAACGTGCGCGGCATCGAGCGGATCCGCCTCTCGGTGCACTGCCACGACGATCTGGGCATGGCCGTGGCGAACAGCCTAACGGCCGTGGTCGCCGGCGCCCGCCAGGTCGAGTGCACGATCAACGGCATCGGGGAGCGCGCCGGCAACTGCTCGCTCGAGGAAGTGGTGATGGCGCTGAAGACGCGCGCTGCGTTCTTCAATGTCACCACCGGCATCCAGACCACGCGGCTGTATCCGACCTCGCGCCTGGTCTCGAGCATCACCGGGATGACCGTGCCGCGCAACAAGGCGGTGGTCGGTGAGAACGCCTTCGCACACGAGGCAGGCATTCATCAGCATGGCGTGCTCAAGCACCACTCGACCTACGAGATCATGCGTCCGGAGGACGTGGGGCTCGCCCGCAGTCATTTGATTCTCGGCAAGCACAGCGGCCGGCACGCCTTTCGCGACCGGGTGCGCGCACTCGGCTTCGAGCTGCAGGAGAGCGAGCTCAACGAGGTGTTCGAGGAGTTCAAGGCACTCGCGGACCGCAAGAAGGAGCTCTTCGACGGCGACATCGAGGCGCTCGTGCTGCGCGCCGGGGGCGCGGCGAACGGCCCGTGGAGTCTCGCCGCCCTGGAGACGCAGGCGGCGATGCAAGGACCGGCCACGACGAAGGTCCTGCTGCGCCACAGCGATGGGCGCGAGGTGGAACAGACCGCCGATGGCGACGGACCGGTCGATGCCGCCTTCAAGGCGATCGAGGCGGCGACCGGGCTCGGGGTGATGCTGCGCAAGTTCGAGGTGCGCGGCGTCACGGAGGGCGAGGACGCCCAGGGCGAGGCGGTGGTGTACGTAGAGTACAATCAACGAACCTATCGGGGCTCGAGCGTGAGCACCAACATCGTGGAATCGAGCAGCAAGGCGTTCCTCGAGGTGATCAACCGCATCGAGCAGGCAGCCGCAGGCAGCCGCTCGCGCGAGGAGCGCGGTGCCGGCGCACAGACCGCTTCGACGCTTTGACTGGCAGTACGCCACGGGAGATTTTTCATGCCCATTCCGGCCACTCAGTACATTTGGTTCAACGGCAAGCTCGTTCCGTGGGAAAAGGCCACGGTGCACGTGCTCAGCCACGCCCTGCACTATGGCTCCTCGGTGTTCGAGGGGCTGCGTGCCTATGAGACGCACCGCGGCGTGGCGATCTTCCGGCTGCGCGATCACTCCCGCCGCCTGCTCGACTCGGCCAAGATCTACCGCATGAGCATGCCGTTCACCGTCGGGCAGATCGATGAGGCCTGCCGCGCGGTGATCGCCGCCAACGGACTCGCCAAGGGCGCGTACATCCGCCCGGTCGCCTTCCGCGGCTACGGCGAAATTGGCGTCACGCCAAAGAATGAGCCGCCGACCGAGGTGGCCGTGGCCGCCTGGGAGTGGGGTAAATACCTCGGTCACGAGAGCGAGGAGCAAGGCGTCGATGCCTGCATCTCCTCCTGGCACCGCGTCGCGCCGAACACGCTGCCGGCGCTCGCCAAGGCCGGTGGCAACTATCTCTCGAGCCAGCTGATCGGTGCCGAGGCGCGCCGCCTGGGCTTCCACGAGGGCATTGGACTGGCGCCCGACGGCACGCTCAGCGAGGGCTCCGGTGAGAACCTGTTCGTGGTCAAGGACGGCGTGCTGCTCACCCCCGCCCTCGCCCACTCAGTGCTCGGTGGCATCACGCGCGACTCGGTGATGCGCCTGGCGCGCGAGCGCGGCATCGAGGTGCGCGAGTGCGCCATTCCGCGCGAACTGCTCTATATAGCCGATGAGGCATTCTTCACCGGCACCGCGGTCGAGATCACCCCGATCCGCTCGGTCGACCGCCTCATGGTCGGTGCCGGCAAACGCGGCCCGATCACCGAGACGCTGCAGAAGGCGTTCTTCGGGCTGTTCTCCGGCGAGACGCCCGATCAATGGGGTTGGCTCGATCACGTCGACATGGCAGCGGCCCCGGCTGCGGCGGCGCGCTGATGGCGGCACCGCAGACTCTGTTCGAGAAGGTCTGGCGCCACCACGAGGTGGTGGCCGAGACCGCCGACACCCCGGCGGTGCTGTATATCGACCTGCACCTGATCCACGAGGTTACCTCGCCGCAGGCCTTCACCGTGCTGCGCCAGCGCGGCCTCGGGTTGCGCCGGCCCGAGCGCACCTTCGCCACCATGGATCACTCGACGCCGACGCGCACCGAGCAGGTCTTCGGCGACGCGCCGATCACGCTCGAGGATGCGGCCCGCCAGGTCAGTGAGCTCGAGCGCAACTGTGCCGCTTTCGGCGTCGAGCTGCTCGGGCTGCGCGATGCGCGCCGCGGGATCGTTCACATCATCGGGCCGGAACTCGGCCTGACGCAGCCGGGCAAGACCGTGGTCTGCGGCGACAGCCACACCAGCACGCACGGCGCGCTCGGTGCGCTCGCGTTCGGCATCGGCACGACCGAGGTCGGGCACGTCTTCGCCACTCAGTGCCTGCTGCAGCGCAAGCCGCGCACTCTCGCCATCAACGTCAACGGGGCTCTGCAGCCGGGCGTCACGGCCAAGGATCTGATCCTCGCCATCATCGGGCGCATCGGCGTCGGGGGCGGCACCGGCCACGTCATCGAGTACCGCGGTGAGACGATCCGCGCACTCGACATGGACGCACGCATGACCGTGTGCAACATGTCGATCGAGGCTGGCGCCCGCGCCGGCATGATCGCTCCGGACGAAACGACGTTCCGCTACCTCGCCGGCCGGCCGCGCGCGCCGCAGAGCGAGGCCTGGGCCGCAGCGCTCGAGCGCTGGCAGCAGCTGCCCGGCGATCCGGGCGCACGCTTCGACCGCGAAGTGGACATCGATGCCGCGGCGCTCGAGCCGATGATGACCTTCGGCACGAATCCCGGCATGGTTATTCCGATCGGCGGGACGATCCCGGAGCGCACTGGTGATCCGGCGTTCGCCAAGTCGCTCGCCTACATGGGCTTCGCCCCCGGGGAGCGCATCCAGGAACACCCGGTGAACGTGGTGTTCGTCGGCAGCTGCACCAACGGGCGGCTCTCGGATCTGCGCGCCGCGGCCTCGCTGCTGCGCGGACGCAAGATCGCCTCCGGCGTGCACATGCTCGTCGTGCCGGGCTCGCAGCAGGTCAAACGCGACGCCGAGGCCGAGGGACTCGACCGCATCTTCATCGACGCGGGCGCGGAGTGGCGCGAGTCGGGCTGCTCGATGTGCCTCGGCATGAACGGGGATCTGGTGCCCAAGGGGCACTACGCCGTCAGCACCAGCAACCGCAACTTCGAGGGCCGTCAGGGCATCGGGGCCCGCACCCTGCTCGCCAGCCCGCTCACCGCCGCCGCCTGCGCCGTGCGCGGGCGCGTGACCGATCCGAGGGAATTGCTGTAATGGAACCTATCCGCACCCTGCGCTCGCGCACCGTGGTGCTGCCGGTGAGCGACGTCGACACCGACCAGATCATTCCGGCGCGCTTTCTCACCACCACGACGCGAGAGGGTCTGGGCAAGCACCTCTTCGCCGACTGGCGCTACGCGCCCGACGGCAGCGCACGGCCTGACTTCGTACTGAATCAGCCGCAGGCCGCCGGCTGCACCGTCCTCGTGGCCGGACGCAACTTTGGCTGCGGCTCCTCACGCGAGCACGCCCCCTGGGCGCTCACCGACTTCGGGCTGCGCGCGGTGATCAGCACCCAGTTCGCCGATATCTTCCGCAGCAACGCCCTGAAGAACGGTCTGCTGCCGGTGCTGCTCGAGCAGGATGCGCACCGCTGGCTGCTCGAGCACCCGGGCGCGGACGTCACGATCGATCTGGAAAGCACCACGCTGACGCTGCCGACGGGCGCCGCGGTGCACTTCCCGCTCGAGCCGTTCGCGCGCTACTGCCTCACCAACGGCGTCGATGAGCTCGGCTTCCTGCTCGGCCGCGCCGCGCAGATCGACTCCTACGAATCACAGCGGAGCCGGCCATGAAGGCGCACATCGCCGTACTGCCGGGCGATGGCATCGGCCCGGAGGTCACCGCCGAGGCCGTGCGCTGTCTGCGGCGGCTCGCCGAGCGCCACGGCCACGAGTTCACCCTCACCGAACAGCCCTTCGGTGGCGCGGCCATCGACCTGACCGGCGAGCCGCTGCCGGCACACACCCTCGAGACCTGTCTCAAGGCCGACGCGGTGCTGCTCGGGGCGATCGGCGGCCCGAAATGGTCGGCTCCGGAGGCGAAGGTGCGCCCCGAGCAGGGACTGCTCGGTCTGCGCCGCGCACTCGGGGTGTACGCCAATCTGCGTCCGGTGAAAGTCCACCCGGCGCTGCTCGGCGCCTCGACGCTCAAGCCGGAGATCCTCGCGGACGTCGATCTGGTGTTCGTCCGCGAACTCACCGGCGGGATCTACTTCGGCGAGAAGCGCCGCGAGGCCGATTCGGCCACCGACGTGTGCACCTACACGGTCGGCGAAGTCGAACGCATCGTGCGCGTCGCGGCACGACTGGCGCAGCAGCGCCGCGGCCGGCTCGTGTCGATCGACAAGTCGAACGTGCTCGAGACCTCGCGTCTGTGGCGCCAGGTGACGAGCCGAGTGATGCGCGAGGAATTCCCCGAGGTGACCCTCGAGCACATGCTGGTCGACTCCGCAGCCATGCACCTGATCCGCCGTCCGCGCGAGTTCGACGTGCTGGTGACCGAGAACATGTTCGGTGACATTCTGACCGATGAGGCCTCGATGCTCGCCGGCTCGCTCGGCCTGCTGCCGTCGGCCTCCCTCGGCGAGGGACGGCGGGGGCTGTACGAGCCGATCCACGGCTCGGCGCCCGACATTGCCGGCCGCGGCATCGCCAATCCCTGCGGCACGCTGCTCAGCGTCGCGATGCTGCTGCGTCACTCGCTAGGACTCAGCGCCGAAGCCGATGCACTCGAGCGGGCCGTCGCGGCCGCGATCGACATCGGCGCCCGCACTGCGGACATCGCCGGGAATGGCCCGGCGGCAACGACCCGGGAAGCCGGCGAGGCGGTGCTCAGCCGACTGTGATCTTGCGCCGGCGGCCGCGGGTGCTGCCTTACCCTGCCAGCTGGCGAGGATAGAATCCGGCAGCGTGCGCTGCGAATGAGAGGCATGATGGTGCGAGCCGTTGCATTCGCCATGGTCGCAGTCCTCGCCGCCGCGCTCAGCGGCTGCGCCGGCGGAGCGCGGCGGCCACAGACGGGATGCCGCTGCGGGAAGCTCGTGCGCACCCGTACCGTCACGGCCAATCCTGCCGCCTAATCTGGCCGAACATTTCCAGCCGGCGCAACTCCCGGGCAGCGTACAAGCACGCATCGAACGGAGCGGCACGCCCACCCCGCGCTTTCACCAGCTGCTCGTCACGCGCCAGTTCGTGCGCCACGTCCTGCGCACCAATGCGCGCGTCACAATCGACGTCACCGACCGGATCATGGGCTTTCGCGGCGGATACCTGCAAGACCGCGAGCAACTCGAGTTCAACTCGATTCCCACCGCTCTGAACCTGAATCTGAGCTATCTCGGACTGTTCAGCCTCGAGACCCAAAGCCTGCGCTATCGCTTCGGGCTCGCGCCCAAGCCCATCAGGCTGCAGCAGTTGCTCGCCCTTACCCCCGGAGTGGCACACCCGCAGCCGGGGCAGACCTACCGCCTCTCGGTGCGTTGGCGGCGCGGGGTGACGGACGAGACCTGCTCTGCCGGGCGGCGCCTGCATCGGGCGAGCAGGCTGCAGGAGGCGCGGCCGGGGCACCTGCTCAATCTGCGCTGCACGATCTCGCGCAACGGCATCGTGCGGGCGCGCGACCGGGTGGGCTTCCTCACCGCTTACGGGCTGTATCTGATCCTCGAGCGCAAAACGGCCGCCTTCACCGCGCGCGGCCGGATCGTGAGCATCAAGCGCATCTAGGTTGACGCGCGGGCCCGTGCCAGACCCGCCTCGAGATCGGCGCGCAGATCCTCCAGCGCCTCGATACCGACCGACAGTCGGATCAGACCATCGGTGAGCCCCGCCTTGGCGCGCGCGACCGGATCCATCGCGGCATGGGTCATGGTCGCCGGATGCGCCACCAGGCTCTCGACGCCGCCGAGCGACTCGGCGAGCGAGAAATATTCCAGACCCTCGCAAAACGCGCGTACCGCGGCGAGCCCACCGGCGAGCTCCACCGTGACGATCGCGCCGAAGCCGCGCTGCTGACGCCGCGCCACCTCGTGTCCGGCATGACTCGCCAGCCCCGGATAATAGACCCGGCTCACACCCTGCTCGCCCGTGAGCCATTCAGCGAGCGCCTGGGCATTGCGCCCGTGCTGCTCGAGCCGGGCGTGCAGCGTGCGCAGCCCGCGCAGCGTGAGGAAACTGTCGAAGGGAGAACCGGTGAGCCCGAGGCAGTTGGCCCACCAGGCGAGCTCATCGTGCACCTCCCGCTCGCGCGCCACGACCGCCCCGCCGACCACGTCGCTGTGGCCGTTGAGGTACTTGGTCGTGGAGTGCACGACGACATCGGCGCCGAGAGCGAGCGGCTGCTGCCACGCCGGGGACAGGAAGGTGTTGTCGACGGCCACCCGTGCGCCGGCGGCATGGCCGAGCGCGGCGACCTGCTCGATATCCGTGATGCGCAGCAGCGGGTTGCTCGGCGTCTCGATCCACAGCAGCGCGGCCGGGCGCGACAGTGCCGCCCGCAGCGCCACCTCGTCGGCGAAATTGACGAACTCCACCTCGCGCTCACCGCGGCGCCGCCAGGCATCGAACAACCGGTACGTTCCGCCATAACAGTCGTGCGGCGCAACGATTCGCCCACCGGCCGGCACGAGGTATCCGGTGAGGGTCACGCCCGCCATGCCGGTAGCCGTGACGACCGCCCCGGCGCCGCCCTCGAGCTGTGCGAGCGCTCCGCCCAGCAGGTCGCGGGTGGGATTGCCCGAGCGGGTGTAGTCGTAGCGGCCCTTCTCGCCGAAGGCGCGGAACGCGAACGTCGAGCTCAGATGAATCGGCGGCACGACGGCACCGGTGGAGGGATCGGACTCCAGGCCCGCGCGCACGGTGCGGGTCACTTGCGATTTCGGATCGTTGGACGGACTCATTCAGCAGGTGCTCTCGAAGAGCGGCGCGAACACGCCGCGAAGTTGCTGGGATTCCTTCAGGAACGCATCGTGGCCGTAGATCGAGGAGATCTCGCACAGGCGCGCCACATGCAGCCGCGCCACCAGTGCGCGCACCTCGCTCAGGGGCACGAGCATGTCCTCGCGCACGGCCACGGCCGTGGTCGGCACGCAGATGCGGCCCGCCTCGACGCGGTGCAGATCGATCGATTCGGACAGACACAGGAACGCCTCGGGACGGTGTTCGGCCGCATAGCTCGCGCCGCGCGCGGCCAGATACCGCTCGACGGGCAGGCGCGCCCGGCCGTCCTCGAAGACCGGCGGGCCGGCGAAGCGCGCGGCGAACTCCTCGCCGCTTCGGTACGTGGACATCGCGAGCGCCCGCGCCAGCGCGAGGGCTTCAGCCGGACGGCCGGCCTGAAGTCCAAACCGCACGATGTCGCGCTGCACCGCCCGCCAGGCCGATCCCAGCGGGTGCGGCCGATCCGTGGCGCACAGGACGATCAGCGCACCGACGCGCTCGGGGAAGCGCTCGCCGAAGGCGAGCGCGACCATGCCGCCGTAGGATCCGCCGGCGATCGCCCGCAGCGCCTTGATGCCGAGGTGATCGAGCAGGCGCGCGAGCACTTCGGCCTGATCGTACGTGGAGATGCTCGGGAATGCCTCCCCGGGACGCGGACCGGTGCTCTCGCCGCTGCCGCCGAGATAATCGAAGCTCAGCACCCGGCAACGCTCGGTGTCGAGCGGACGGCCGGGACCGGCGATCTCGGACCACCACCCCTGGCGGGGCTGCTCGGTCAGACACACGCGCCGATGTGCGGAAATCCCCCCGAGCGCGCAGACCACGGGCGCGCTCGGCGCACCGGCCAGCCGCCACGCGATGCGCACATCGGGCAGCCGCCCGCCGTGGTGCAGGTGCAGGCCGCCGGGCATCTCGAAAATCCCTTCGCGCACGGACTCGCTTGGTGCACTCCGCACAGGGGACTGCGCCTCGATCGGGCGAACCTCAGCAATCGCGTTCATGGATGGCTCCGCTATCCTCTCGTGTCACCGAGCACTCGCGGAGCGACCTGCCAGGGGCCTGGCAGGGGGCTGCGTCCATCCCCGCACCGAGAGGTGCGAAGCCACACAGTTCGCTCATCTGTCGATTCAGTCGGGCCCGCACTCGGATCCGGATGCATCGCAGGAGTTGGCACCTTAACAGACTGGTTAGGTCTGGCGGTTGCCCCGGCGTCTAAGGGCCTATCCCTCAGCCGGTCTCGATGAGTTGCGCTGAGTGTAGGAGGACCGGTGCGCCCGGTCAAGCAAGCCGGTGCGAGCGCCGCCGCTCAGCGCAGCGCCTGCGGCGGGATATGGGCGCTGACCACCTGATCGCTCTGGTGCACCAGGTCCTTGTGCACCTCCGCGACCACGCACCGCTCGAGCTCCGTGGGCAGCGTGCGGCGCAACATGCCGAGGAAGCGTGGATTGGCCATCAGCACCAGCCGCTCGAATTGCCCATGCTGGTGGGCCTGCTCGAGCTGCTCGGCGATGCGTCGGGCGAAGACGACGGCCGCATAACGCCGCGCCGAGCGCTCCCCGCCGGTACCGTGATGGGCCATCGCACCGCGCCGGGTGCCGACCGCCGGCGCATGATCGAATACCCGTCCCGGCCGATCGCTGACCAGGTCGCGCTCATGCATGCGCGCGCTCGGATCGAGCAGTCGACCGCTCACGTGCAAACCCGCCTCGGGCGGTACGGCATCGTAGAAGCGCGCCTCGGCCTGATCCGCTACGACGATCCGGACACGCATGACGTTGCACTCCGCGACGGGCCTGTTCCCGGCTCCGATAACCTCACTCTACGGACCGCCGCGCGCCTGCCAATACGTACATGCCGGCCGCCCCCCTCCGGCGGGCGCGGCGGCCGAGGCCGCGCCCGCGGGGGTCTTGCACCATGCGCCACCCCGCACGACGTGCCGCCCGGCAACCTCTGGCATGCTCCGTTCTATTGTGATATTGTGCTAGCACATTAATACGATTGGTCGGCATGAAAACACATCGCAGCCTCACGCCCCGCCAGGAAGCGCTCGCCGAGCGCAATCTGTACACCGCGATCGCCGCCCTGCGCGATGCCGAGGAGGTGCGCGCGTTCTTCCGCGACCTGTGCACCCCGGCGGAACTGCAGGCGATGTCCGATCGCTGGTCGGTCGTCGATTACCTGAGCCGCGGCCTGCCGTACCGGGAAATTCATCAGCTCACCGGCGTCAGCGTCACGACCATCGGCCGAGTGGCACGGTTCCTCGCCACCGGCAACGGCGGCTACGGACTGGTCGCGCAGCGCCTCGGCAAATGGCACCTGCATGCCGCCCGGGCCGCCGCCTCGGCCTCGAGCGAACCGGCCGCTGCGCCTCGTCGCCGCGAAGGGGCGCGCAATGGATGAACCGCGTCTGAAGCTCGCCATCCAGAAATCCGGCCGCCTGACCGACCCATCGCTCGATCTGCTCACCCGCTGCGGTCTGAAGATCTCCCGCGGCAAGGACCAGCTGATGGCGTTCGGGGAAAACATGCCGCTCGACGTGCTGTTCGTGCGCGACGACGACATCCCGGACCTGGTGCAGGAGGACGTGTGTGACCTCGGGCTGGTCGGACTGAACGTGCTCGAGGAGAAACGCCACGAGCTCGCCGCGCGCGGCCATCCAGTGCGCTTCGAGGCGCTGCGCACGCTCGATTTCGGCCGCTGCCGGCTCTCCCTCGCGGTGCCCGAAGGCCAGCCGTTCGACGGTCGGCGCAGCCTCGAAGGCAAGCGCATCGCCACGACCTATCCGTACCTGCTCGAGCACTATCTGCGCGAGCGTTCGATTGCCGCGGACATCGTCACGCTCTCCGGGGCCGTGGAGATCGCCCCGCGCCTGGGACGCGCCGATCTGATCTGCGATCTGGTCTCGACCGGCTCGACCCTGCAGGCCAATCACCTGCGCGAGGTCGAGACCGTGCTCGAGAGCCACGCAGTGCTGATCCGCACGCCCGTCACGCTGCCGCCACTGAAGAACGAGTGGGTCGAGCGGCTGCTGATGCGCATCGAGGGCGTGCAGCAGGTGCGCGAGAGCAAATACATCATGCTGCATGCCCCGCGCTCGGCGCTCGAGGAGATCCGCCGGCTGCTGCCCGGCAGCGAATCCCCGACCATCATTCCGCTCGAGGGCTTCCCCGACCGAGTCGCCGTGCACGCCGTGTGCCGCGAGAACGTGTTCTGGGAAACGCTCGAACGGCTCAAACAGGCCGGCGCCAGCGCCCTGCTGGTGTTGCCCGTGGAAAAGATGCTCTCCTGACTCATGCGCATTCTTCACTGGAACGCGCTCAGTGAGCGCGAGCGACGCGCGGCGCTCGAACGACCCGTGCAGCAGGCCCGTGCCGACATCGAGGCCCTGGTGCACGAAATCATCGCGGCGGTGCGCGTGCGCGGCGATACCGCACTGCGCGAGTACACGCGCCGGTTCGACCAGACCGAGCTCGACGCACTGCGGGTCAGCGCCGCGGAATTCGCCGCTGCGCGGGATGCCCTCGCCGCACACGAGCGCACCGCGCTCGAATGCGCCATCGACAACGTCGAGCGCTTCCACCGCACGCACGATCTGAACCGCGTCAGTCTCGAGACCGTGCCCGGGGTGCTCTGCGAACGGATCTACCGGCCCATCGAAGCCGTCGGCCTGTACGTCCCGGCCGGCTCCGCGCCCCTGCCGTCGGCCGTCGTCATGCTGGCAGTCCCGGCGCGCATCGCCGGCTGCCCGCGGCGCATCCTGTGCACGCCGCCGGACCGCAATGGCCGGGCACACCCGGCGGTGCTGCTCGCCGCCGAGCTCTGCGGGATCGAGCAGGTGTTCAAAGTCGGCGGTGCTCAGGCGATCGCCGCCCTCGCCTACGGCACCGAGAGCCTCCCCAAAGTCGACAAGATCTTCGGCCCGGGCAACGCCTGGGTCACGGCTGCCAAACAGGCCGTCGCGGCCGATCCGCTCGGTGCGGCCTGCGACATGCCGGCCGGTCCTTCAGAGGTGATGGTGATCGCCGATGCGGCCGCCGATCCGCAGTTCGTCGCGGCCGACCTCCTGGCGCAAGCCGAACACGATCCGAGCGCCCAAGCTCTGCTCGTCACACCGAGTGAACCGCTCGCGCACACAGTGGCCGCCGCCGTACAACGCCAGGTCGCGACACTTTCGCGCCAGTCCATCCTCGAGCAGTCCCTGCGCGCCAGCCGCACCCTCGTCGTAGAGGATCTCGAGACCGCCGTAGCGGTCGCCAACGCCTACGCCGCCGAGCACCTGATCCTCGAAGTCCGCGAGCCGCGCGCGCTGCTCGAGCACATCGTGAACGCCGGTTCGGTGTTTCTCGGCGCCTGGTCGCCGGAACCGATGGGCGATTACTGCTCCGGCACCAATCACGTGCTGCCGACCTACGGCTACGCACGTGCCTACAGCGGCCTCGGCGTGCCCGATTACCTCAAGCGCATCACGGTGCAGGAACTGACGCCCGAGGGGTTGCGCGCCCTCGGTCCCACCGCCGTCACGCTGGCGCGTCTGGAGGGGTTGGACGCGCATGCGGCCGCCGTCACCTGCCGGCTGCAGGCGCTCGATGCGCGAGTCCGCTCATGAGTTGGGTCACCGAGTTGGCACGGGCGGACATCGTTGCGCTGCGCGTCTACGAGCACGCCGCCTGGCGCCCCGAACTGCAGCGACTGCACGCCAATGAGCTGCCGTGGGATCCGAGCGGGGGCGACCCAGGCGAGGGCCTGAACCGCTACCCGCAGCCCCAGCCGCGCGCCCTGCTCGAACGGCTCGCCGAGCTCTATGGGGTGAGCCCAGCCTCGGTGCTGCTCGGCCGCGGCAGCGATGAGGCGATCGACCTGCTGTGCCGCGCGTTCTGCCGCGCCGGCATGGACGCGGCGCTCGTCTGCCCGCCCACCTTCGGGATGTACTCGGTCTCGGCGCGGATCCAAGGGGCCGCCGTGATCGAAGTACCGCTGCTCGCCGAGCGCGGGTTCGCGCTCGATGAGCAGCAGGTGCTCGAACGCTGCACGGCGAGGACCAAACTGCTCTTCCTGTGCTCACCGAACAACCCCACCGGGAACCTCCTGGAGGAAGCCGCCGTGCTGCGGCTCGCCGCGGCGCTCGCCGGCCGGGCGCTGGTGGTGCTCGATGAGGCCTATCTCGAGTTCTCCGGCCGGGCCAGCCTCGCCCGGCGGCTCGCCGAGTTTCCGAATCTCGCGGTGCTGCGCACGCTCTCGAAGGCCTACGGTCTCGCCGGGGCGCGCTGCGGGGCGCTGCTGGCCGATCCGCAAGTCATTGCGCTGCTGCGCAAGATCATCCCGCCCTACGCGATTCCGCGGCTCACGGTCGATGCGGCGCTCGCACGTCTCGCGCCGGGCGCGCTCGCGGCCCTGCAGCCGCAACTCGCCACCCTGCTCGCCGAGCGTTCACGGCTGCAGCGCGAACTGCCCGCGCTGCGTGCAGTGCGGCGCGTCTGGCCGAGCGATGCCAACTTCATTCTCGCGGACTTCGAGGATGCCGGCGATGCGCTCGAGCGTGCCACTGCGGCGGGTCTGCTGGTGCGCGATGCGCGCGGTTACCCCGGACTCGGCCGTGCGCTTCGCATCAGTATCGGCACGCCCGAGCAGAACACCCGACTGCTGGAGTCCTGGTCATGAGCGCCCCGGCCGCCACCCTGTTCATCGACCGCGACGGCACGCTGATCGAGGAGCCGCCCGATCACCAGGTCGATGCGCTGGAGAAGGTGCGCTTCATGCCCGGCGTGTTTGCCGCCCTCGAGGCGCTGCAGCGGCGCGGCTACCGCCTGGTGATGGTCAGCAACCAGGACGGGCTCGGCACCGAATCCTTTCCGCGTGCGAAATTCGAGGCCGTCCACCGCTTCGTGCTCGACACCTTCGCCGCGCAGGGCATCACGTTCGAGGCCGTGTTCATCTGCCCGCACCGGCCGGGCGAGGGGTGCGCCTGCCGCAAGCCGGCCACCGGACTGGTCGATGAGTACCTGCGCGGCGACACCATCGAGCGGTCTGGAAGCGCCGTGATCGGCGACCGCGAGACTGATCTGGCATTTGCCGCCAACCTCGGCGTGCGCGGACTGCGGGTCCGCCGTGACGGCGCGCCGCACGAGACCTGGCCCGCCATCGTGACGGAATTGACGGCCCGCCGGGCGCAGCTCGCGCGGCGTACGCGTGAGACTGACATCGAGGTGCGGGTGGACCTGGATGCCGCCGGACCGCACCACATCACCACCGGCCTCGGCTTCTTCGATCACATGCTCGAGCAACTCGCCGCGCACGGCGGCTTCGCGCTCGATCTGTCCTGCCGGGGCGATCTGCACATCGACGAGCATCACACCGTCGAGGACTGCGCTCTCGCCCTCGGCGAGGCGCTGCGCCGCGCCCTCGGGACCAAGGTCGGCATCGCCCGCTACGGGTTCGTGCTGCCGATGGACGAAGCACTCGCGCAGGTGGCGATCGATTTGTCCGGCCGGGCAATCAGCCGCTTCGAGGGCCGCTTCGAGCGCGAGCGTGTCGGGGAGCTGCCCACCGAGCTCGTGCCGCATTTCTTCCGGTCGCTCGCCGATGCGCTCGGCGCGGCGATCCACGTGAGCGTCACCGGCGAGAACAGTCACCACATGATCGAAGGCTGCTTCAAGGCCGTGGGCCGCGCGCTGCGCCAGGCGCTGCGCCGTGACAGCGACGCGCTGCCGAGCACCAAGGGCGTCCTGTGAGCGGCACCGTCATCATCGACAGCGGCGGGGCGAATCTCGCCTCGCTGCAGTTTGCACTCGAGCGGCTCGGCGTTGCGGCGCGGGTGAGCGCCAACGCCGGTGACATTGCCGCGGCCGAACGGGTGATATTGCCCGGCGTAGGCTCGGCCGCCGACGCCATGCACCGGCTGCGCGCCGCGGGCCTCGCCGAGTTGCTACCGCAGCTCGCCCAGCCGGTGCTCGGAATCTGCCTCGGCATGCAGCTGCTCTTTGAGCACTCGGCAGAAGGCGACACGGACTGCCTCGGTGTCCTGCCCGGCACGGTGCGCCGGCTCGACCCGAGCATCACGCGGCCAGTACCCCACATGGGCTGGAACCGTCTGCACGAGCTCGCGAACGACCCATTGCTGAAGGGACTTGGGCCCGAGGCGTATTTCTATTTCGTGCACGGCTATGTCGCACCGCTCGGTGCTTTCACGCTCGCCCGGACGCACTACGGGGAAGACTTCTCCGCAGTCGTCCGTCACCGCAACTTCTGCGGCGTGCAATTTCACCCGGAGCGCTCCGCCGCCAGCGGCGCGGGCGTGCTCGCGAATTTTTTGGACTTGTCATAATGCTGCTGATTCCGGCCATCGACCTGCGCGCCGGCCGCTGCGTGCGGCTCTATCAGGGTGATTTCGACGCCGAGACCCTCTACCCGCACGAGCCGCTCGAGCTGCTGCTGCGCTACCGCGCGTTCGGCGCGAGTTGGGTGCATGTCGTCGATCTCGACGGGGCGCGCGACGGTGAACTCACCAACCGCGCCACGATCACCGCTCTCGCGGCGCAATCAGGGGTGCGTCTGCAGGTTGGCGGCGGCATCCGCAGCGCGCCGCGCATCGAGGACCTGCTCAGCGCCGGCGTCGGGCGCGTCGTCATCGGCAGCGCCGCGGTCGAACGTCCACAGGAAGTCGCCGAGTGGCTCGAGCACTTCGGTGCCGAGCGGATCTGCCTCGCACTCGATGTGCGGCTCGATGCGCACGGCGCCCCGAAGGTCCAGACCCGCGGCTGGCGCGAAGCGGCGGCACTGACCCTGTGGGAGGCGCTGGAGCGCTTTCCGGCCGGCGCCGTCCATCACGTGCTGTGCACCGACATCGAGCGCGATGGCGCGCTCGCCGGACCGAACCTCGCGCTGTACACCGCTGCCTGTGAGCGTTTCCCGCACATCGCCTGGCAGGCGTCCGGCGGCGTGCGCGATGCGCGCGATCTGCATCAGCTCGCCGCCGCCGGCGTCGCCGCCGCGGTGAGCGGCAAGGCGCTGCTCGAGCAGCGCATTCCCACAGAGGAGTTATCCGCATTCTTGCCCGACGCATCATCCCCTGCCTAGACGTGCGCGACGGCCAGGTCGTCAAGGGCGTGCGCTTCCGCGACCACCGTGTGGTCGGGGACATCATGGCGCTCGCCGAGCGCTATCGCGACGAAGGCGCCGACGAGCTGGTGTTCTACGACATCACGGCAAGTCCGCAGGGCCGCTCGGTCGACCGCAGCTGGGTACGGCGCGTCGCGCGCGTGCTCGACATCCCCTTCTGCGTCGCCGGCGGCATCCGCTCGATCGCCGACGCCGAGGAGGTCCTCAACGCCGGTGCAGAGAAGATCTCGATCAACTCCCCGGCGCTCACCGATCCGGCGCTGATCGATGCGCTGAGCCGGCGCTTCGGCGCGCAGTGCGTGGTGGTGGGCATCGACAGTGAACGGACCGCTGCAGGTTACCGCGCCTTTCAGTTCACCGGCGACCCGAGCCGCGCTCGCGAGTCCGGCCGCGACGTGCTCGAGTGGGTGCGGGAAGTCCAGGATCGCGGCGCCGGGGAAATCGTGCTGAACTGCATGGGCAGCGATGGGGTGCGGCGCGGCTATGACCTCGAGCAGCTGCGCGCGGTGCGCGAGGTGTGCCGCGTACCGCTCGTGGCGTCCGGCGGTGCCGGCGCGAGCGAGCATTTTGCCGCTGCGTTCCGCGATGCGGGCGTGGACGCCGCCCTCGCCGCCAGTGTTTTCCACAACGGCGTCATCGCAATCGGGGCGTTGAAACAAGCCCTGCGCAGCGCCGGTATCGAGGTACGGCCATGAGCACCGGTCCCGCTGCGGGCGAGCCGCTGAACGCTTCGGACATCGAGCGACTCGATTTCGACAAACAGAGCGGTCTACTCCCGGCCGTCGTCACCGATGCGGCTGGGGCTGTGCGCATGCTCGGCTACATGAACCGCGAAGCGCTCGAGGAAACGTTCCGCCGCGGCCGTGTGGTGTTCTACAGCCGCAGCCGCGCCTGCCTGTGGGAAAAAGGTGAAACGTCCGGTCACACCCTGGAGTTCATCGATGCACGGACCGACTGCGACCGCGATGCGCTGCTGATCCGCACCCGTCCGCTCGGACCGGTCTGTCATCTCGGGACGAGTGGGTGTTTCGGGGCGAGCGGCGCGCCGCTCGCCTTCCTCCTCGAGCTCGAGGGGGTGATTGCCGAGCGCATCAGCGCGCGGCCCGAAGGCAGCTACACGGCGAAGCTGTACGAGCGGGGTACGACGCGTATGGCTCAGAAAGTCGGCGAGGAGGGACTAGAGGTCGCACTCGCTGCAGTTGCCGAGGACGAGGAGAAGCTGGTCGCGGAGTCCGCCGACCTCCTCTATCACCTGACGCTGCTGCTGTTGAGCCGCGGGTTGTCCCTGGAGCGCGTGACGGCGGAGCTGCGCGCCCGACACGCCAGCCGCGGCTGATCGCTCCGCGCTAGCGGCGCGGGGGACTCGCTCCGGCAGGCGCTCCGATGGCGCGCGGCGCTGCGCTCCACTCATGCGTTTCGCTGCGTTCGCGCTGGGCGAGTGCCTCACGGCGGTCGAACTCGGCCCGGGCCGCGTCGAGCTCGGCCAAATGCCCGCGCGCCCAATGCGCCAGCTGGGTCACCGGCTCGCGCAGCGACTGCCCGAGTGCGGTCAGTTCGTATTCCACACGCGGGGGCACGACGGGAAAAACGGTGCGCTTGACCAGTCCGTCGCGCTCCAGGCCGCGCAGACACAACGTCAGCATGCGCTGGGAGATGCCGCCGATCGCCCGCTTCAGATCCGAGAAGCGGCGCGGCCCGTCGGCGAGCATGATGATGATCAGCACGCTCCATTTCTCACCGACACGGGCCAGCACCTGGCTGATCTTCGGACACTCGGTACTTTGGGGACAGCCATCCGTGCGCTGCGTGCCCCCCTGGGTTACGCCGGTTTCACTCTGTCGCATGACTGTGCCTTCTTGTGTTCGTGCCGCGGGGACTTACATACTTAGCCTTGGTACTTATTTTATACCATACCGAGGCGCCCCATGAAACTCCTGCACATCGACACCAGCATTCTCGGCCAGAACTCCGTCAGCCGGCAATTGACCGCCGCCATCGTCGCACGCCTGCGCGCGGTGCACCCGGAACTCGAGGTCAGCTACCTGGACCTCGGCGCCGAACCCCTCGCACACCTGTCCGGTGCGCACCTCGCGGCCGGCCAGGGCGCCACCCCGGAATCGGCTGCCCTGGCCCAGGACCTGCAGCGCGGCCGCGAAGCGCTCGAGGCGTTTCTCGCTGCCGATATCATCGTCGTCGGCGCTCCGATGTACAACTTCACCGTGTCCTCGCAGCTCAAGGCATGGATCGATCGGGTGTGTGTGGCCGGCAAGACCTTCCGCTACGGCGACAGCGGCCCGCAGGGCCTCGCCGGGGGCAAGAAGGTGTTCGTCGCCTCGTCGCGTGGCGGGTTTTACGGCCCGCAGAGCCCGGCGGCGGCCCTGGAGCACCAGGAGAGCTACCTGCGGGGCGTGTTCGGCTTCCTCGGTATCCCGGAGGTGACCTTCGTGCGCGCCGAGGGCGTTAACATCAGCCCGGACCAGCGTCAGGCTGCGATCAGCGCTGCTGCGGCCGAAGCGGCCCAGCTGGCCGCGTGACCCCTGCGAACCTCATTTCGACCGGAGACCGCCATGAATACTCTTGCGACCCGCAGCGTCGAGCGTCTGGTGCGCGGCATGCCCACCTCGGACGGCGCGGGGGTCAAACTGACGCGCGTAATCGGCCAGCCGCAGCTCGCCGATCTCGATCCGTTCCTGATGCTCGATGAGTTCGGCACCGACAATCCCGGCGACTACATCGCGGGCTTTCCCGACCATCCACACCGCGGTTTCGAGACGGTGACGTACATGCTCGACGGACGCATGCGCCATCGTGACAACCACGGCCACGAAGGGGTGCTCGTTCCCGGCAGCGTGCAGTGGATGACCGCCGGACGCGGCATCATCCACTCGGAGATGCCCGAGCAGCAGGAGGGGCGCATGCGCGGCTTCCAGCTGTGGATCAACCTGCCGGCGCGCGAGAAGATGACCGCGCCGCGCTACCAGGAATTCGAACCGCAGCGCATCCCCACGGTCGAGGTGGCGGCCGCCCGCGTGAAAGTGATCGCTGGAACGGTCGAGGGCGTGAGCGGCCCGATCGCGCAGCCGGCCACGGAGCCGACCTACCTCGACATCGAGCTTCCCCCGGGCGCTCAGTTCATCCACGACCTGCCGGCCGGGCATGCCGGATTCGTTTACGTCTACGAGGGTGCGGTGGGCATCGGCGCGGGCGAGATCGTGACCCCGGTCGAGACGCACGACTTGGCCGTGCTCGGCGACACCGGCGCGGTGCACATCGAAGCGCGAACCGGCGCGGCCCCGGCGCGGCTGATCCTGGTCGCCGGCAAGCCGCTGCGCGAGCCGGTCGCCAAGTACGGTCCGTTTGTCATGAACACCCGCGAGGAGCTGATGCAGGCCTTCCAGGACTTCCAGAGCGGGCGATTCTGACCTGAGGGCGCGCCGCGCCGGCGGCGCGCCGGTGATCCCGCCGGCCGCAGCGTCCGTTCGCGTCCTATACTGGGGCGATGAACCTGCATCATCTGGCGATCTTCGCCACGGTCGCCGCCACCGGCAGCCTCACCGCCTCGGCACGCAAGCTGCACGTGTCCCAGCCGGCGCTGTCGCGCGAGCTGAAAGCGTTCGAGCAGCGACTGGGCGTGATGCTGTTCGAACGCCACGCCAAAGGCATGCGCCTGACGCAGGCCGGCGAAGTACTGAACCGCTATGCCGTGCGGCTGTTCGAACTCGAGCGCACCGCCGAAGCGGCCATGCAGGAGATCGCCGGGGCGTTGCGCGGCCGCCTGACCCTCGGGGCGAGCAACACGATCGGTACCTATGTATTGCCGCCGCTGCTGGCGACCTTCCGCCGGCAGCGCCCGCACGTCGAGATCTCCTTGTTCGTCGGCAACACCGAGCAGGTCTCCCAGGGCGTCGATGACATGCGCTTCATGCTCGGGTTCATCGAAGGCCCGCTGCATCTGCAGGGGCTGCGCAGCACCGTCTTTCAGCACGATGAAATCATGCCCGTGGCGGCTCCGGATCACCCCCTGTTCGCGCGCAAAGCGCTCAAACCCGAGGACCTCTCGGGTGAGCCGCTGCTGATGCGCGAACACGGCTCCGGGACCCGGGAGTTGATCGCCGCGGCGCTGCAGCGCCAGAACATCACACCGGGCGAGACTATGGAATTCGGCAATACCGAGGCACTCAAGCGCGCCGCGGTGCACGGCGGCGGCATCGCCTGGCTGCCGCGTATCTGCATGCTCAACGAACTGGCCGACGGCAGTTTGCGCACGCTGCTGGTGCGCGAGCTGACCATCACCCGCCCGTTGATGATGGTAGAGCGTGAGAGCGCGCAGATGGAGCCGGCCGCCGCGGCATTCGTACACCTGCTGCAGCAGCCAAACGACGCCTCGACCTGAGGACGTTCGCCGTCACGGCGCGGCGCGGATCAGCCCGAGGATCTTGTCGATCGACTGCGGGTCGGTGGATTCGACCTCCAACGACGCCAGCCTTTCATCCGCCGCAGCCGGTTCGAGCTGTTGACGCTGCCATTCGAGGACCGAGGCATCGGCTTCGGACGGATCCTCTCCCGCCTCGGCACGCGCACGCAGACGCGCCTGCAGCACCGCCAGCGGCGCGGTGCAGCGGACCCAGTAAGTCGCGGCCTGCGCACGGGCGCCCAGTTCCCTGAATCGACGCCGCTGCGCAAGGCGCAGAAAAGTCGCATCCACGATCACGGAGTAGCCCCCGATCAGCGCATCGTAAGCCTCTCGCGCCAACTCATCGTACACCCGCTCGCTCACGTCGGGCGCGTACAGTCCCGCCGCGAGTCCCGACCCCGACGGTTGCAGCAGATCGAGGCCGGCCAGGCGTTTGCGCTCGACGTCCGAGCGCAGGTGCACCGCATCGAGCCGTTCGGTGAGCTGCCGGGCGATCCACGTCTTGCCCGACCCGGACAATCCGCTCATCAGCACCAGCTGCGGCTGCCGCGCCGCCAGCGCCGCGGCCGCGTGAGTCACCAGCTGCTCGAATTCCGCGCGCAGCGCCGAGCGTCCCGCCTCGGGACGTGTTGCCGCCGAGAGCGCTGCCACCTTGGCACGCACCAGTGCCCGGTGCACCTCGTACAGGCGGATCACCCGGCACGCATGGTAATCGCCGCTGCGCTGCAGATACGCAGCCAGAAATGCCTGCGCATGTCGGCGATGGCCGCGCGCGCTCAGATCGCTCAACAGAAAGGCGATTTCGTCCGCCACGTCGATCCAGCGAAATGCCGGCTCATACTCCAGGCAGTCAAACGCTACGAGACGGCCCTCGCGCACGACGATATTGCGGCCGTGCAGATCGCCGTGACACTCGCGCACCCGGCCGCTCGCGCGGCGCAGCGCCATCGCCGGACTGGCCTCCGCGATGCGCCGCTCGAACGGCACCTCGAGGACCGCGACTGCTTCGGCGCGCGCGAACACTTCGGCCGCGGCGACGCATTGCTGAACATTTTCGATCAGCAGTGAGCGCACCTGTATCGGTTGCCCCCAACTCGCATCCTCCGTCACGGAGGGGAGCGTGGCATGAATGTCCGCCAGTGTCTGCCCGAAGGTCGCGAGCGCCTCGACCGGCAGGCGGCCTTCCGCCAGACGCCGATCGAGCTCGTCTGCCGCGTCGAATCGCACCATCCGCACCGCGTACTCGACGATTCTGTGGGCACCGGCCGGGCCGCTGTGCATGCGCACGTACCGTCCTGCGGCTACGACGGAGCACAGCTCGAGATACAGCTCCGGGGCGAAGCGGCGATTGAGCCGCAACTCCTCCTCGCACAACCAGCGGCGGTACTCGAGCGTGCGCTGATCGACGAACGGATAGCGCACCGCACGTTTGATCTTGTAAGCGAAGGCACCGGCGAGCAGCACCCACGAGATGGGGGTCTCGATGACCGCCACCGCCTCGACGGGATGGGCGTAGGCCTTCGGCCTCAGCAAGCCACTCAGTTGTGCCGGCAGGAGTTGCGCGGCACCCTCGGGAGGCGCCAGATGTGATGCACGTACGGCCTTCATGTCGTCCACGCCCTCAGTCCCCCACACCGTGTGAATCGACACGGACCGGCGCGCCTTGCGGCGCGCGGTCCGTCCTGCACCGAAACGTCCTAAGTCTGTCCGGATGCAGGACTCCAGCTGAATTGAACGCCGCCCCCCCAGGATGGGCTGCTGTCCCCGAACCCTTTGAAGATCGAAGGGTTGATGACCAGACCACCCGCAGCGGAGAACGCCGCGAACAGAGAGGCTTCCTTCACGGAATCGTAGTTCACGATTGCAGACGTCCGGTACGCGAAGCTCACGCCCGCACGCGCGCCGTCCATCACCAGCAGATCCATGCCGACCTGCCCGAACGGGACGTTGCGCAGGTGGATCTTCCCCGGACTGCCCCGCACGACATACCCGGCGGTGGCGAACAGCCCGACCCTACCCACGTCCTTCAGCGCATCGAGCTGCAGCGCGTAGTCCGTTTCGCCGGTTCCGAGACCTTCCGAGGCCTTTGCGGTCCCGAATTTCACCGTCCCGGTCAGATCGAGATGAAATCGTGCCGCCTCCGACTTCGCGAGGTCATAGAGCGTCCCCGAGAGCAGGACATCCCCGAGACCGCTATGGGTCCCGCCCGGCCCCGGTGCGAACTCGCCGGTCGTATCGTCAATGATGGTCGCCGGACCGCTCACGCTGACGTACGGGACGGTCAGCCGAAACGCCGCCGATTGGAACCGGTAGCCCACGGTCACCGGAACATAGGTCTCGGTGATAGTCTCAACGCCACCATAGTCGCCGCTCGTGTACTGATAGCCGGCCGAAAGCCGCCAGCCGTCAGGACCCGCCGCCCACGCGGCGGGTCCTGAAGCGAGGATCAGACACACCGCCACGCCCAGAACACCACTTGTTCGGGTCATGATTTGTGCTCCCTACTTC
>JAJZSQ010000010.1 GCA_021849615.1 Pseudomonadota bacterium
CGGCTAAATGCTCGCCGCCCCACGGGGCGTACAGCTTGCGGATGGGCGCAGCAAGCGCGCTTGCGCAAGCCCGCGACCCTGCGCTACGCCGTTGATCGGGTGCTTCGTGTTCTCTTCATCTTCGAACGCCACCGCTGTCCTTCACCGCGATCGCAATCCACAGGCCAGAGCCGGCCACCAGTGCCGCCGTGGTCCAAATGGCCGGCAACACCGCGTGTGCAAATTGCGCAATCGACCCGAGGAGCAACGCGCCGATGGCATAGCCCGTATCACGCCAATAGCGGTACGTGCCGAGAGCCTTGCCGCGAATGAGAGGCGGCGCACGGTCAGATATCGCGGCGATCAGGTTCGGATAGAGGAGCGCCATCCCGACCCCCATGATCGCGGCAGCCGGTACCCATAGGCCCGCCCCTCGCCCAAGTGCCGTGAGAGCGATGCCTCCCGCCAACAGGAAGAACCCCACGACCAGCGGCCGCTTACGCCCGATGCGATCGGCCAGATGTCCGGTCCAGAGCTGGGACAGTCCCCAGGTCACCGCATAGATTCCCGTCAGCCAGCCGATCTCCACTAATCCCGCGCCATATGCGCTGAAGTACAGCGGGAACATCACCCACACCAGGGTATCCGCGATCTTGTTGACGACCCCACCTTGGCACAGCGCGCTGCCACCACGGTCGCGAAATGAGATCCGGACGAAGGTCGCGGCAAGCCTGTGGGAATCGTCCACCACGGGCCGAGTTCCGTGAACCTCGGCATGTTCTGCATGGACCCAGGCCAGCGTGTCACGCACTCGAACGAGCGTCGCCAGCGCCGCGATGATCGTGGCGAGACCAAACAGAAGCAATGCTGGTCGGGCGCCGAGCTGGTGAGCCAGGAGCGCCGCCCCAAGTCCGGCGACACCGACCGCAATATAGCCGGTGGCCTCGTTGATCCCGACCGCGAGTCCGCGCTGATGGCTGCTCGCCAGATCAATCTGACTGGTGACCGTCATCGTCCAGGTGAACCCCTGGTTGACGCCGAGAAATGCGTTCGCCGCGACAATCCACCACCAGTTGGGCGCGAAATAGATCAGCACGGGGATCGGGATGGCGGCGAGCCACCCGGCGAGCAGGACGGGCTTGCGGCCGAATCGATCGGCGAGGCCCCCGGCCACGAGATTGAGCGTGCCCTTCACCAAGCCGAAGGAGAGCACGAAGCTCGCAAGGTACAGAAACGCTCCGCGCGCCACCCCGAAATCGCGCGCGACCGCCGGAATGACGACGCGCTCCATGCCAATGACGAGGCCGACGAAGAATACCTGCAGCATCTGCAGGCTGAACTGTCCCCGATTCGCTGCGATGCCGCGCGTGTACGTCGCCGTCGCGACGGCGCCGCGCGGCTCTGCCCTCATGCGGCCTCGCCCGACGGCAGCCCGGCGTTCGTGGCGCGTAGCTCAGCCGCCTTGGGCGGCGCTGGCGGGATGTTCTCGAGCATGAATGCCACGAAGCGCTCCGCCTCGGCAATTCCGAAAGCGGCGTTGTAGCGCCGCTCGAATCCGATCGTGGAGACCGGCTTGCCTGAGAGTCCGCGGCCACACACTGAGCCGGCCACCGCACCCGGCAATACCTCGATGTGCTCCGGCAGAGCCTTAAGTCGATTGAGGCTCTCGAACAATGTCCGAGCGCCGCTTGCCGCCTCGGAGGCGAGTTCCGTGCGGCCCACGTCGCCGACCATGAGCGTGTGCCCGGTCAGCACGCACCAGGGCTCTGGGGCGCGGGTCCGATCAGTGACCAATAGGCTGATATGTTCGGGCGTGTGACCCGGAGTGTGCAGGACGTCGAGCGCCACGTTGCCGAGCTCGATCCGCTCGCCGTCCTTCAGCACGCGAAAGGTGAAGCCGGTCTCCGCCGAGGCATGCAGCGCATAGTCCGCTCCGACCGCCGCGGCCAGCTCACGGCCAGCCGATCGATGATCGGCATGGAGGTGGGTATCGATGACCAGGCGAATCGGCGTCCCGAATGCCACCGCGGCATCGAGGTAAGGTTCGATCGGATAAACGGGATCGACGATCGCCGCGAGCCCTTTGCCGACACAGCCCAGCAGGTACGACACGGCGACCGGATCTCTGTGGAGGAACTGGCGCAGAATCATGGCATTCCTCAATTTCGGCCCTTGAATATTCAATCTATTTGGAGAATGATTGAGTGAAGCGATCACGATGTCAAGCAGTCGACCCAAGCAGCGCATCTATGCCCATCTCGCCGAGATTGCTTCGGCGCTGGGACATCCTCATCGCCTCGAGTTGCTCGAGCTGATCGCCCAGGGCGAGCGCAGCGTCGAGGAGCTCGCCGAGCGCAGCGGCCTCTCGATCGCCAATACCTCGCGGCACCTGCAGATCCTGCGCCGTGCACGCTTGGCCGAACCGCGGCGCGAGGGCAAGCGGATGCTCTACAGCCTGATCTCCGACTCCGAGGTCATCACTCTTCTCGGTTCACTCGGTCGGGTCGGCGAACGCAATGTCGCCGAAGTCGAGCGGATCATCAGTAGCTATTTCCGCGCACGCGATGCGCTCGAACCTGTCTCGCGCGACACCCTGCTCGAGCGACTGCATGGCGGGTCGGTGACCCTCCTCGATGTCCGGCCTGCCGATGAGTTTGCACAGGGCCATCTACCGGGCGCGATCAACATCCCCCTCGCCGAGCTCGATGCCGCCTTGGCACGACTACCCAAGGACACTGCCGTGATCGCCTACTGCCGGGGTCCCTATTGCGTTCTGTCCTACGAGGCGGTCGCGGCGCTCCGACTGAAAGGCCGTGAAGCCTACCGTCTCGAGGAGGGCTATCCGGAATGGAAGGCGGCGGGGTTGCCGGTTGAAGCATAGGCCAGCGCAGCGCCCGGCCGTCTGCGCGCCAAGCAGGTAACATGCCATGAAGATTCTATTTATCCTGAACGATCCGCCCTACGGCACGGAGCGCTGCTACAACGCGCTGCGCCTCGCCAATGCGCTCGGCAAGGCGGACCCCGCGACCGAGATCACGGTCTTCCTCATGGCTGACGCGGTCGGGTGTGCCAAGAGCGGCCAGAAGACGCCCGAGGGCTATTACAGCCTCGAGCGCATGCTGAAGCGCTTCCGCAGCGGCGTTCACCAGGTGGTGCTCTGCGGCACCTGCATGGATGCGCGCGGCCTCTCCGAAGCCGAACTTGTCGAAGGCGCCCGGCGCGGCTCGATGGATGAGCTTGCCGCGCTGACGCTCTCGGCCGACAAAGTGCTGGTGTTCTGAGCAATCCGGGGACAGAGCCATGACCGCGGCCAAAACCATTCTCATCCTGGGTAGCGGCATCGGCGGCATCGTGGCGGCAAGTCTGCTGCGCAAGCAATTGGCTCGTGAGCATCGGATCATTCTCGTGGAGCGGGAGCCGCGACACGTCTTTCCCCCTTCGCTGCTGTGGCTCATGATCGGAGCTCGGCGCGAAGAGCAGATTTCGCGCCCGATCGAGCGCCTTGCCCGGTTAGGCATCGAGTTCGTGCACGGCGAGGTCGAACGGATCGAGCCGCAAACACTCAGCGTACGAGCGGCCGGGCGGGAAATCGCAGCCGATTACATGGTGGTCGCGCTGGGCGCCGAGTTCGCACCGGAAGCAATTCCGGGCCTCGCCGAGGCTGGGCATAATTTCTACACACTCGCGGGAGCGCAATCGTTCAACCGGGCGCGCAGGGACCTTCGGGAGGGGCACCTGGCCGTCCTGGTTGGTGGAACGCCGTTCAAATGTCCCGCGGCACCTTACGAGGCCGCCATGCTGCTCGAGGCGGACGCTCGCAAGCGTGGCGTGCACCCGACCGTCACTGTCGACCTCTACACGCCCGAGCCCGGCCCGATGCCGGTGGCCGGCGCGGAGGTATCGGCGACGGTGCGGCAAATGGTCGAGAGCAGAGGGGTGCGTGTCCACACCGAGCACTTGGTAAAGGAGGTCGATCCGTCGGCGCGGCTGATTCGCTTCACGAATGGCGCGACCGCCCCCTTCGATCTCCTCGCCTACGTGCCGCCGCACCGCGCTCCGACTGTGGTTCGTGCAGCCGGCCTTGCCGGCGAGTCCGGCTGGGTGCCCGTGGACCGGGAGACGCTCGAAACGAAATTCCCGAGCGTCTATGCTATCGGTGATGTGACCGGTATCCCGCTGGTGACCGGCAGGCCGCTGCCGAAGGCTGGCGTGTTCGCTCACGGCGAAGCGGAGGTGGTGGGCAGGAACATCACATGCGCCATTACCGGCGCGGGGGCGCCGCGCTCGTTTGAGGGTCATGGTGCCTGTTTCATTGAAATCGGCGGCAACCGTGCCGGCTTCGGGAGCGGCAACTTCTTCGCCGAGCCTGCGCCACAGCTGCGTTTGCGCGCTCCGGGATATTTGCTGCATCTGGGCAAGGTCGCCTCCGAAAAGTATTGGTTCTATCGATGGTTTTAGTGACCGCATGTCCATTGTCGAGATCGATAACCGGCGGCTCCGTTGGAATTGCGGGACCGGCATTGAGAATCTTGACTGACAGCGGAGATTGATGATGTGCGAGCTGTTCGCGATGAGTGCGAGCCAACCAACCGACGTGAACCGCTCGCTGGTCTTGCTCAGGCCCAGGGGTGGCGACGTCGGCCCGCATGCCGATGGCTGGGGCATCGCTTTTTACGACGGCCGCGCCGCACGGGTCTTCAAGGAGCCGGTGCCCGCCGCCGAAAGCCGGTGCTTGGCGTTCATCGCGGAATACGACTTCCGGAGCACCATGGTCATTGGCCACATCCGCAAGGCCAATCCGGAGCGGATTGGACGCGCTTCCGCGAACACACATCCCTTCGAACGAGAATGGAACGGCCGCTCCTGGGTGTTCGCGCATAACGGGATGCTGCCCGGACTGCGCGAGAACCCCGAATATCCTATCCGGCGGTTCCGGCCGTTGGGAGAGACTGATTCCGAATACGCCTTCTGCGTGCTGCTCGACGCCATCGCGGCGTCGCATGCCGAGGCCACCAAAGGGCCTTGCGCGCCGGCCATCGTGAGAACCATCGGGCCGCTCGTCAATCGGCTGGCCGAACTCGGAGAGTTCAACTTCGTGCTGGGCAATGGCGAGAGCCTCATCACTCATGTCCATACGAGGCTGTACGCATTGCGCCGGAGTTGTCGCAAGGACGGCTGTAGACAGACCGTCGTCCTGCTCGCTACATCGCCGCTGACGGAGGAGCCGTGGGTGCAACTCGCTTCGGGCAGCATTCACGTATACGCCAATGGGCAGGAACGCTCCGCCGTCGCCCGATCGACGCGCGGTCGCATTGCACGGGCCGCCTCGAAGGTGTCTGCCGTTCAGCACGATCGGATGCGGTGAAGACGTTATCTATGTCGAGCGACCCGAAGCACAGAATCGAAGGCCGCCATGCTCGCCAATCGAGCGCGCGCCGTAGGTTGAGTGAGTTCTCGATGGTGCCGACGAAGAGGGGCAAGGTGTTGGTATTTTGACCATGCAGCCGATCTATCTCGACTACAACGCGAGTACGCCTATTGTTCCGGCGGTGGCAGCGATCATGCGGCCGCTGCTCGAGAGCGCCTACGGGAATCCATCGAGCGCTCACTGGGCGGGTGCGCCCGCAAAGGCTGCACTCGAGCGGGCTCGCTCGCAAGTCGCGGCGCTTCTCGGTTGCGCCGCGGAGGAGATCGTCTTCACGAGCGGCGGGAGTGAAGCGAACAACCTTGCGCTGAAGGGCTTGTTCTTCCGCGGGCGCGATAGACCCGCGCACATCGTCACCTCGCGGATCGAGCATCCGGCCATCCTCGTGCCGTGCCGGTTTCTCGAGCGCCTAGGCGCGATGGTGACCTACGTACCAGTGGACGGAACCGGTCGCGTCGACCCCGACGACATCCGCAAGGTGATCACCGGCGATACTGTCCTCATCAGCATTATGCACGCCAACAACGAGGTCGGTACGATCCAGCCGATCGCCGAGATCGCCAAGGTCGCGCATGCGCACGGAATACCCTTGCACACCGACGCCGCGCAATCCGCCGGTAAGATACCAACGAACGTGGATGCGCTCGGCGTCGATTTGCTCTCGATTGCCGGCCACAAGCTCTATGGACCCAAGGGAATCGGTGCCCTCTATATCCGCCGCGGAGTTGTCGTGGAGCCCCTGATCCATGGCGCCGGACATGAGGGCGGGCGGCGCGCCGGCACCGAGAGCGCCCTCCTGGCGGCGGGTCTTGGCGAGGCGTGCGAGGTTGCTCAGCCTGGGCTCGGCATGCCGGCGACGCGACGCTTGCGCGACCTGTTCTGGGAGCGCCTGCGTGTGGAGCTCGGCGAGCGCGTCTCTCTCAACGGTCATGTCCACGAGCGCCTGCCGAACACGCTCAATGTTTCGTTCGCGGGACAGGTTGGGGCAGAAATCCTGGCTCGGTTACCGGAGCTCGCCGCATCAACCGGCTCAGCATGCCACGCTGGCCGGACCGAGTTGTCGCCGGTCCTCGAGGCCATGGGGATCGCCCCGGAAGTCAGCAGGGGTGCGATCCGCTTCAGCCTGGGGCGCGGTACGACGGAGAAGGAGATCGAGCAAGTCGTCGATCGATTGCGTCGGCTGCTTGCATGAGCGGGGCGATTGCCCCCGGTCAGATCGGTCCGAAAGCCTGCGAGGCTTGGCGCGCGACTCTGCTCGGCCGGGTCACCGAGGCGATCGAGCAGCGCCTCGTTCTTGAGCTGATGGGAGAGCTCCGCAATGCCCGTGTCCTCGATGCTGGCTGCGGCGACGGCGCGCTGGTCTGCACGGCGGCCGCGCGTGGCGCGGTCGCGACGGGTTTCGATCCTGATCCGGCCATGCTGGCGGCAGCTCGCATGCGGGCAGCGGGAGCGCATGTCCAGGCAGCGTTTGTGGAGGGACGCATCGAGCAGATTCCCTTTGCCGATGCGAGTTTCGATATCGTGGTTGCGACCACGGTGCTCTGTTTCCTCGCTGACGCATCCGGGGCCGTGCGCGAAATGGCGCGTGTGCTGCGGCCGGGCGGACGTCTCGTGCTCGGCGAGCTCGGGCGGTGTAGCTTCTGGGCGATGATTCGCCGCGTACGCGGCTGGCGGGGTGCTGAGACCTGGAAGGCGGCGCGCTTCCGTACGGCAGGTGAGCTGCGCACCCTCGCGGAATCCGCCGGACTTTCCGTCACCGTGATTCGCGGGGCGGTCTACTACCCGCCCATCGGCACCCTTGCGCGCGTTCTCGCGCCGTTCGATCCGTGGCTCGGCCGTGTCACGACGTTTGGAGCGGCCTTTGTGGCCCTGCAGGCCCTCGCGGCTGGTGATCCTCCCGTGAGACAGCCATCGCCAGCCGGTTGATCAGTGTGAATCGGTGCCGAAGGGCGATCAGTGCCGCGCGAGCAACATTGACCGGTTGCAAGACCGGGCGGCGGAGACCCGGACGGGACGCGCACGTCTTTGAGCATGCGAGACAGCCTGAGGCAGATGAACAGCCACAGGACTCCCGCGGCGGCCGCTGATCAGCCCGCCCGAGCGGGGACCCCGTGCGCCGTCTCGAGATGAATCATGCGCAGCCTCAGCGCGTTGCCGATGACGGACACCGAGCTCAGGCTCATGGCGGCCGCGGCGATCATGGGGCTCAAGAGCAGTCCGAAAACCGGATACAGTGCGCCGGCGGCGATCGGGATGCCGATCACGTTGTAGATGAAGGCGAGGAAGAGATTCTGGCGGATATTGCGCATGGTGGCGCGGCTGAGCACGCGGGCGCGCACGATGCCTGTCAGGTCGCCCTTGACGAGGGTGACACCAGCGCTCTGCATGGCCACATCGGTCCCCGTGCCCATGGCGATGCCGACTTCAGCTGCGGCGAGGGCCGGCGCGTCGTTTATGCCGTCGCCTGCCATGGCGACCGCTCGTCCTTCGCCGCGCAGGCGCTGCACGATGGCATTCTTGTGATCCGGCAACACCTGCGCCTCGATGTCGGTAATTCCGAGCCGGCGCGCGACGGCTTCAGCCGTGGCGCGATGATCCCCCGTGACCATCACGATCCGGATGCCCTCGTGCCTGAGCGCCTCGAGTGCGGCGGGCGTGCTCGGCTTCACCGGATCGGCGACGGCGACGACGCCCGCGGGTTGGCCGTCGATCGCAACGAACATGGCAGTGGCCCCCTCGCTGCGCAACCGCTCCGCCGGGGTATCGAGGCTCGCCCCGGGGATTCCGAGCGAATCGAGCAGTGCGGCATTGCCCACGGCGACCGCGTGACCGTTGACAGTCCCGATGACGCCTTTGCCTGTTTCCGAGCGAAAGCCGGCCACGCTTTGCAGTGCAATACCCCTCTCGTTCGCCGATGCGGCCACGGCGGCGGCGAGTGGATGCTCGCTCGAGCGCTCGAGGCTCGCTGCGAAGGTGAGCACCGCCGCCTCATCGTATCCTTCCCCGGGCACGACGGCCACCACGCGCGGCTTGCCCTCGGTCAGTGTTCCGGTCTTATCCACGACGAGGGTGTCGATCTTCTCGAATCGCTCCAGCGCTTCGGCGTTCTTGATCAGCACGCCCGCCGCGGCACCCTTGCCGACACCGACCATGACGGACATGGGAGTCGCGAGCCCGAGCGCGCAGGGGCAGGCAATGATGAGCACCGATACCGCCGCAACCAGCGCGTAGGCGAGCTGAGGCGGCGGTCCAAGCAGCATCCACGCGAGGAATGCGGCAAGGGCAATCACAATCACGGCAGGGACAAACCACGAAGAGGCGCGGTCGGCGAGTCGCTGGATCGGCGCACGGCTGCGCTGCGCTTCGGTCACCATCTGCACGATTTGCGCGAGCATCGTGTCCGAGCCCACGCGCTCGGCGCGCGTGATCAGCGTGCCGGTCCCGTTGATCGTGCCGCCGATAACCCTGGCCCCCGAGACCTTGGCCACCGGGATGGATTCGCCGGTGACCATCGACTCATCGACGGCGCTTACGCCCTCGAGCACCACTCCGTCCACCGGAACCGCTTCGCCGGGGCGTACCCGCAATCGGTCGCCGACCTGCACGGCATCGAGGGGAATCTCCTCATCGGCCCTGCCGTCGCGAATGCGGCGGGCGAATTTTGGCGCGAGATTGAGCAGGGAGCGAATGGCGCCACCGGTAGCTTCCCGCGCGTGCAGCTCGAGCACCTGCCCCAGCAGCACGAGCACTGTGATGACCGCGGCGGCTTCGAAGTACACGGGAATGAGACCGTTCTCGCTGCGTAGTCCTCGCGGAAAGAGACCCGGTGCGAAGATCGCCACGAAGCTGTAGAGGTAAGCGGCGCTGACGCCGAGCGCGATGAGGCTGAACATGTTGAGCGAGCGGCGGCGCACGGAGGCCCACCCGCGCTGAAGCAGCGGCCATCCCGCCCAGATCACCACCGGGGTCCCGAGTGCGAACTGAATCCACATCGACAGGACGGGAGAGATCACTCGATGCGTCGCGAGCGCGGGGATCTCTGTGGTCATGTCGAGGAGGGCCATCGGGGCGGCGAGTGCCGCACCGATCCAGAACCGCCGCGTCATGTCTCGCAGCTCGAGGTCTTGACCCGTCACACTTGCCGGCTGTACCGGTTCGAGCGTCATCCCGCAGATCGGGCAGTTGCCCGGCGCGCTCCGGCGAACCTCCGGATGCATGGGACAGGTGTAGATCGTTCCGAGTCGGGACTCGGCAGCCAGTCCCGACGGGCTCGCCGTTGCCTGGCCGCCATCTTCGCGCATCGGTTTGTTCACGGGTTCGGCTCCCAATCGACTATGATTTAGTGAGATACCGGTCGGGCGCCGCGCAGAACTTCTCGAGACAGCCGCTCGAACACGAGCAGTAGGACTGACTCCCATGCGCCAGTGGTGCTGGGAGTGCGGCGAGACTCGCATCCCGCACACCGGATCCGTCAGATCGCGCTCACCCATCCCTGCGGCGAGTTCCCCGGACACCGTATGAGGTTCCGTCGGAGCCGAATTATCGCCTCGCCGGTGCGTGTGACGCGAATTCATGGCGCGCACAGTGTTCCCGAGACCTGGTAGATGACGCCGACAGTCGCGCGATCCCGCGCCTGAGGCGCTCCCTGCATCGTCGCGGAGCCTTTGTTTCTCCGGCCAGGCCGGCGATGCCAGCTATGGTTCCGCTGAGGCCGGCGGCTGGTCAGTCGCCCGCCGTGTTCTCTACTCTTTGACATACGCCCTTCGCGCCGCGCCGGGTGGCCAATAGCGAAGCGTGGTCAAATAACTTCCCGCCGAATCGTATTGCGTTGGGGCCCTGAGAACATGAGGATTTCTACGTAATGGATTCAAAGCGCTGAGGGCGCATAGTGGGTAACAATTCCTGTCGGGGCCAGGTGTCGCACCATGAGTGGCCTTCTTTCATTCTTGCTCTTTGGGGCGCTGTTCTTTGTCATGATGCGCTTCGGCTGCGGAGCGCATGTCGGTCACGGCGGCCATGGCGGCCACACTCACCAGCGCGACAACAACAGTGACCAGACCGTCACCCCGTCTACCCACCATGCTCTCGATGCGGGCGTCGATCCCGTGTGCGGAATGGCGGTCGAGCCGGCCAGCGGCTACGCGAGCGTCTATCGAAGCAAGACGCTGCGTTTCTGCTCGCGAGATTGCCTCGATAGATTCGAAGCACAGCCGGAGCGGTATCTCGGCGCTGGAGCGACGACGGAGGCAGTGCCAGAGGTACCGGGGAAGAGGTCGGCCCCATGAAAACGGGCATCTCGCTCAAAGCGGCCGGGATGGCGACGGGGCTGTTTCTCGCGATTACTTTCTCACTGTGCGTGGCATTTGACCTTCTCGTCCCGCGCTATGCCATGTATCACACTTGGCTCGGACTCGTGCCCGGTTTCCACTGGCTGACCTGGGGGTCCTTTGCCCTTGGGTTGATCGAGAGCTACGCCTACGGCTGGTTCATTGCGCTCATCTGGGTGCCGCTCTACAACGTGTTTCTGTTTGGCCGTCGTCAGCCATGAGCGTGCACATTGCACATTCGGGCGCGTGGGGCCTCGCGATCGTGATGATCGTGATCGCCTCCTGGGTCTTCTATCGATATTTCGCTCCCAAGGGGTGGCGCGAGTGGGCCGGCGCGGGCTTGGTCCAGGCGTTCATCATCGCGCTCTACGCGGAAATGTACGGCTTTCCGCTGACGATCTATCTGCTCGTGCGGTTCTTGCATCTCGACCGCCGTGGCTTGAACGCGAACTTGTGGTCGACGCTGCTCGGCATGGGCGATACCGGTATGATGATCTCCATGCTGATCGGGTATGTGCTGCTCTTTCTCGGCATTGGCCTCTTCATCGAGGGATGGCGCGAGCTCTACCGCGCGCACCAGGCGGGCAGACTCGCATCCGACCGCCTCTACGGACTCGTGCGCCACCCCCAGTACACCGGGCTTTTCGTGGGACTCTTCGGCGAAGGCGTCGTTCATTGGCCGACCGTCTTTTCCGTGACGTTGGTTCCAATCATCGTGTTCGTCTACACTCGGCTCGCGTATCGGGAAGAGCGGGATATGATCGCGAAATTCGGCGAGCGGTACGAGGAGTACCGGCGGCGAGTGCCCATGTTCTTCCCGGGGCGCGGCGGTTGGCGCCGGCTTATTGAGGAGGCCGGACCTTAACCGGTGCACGGCGTCATTCAAGCGAGGAGACTCCAGTGAAATCGAGACTCTCAATGGCACTACCGGGCGTTGCCCTGGCGCTGTTCGCGATCGCGACCGCGACCGCGACCGCGCAGGCCGCGCCCCCTTCACCCCAACCGCCGGCGGCTCAAGCAACCGAACGGACCTCTATAGCCGCAACGCATCTCAAGGAGGTGGAAGCTCGGATGAAGCTCATGCAGGAGCAGATGCGGCGGATCCGCGAGACGAAGAGTCCAGAGGTCAGAGCGACGCTGCTGCGCGAGCACATGCACACCATGATGGAGCAGATGCGGGCCATGCGCGCCATGGGCGGGGGGATGATGTCTGGCATGATGCCTCGGGGGATGATGGGCGGTCCCTCGATGGGGCACGGGATGATGGGTCACGGCATGATGGGGGGCGGCAATCGGAATGCACCTTCCGCGCAGCAGTGCCAGCGGATGCACGACCGGATGCGGGACGAGATGCAGAACCGTCTCGACATGATGCAACTGATGATGGAGCAGATGATGGGGCAGATGCAGGCGATGCAGGGAATGCCTATGGAAGGGAAGGGCCCGCAGCGGTAGTTTCCCTCAGGAGATGAGCAATCCCCGCAATGCCCAGGCTTCTCAGCGGTGGCGTTGCAGTCTCAAAAGCGTTAGCATGACAAGGTCATGATGGCTCGGCGATTTCATTCGCATTACCTCACGCTCCTGCTGCTGGCAGTGGTGACCCTCGGGTACGGCCAGCAGGTCTGGGCGTGTCCCATGATGCTGTCCCCCACTCCGGTACCGATGCGCTGCCCCATGACGGGTCACCGAATGCCGATGCCCTGTGGTGGTGCGTCGTTGTCCCGCGGAGTCTCCTGCGGGATGCCCAGCGCTTGTGGATGGGTGCCGGCGGGACCCGCTGCTCGAGTCAGCGGGATTGAAATCCGAAATGCGCATGCCGTCGCTCCGTCCGCGCCGGCATGGACTGCTGTCTCTCCTGTGGCGGCTCATCGAAGGCCGCCACCGCAGGGTCCCCCGCGCACGGCCACCGCCTCATCGGCGGGGCGCGATACCTATCTTTCGACCCTCCGTCTGAGACTCTAACACTCCACGTTGCGGATCGGTGCTCGCACGCCAAGCGTGTGCGGGCACGTCATCGTTTGGGATCTGCAAACGGAGTGTCTTGTGCGTCATCATTCGGAATGTCTGACCGGCGTGGTCGGCTTGGCGTTGCTCCTCGTCGTGAGCGCAACTCATGCCGCCGATCTCGCGCACCGGGACCGTTATGTGCCGCTGCCGGCGCCGCTGACGGCTGAATCGTTCACCGCCGCGGTGCTTGCGCGGAACGCGGGTCTCTCGGCCATGCGGCAAGCGCTGGTCGCGGCGGTCTCCAGCATCCGGCCGGCCGGCGCGTTGCCCGATCCGATGCTGAGCGTATCGGCGGCGCCGCGTACTTTCGGCGGCGCCATGGGAACGGGCGAGGACATCGAGGTGAGTCAGGCGCTGCCCTGGTGGGGCACGCTCGCAGCGCGCAAGGAGATCGCACAAGCGGATGCGGAGGTGGCGCGCCACGACCTCGAGGCGCTGCGGCTGCGCCTCGCGGCCACAGCGCGAGGGGCCTTTGCAGACTGGGTGTACGTTCACCGCGCACTCAGGATCAATGCCGCCAACCAATCCGTCATCGCCGAGCTGCGGCGCATCGCTTCGGTACGCTACGCGACGGGCAAGGCGCCGCAAGCCGATGTGCTGGAAGCGGATGTCGAGCGCACCGTGCTCGCGCAGCAACAGCTTAAGTGGCGGCGGAAGATCGCCGTTGTTGCAGCGCGCATGAACGCACTGCTCGATCGGCCACCGACATCCCCGATTCCACTGCCCGCGGCCCTGCCCGCGCCGGCGCATCTGCCGTCCGAAGCGGAGTTCCTCCAGCGGGGACTCACCCACCCGCAGTTGAAGGCGCTCGAAGCGCAAGAACACGCCGCTCGGGCGAAGGCGGCGCTCGCAGGCAAAAAACGCTACCCGCAATTCCAAGTGAGCGCCGGCTACAACAGCATGTGGTCGGATCCGGCGATGCGGCCCATGGTGGGACTGTCCTTCACGGTCCCGCTCGATCAGGGGAAGTACCGCGCGGAAATCGATGCCGCCCATGCGCAGGAGCGGCGGGCCGAATACGATCTCGAGAGCACGCGCGCGACCCTGCTCGCCGATCTCTCGGCCGCCTACGCCTCGACGCGAGAGGCGGCGAAGTCGCTCGCGCTCTATCGAGACGACCTCGTGCCGCTCTCGCGCGATGCGCTCGATGTGGCCTTGAGCGAATACGGCAGCGGCCAGGGCGGCTTTCTCGAGGTGCTGACCGCTGAGCAGCACCAACTCGATACCGAACTCGGACTCGCCCGCGCGCAATCGGAATACTTCGATCGGTGGGCCAAGCTCGAGCGACTGAGCGGGAGCGGGCTTGCGATTCCGAACGTGACGGGGAGCTCGCGATGAAGACGAACTACCGCATGGCATTCTTCGTGGCGCTTGCCATCAATCTGCTGCTCCTCGGCGGCGGGGGGGCATTGTGGTGGCGCTCGCATTCGGCGGCAGTGTCGAGGATCGCCCCGGCGGCGACCGCGGCTTCGGCGCCTCGGGCAAGCGCAGGGGTCGGAAGCAGCGGGCCTTCGCACGAGTCGCCGCTCGCGCCGGTGCCCATCTCCTCCCAACAATTGCAGCGTATCGGGGTCAGGATCGGCGAGGTCCGGCGCAAGTCCGTCAGCGACGTGATCCGCACGACCGGTAGTGTCGCGGTCGACGAACGAGGGCTCGCCTACGTGCAGGTGCGCTTCGCGGGCTACATCCAGAAGGTGTTCGTCGATTCGACCTACCAGTACGTGCGCCGTGGACAGCCGCTCTTCACGATCTACAGTCCCGAACTCTTGTCCACCGAGCGGGAGTACCTGCTGGCACGGGAAAGCCAGCGACGGCTCGCACGCAGCCCCGATCCGGCGGTCGCCCGCGATGCGGCCTCGCTGGTTCAAGCGGCGGCCGAACGGCTTGCGCTCTGGGGTGTCCCGCGCCGGGAAATCGAGCGTCTGCGCGCGACGGGGCGAATCAGGCGCGATTTGGTCATCGACTCTCCGGTGACCGGCTACGTCACCCAGCGCGAAGCGCTGCCCAACGCGTACGCCGAGCCGGGAACACGCCTCTACACCGTGGCGAATCTCTCGACGATCTGGGTGTTTGCCCACGTATTCCAGAACGATCTCGGGCGGCTCAAGATCGGCGATCGGGCCCGTCTCACCGTCAACACGTACCCGGGGCGGCGCTTCACCGGCCGGGTGGATTTCATCTACCCCGAGATCGATCCCGCGACCCGCACGGCGCGGGTGCGCCTGCGATTTGTGAACCCCACCCTGAAGCTCGTGCCGGGCATGTTCGTGAACGTCTCGCTCGAGGCGCCGATGGGCGAACAGGTGGTGATTCCAGCCTCCGGGGTACTGCAGACGGGCACCCGGCAGATTGTGTTCGTGGACCGGGGCGACGGGTATCTCGAGCCGCGTGATGTGCAGCTCGGTGCCGAGGTCGGCGATGAGTACATCGTGCTTAAGGGGCTCAAGCCCGGTGAGCGCATCGTTACCTCGGCCAACTTCCTCATCGATTCCCAAAGCCAGCTGCAGGCCGCCTTGTCCGCCTTCGCGCCGCCGCCCGCGGCACCCCGGACTGCAGGTGCTCCGCAGGCGCGTCTCGCCGTAGCTCTGCAACCGAATCCCCCGCGCGTCGGGCGCAATCTGATCCGCGTGACGCTTACCGACCCCAAGGGCGGGCCGGTCAACGGTGCGCAGGTGAGTGCGACTTTCGCGCTACCGGGGATGCCGGCCATGGGGATGGCAGGCAAGCAGGTTTCGGTGCAATTGAGTCCAGCCGGAAACGGCGCGTACCAGGGCTCGGTGACCTTGACGGGAGGCGGCACGTGGCAAGTCGCCGTCGTGGCCCGAAGGGGGAGCCAGGTCTTGGCCACCCACCAGCTTTCGGTCGATGCGGCGGGGGGCCTCTAGATGATCGCCCGAATCCTGCGCTGGTGCGCGGCGAACCGCTTCCTTGTCTTCACCGGGACCCTCCTCGCGATTGCGGCGGGCCTCTGGTCGATGAGGCACATCCCGATCGATGCGCTGCCGGACATCTCCGACGTCGAGGTCGTCATCCACACCCGCTGGGCGGGGCAGCCACCGAACCTCATCGAAGATCAGGTGACCTATCCCATTGTCACGACGCTGCTCGCTGCGCCACGGGTGAAGGCGGTACGCGCCCAGACGATGTTCGGCGACTCATACGTGTTCGTCGTGTTCAAGGACGGGACGAACCTCTACTGGGCCCGCTCGCGCGTGCTGGAGTACCTGCAGCAGATCGAGGGTCGCCTCCCGCCAGGGGTTCACCCGCAGATGGGACCGGATGCGACCGCTGCCGGATGGGTCTATGAATATGCGCTCGTCGATCACACTCACCGCTACAGCCTCGCCGACTTGCGCACCCTGCAGGACTGGTACCTGCGCTATCAGCTGGAGACCGTGCCGGGGGTGGCGGAGATCACTTCCATCGGCGGGTTCGTCCGCCAGTACCAGGTGAATCTCGATCCCGACAAGCTGCGCGCCTACGACATCCCGCTCTCGCGAGTAATCGAACGCATCCGCGCGAGTACCAACGAGGTCGGCGGCGGGGTGCTCGAACTCTCGGGCGCCGAGTACATGGTGCGCGGACTCGGGTACATTCGATCACTCAAGGATCTCGCCGACATTCCCGTGGCCGTCAAGGACGGCACGCCGGTGCTGGTGAAGGACCTCGGGGTGGTGAATTTCGGCCCTGCGCCACGCCGCGGGGTCGCCAATTGGCAGGGAGAGGGTCAGACCGTCGGCGGCATCGTCGTGATGCGCTCTGGTGAGAACGCCCTCAAGGTCATCCGGGCGGTGAAGGCGAAACTCGCCGCGATCGCTCCCTCACTCCCACCTGGCATCACGATCCGCTCGGCTTACGACCGCTCCGGTCTCATCGAGGCCTCAGTCCACACCCTCGAGCGCGATCTCATCGAAGAGGCGCTGGTGGTGAGCCTGGTGATTGTGCTCTTCCTGTGGCACTTCCGCTCGGCGCTGATCCCGATTCTCTCCATCCCGATCGCGGTCATCGCCTCGTTCATCCCGATGTATTTCCTGCACGTCTCGAGCAACATCATGTCGCTCGGGGGGCTCGCGCTCGCGATCGGGGTGCTGGTCGATGCCGCCATGGTCATGGTCGAAAACGGCTACCGGCGGCTCGCCGAAGCGGATGCGGGCGGCGAGGGGCCGCCGGCCCTCGGGCTCCCGGGCGAGGCCGCGGGAGCGGCGGTGGGGGATGGTGGCACTGCGCCCGCGGTCCCATCGCCTCAGGACCGCCGCGCGCTGCTCCTTGGCGCCGCCGAGCAGGTGGCCCCAGCGCTCTTCTTTTCGCTCATCATCATCATCGTTTCGTTCCTCCCGGTCTTCCTGCTCAAGGGGCCGGAGGGGCGGCTGTTCACGCCGCTCGCCTGGACCAAGACGCTGGCGATCGCCTGTTCGTCGATTCTCGCCATCACGCTGGTGCCGCTGCTGATGCCGCTGTTCATCCGCGGTCGACTGCGATCCGAGTCGCGTAATCCCATCTCCCGCATCACCAAAGCGCTCTATCTGCCGGTCCTCAAGCTCTGCCTGCGCTATCGCCGGACGGCTCTCGCCGCGGCAGTGATCGTCCTTGCACTCACGGTGCCGCTGGCCCAGCGCATCGGCAGTGAGTTCATGCCGGCGCTCTACGAGGGTTCGCTGCTCTATATGCCCACCGCGCTGCCCGGTATCTCGATCACGCAGGTCACTCAACTCCTGCAGGAACAGGACCAGATCATCCGTTCGTTCCCGGAGGTCAAGTCCGTTTTCGGAACCGCCGGGCGCTCGGACAGCGCACTCGATAACGCTCCGCTCGACATGTTCGATACCACCATCATGCTCGAGCCCCGCCGGCAGTGGCCAGCCGGTATGACCTACGAGAAGTTGATTGCGCAGATGAATGAGAAACTGCAATTCCCAGGTCTCACCAACACCTGGACCATGCCGGTTGCGGGTCGTCTCGATATGGAACTCACGGGCATCAAGACGCCCGTGGGCCTGAAGATCCAGGGTCCGAGTCTCGCGGGGATCGCGCGATTGGGCCGGCGCATCAGCGATCTGCTCACCCATCTGCCCGGGGTCGAGTCGGTGTTCGCCGAGCGTGTCGCGCAGGGCCTCTACATCAACATCGCGGTCCACCGGCTCGAGGCGGCCCGCTACGGCCTTACCGTCGGGGATGTTCAGCGCGCCATCGAGTCGGGTATCGGCGGTGAGGATATCGCCGAGACGGTGCAGGGTCGCGAGCGCTTTCCCATCAACGTGCGCTACGCCCACGACTTTCGCAACAACCTGCCGCAGCTCGAGCAGGTCGTGATCGCCACCCCGGCGGGCGCCCAGATCCCGCTCGGCGAGGTGGCGTCGATCACGTTCTCCCGGGGGCCTTCCATGATCCGGGACGAAGGCGGGCAGCTCACCGGCTATGTGTATCTCAACCTCAGCACCTCGAACTACGGCGGCTTCGTGGCGAATGCCAGCCGGATCCTTCACGAGAAGCTCACGCTGCCCCCTGGCTACACGTACAAGTGGTCCGGCCAGTATCAGTTCGAGATGCAGGCGAAGCAGCGGCTCGAGCTCATCCTGCCGGTCGTCTTCGTGGTGATCTTCCTGCTCCTGTACCTCCTGTTCCGCTCCGTGGCCGAGGCGGCTCTGCTGTTTTTCCCTGCTTTCTTCGCGCTCATCGGTGGACTGCTGCTGCAATGGTTGCTCGGCTACGAATTCAGCGTCGCGGTGGCCGTCGGGTACATTGCTCTTTTTGGTATCGCCGTGGAGACGGCGGTGGTCATGGTCGTGTACCTGCGTGGCGCGCTCGAGGCGCGCCTGAAATCACACCACGCCCTGACGCCTGAGGACCTTGCAGCGGCCACGCTCGAGGGGGCCGTGCTGCGGCTGCGCCCGGTACTCATGACCGTTTGTGCCGTCATTGGCAGCCTCGCGCCCATTCTCTGGGAGACGGGGATCGGCTCGGATGTGATGAAGCCGATCGCCGCGCCGATCGTCGGCGGCATGGTGACGGCGACGATCGCCGTGATGATCCTGGTTCCCATCCTGTTCGTCATGCTCAAGGAGCATGCACTGCGTCGCGGGACGCTCTACGACGAATCCGCGGCGAACCGCATGCGCGAGCTGCCACCCTGAATGCCGAATCGCTTTATCGCCCATAGGGGCCCAATCGAGGTGTCGTTCCATGAAGAAATCAAAGACGTTGCCCATCCTGATGGCGTCGCTCACAGCCTCTCTCGCCGTCATTACTGCCTCCGCCGCGAACGGCCAGAGCGGTATGAACATGCCGGGTATGAAGATGTCCGAGGGCGCCGGCCCTGCGGCGAAAGTGGGCCATACGACCGGCAACGTTATCGCCATCGATGCCTCCCATTTCAGGATTACGATTGCGCATCATCGCGTGGCGGCGCTCGGCTGGCCTGCCAAGACGATGACATTCCAGGCGAAACCGCGGCAGTTGCGCGGCATCAAGCCGGGAGAGCAGGTGGATTTCGAGTTCTCTCTCCACGGTAGCGTTGCGGTGATTCGGCGCATCCGAAGCATCAGTTGAGCTCGGCGGTCGGTGGAGAATGCTTAGGGGCATGATCGATTGCACAATCAGTTGAATGCGTAGACTCAGGAGGGCAATGAACATGACTCATTCCATCCTCGGCTCCGCCACGCGGGCCAACGTGATCGGGGCGATCCTTCTGGCCGCATCGTTTGCGATACAAGCCGCTCCGCGGCCGATACCCAACGTGCCAGCATCAAGTGCAGCGGCAACCGCTTCGGCAAAAGAGGCCAAGGTATTCGAGGCGAGGGCCGAATCTTATGCGAGAATGGCAGCGTACTATCGTCAACGCGCTCGTGCGCATCTTGACGGTAAGCACGAAATCACTTGGCTTACCCTCGCGAATCGCTGTGACGAGCAGGCCGCGCACTATCGTCAGCTGGCGGCGCGCGCAGCGGGTAACACGCCGCGTCGCTGAGTAAGCGGACGGTGATCCGAGGATCGGCGGGGCGCAAGGGTGCAGTGCAAAAAGTGGAGTGCGCGCCCGGCTTGTGATGAGACGGCATGGGAAGCGTCGGTAATTGGTGCCGGCGCGCCATCCTCGGATGCGGTAGCCGGGGCGGGTCCCGCCCCCTGCAGTCCTGCACGAATTGCCACCTACTCGACTGCGGGATGCCTCGCGATATACCTCTCGTGCAGTCTCACCAGCAGGTAGTACACCACGGGTGTGGCGATGAGCGAGAGGAGCACCGAGAAGCACAGCGCGCCGATGTCGGCGATTCCGAGGGGCTGCAGCATCTGCGCGCCGGCACCTGCGCCGTAGGCGAGGGGCAGCATGCCGAGCGCCGCGGCGAGCGAGGTCATGAGGACCGGCCGTAGTCTGCGATGGCCGGCCTGGACCAGCGCCTCGATGAGCTCCATGCCCTCGGAACGCAGCTGGCGGCAATAATCGAGCACCAGAACGCCGTTCTTGGCGACGATGCCGACGCCGATGATGGCGCCGAGGTATGAGACGATGTTCAAAGTGATGCCGCTCACCCAGAGCCCCACCATCGCTCCGAAGAGCGCGAGCACCGCGCCGAAGACGATGGCGATCGGCTCATGGAAGGAGCGGAATTCCACCACCAGTACCGTAAAGGCAAGCAGAATCGCCGCCAGCAGCACGGCGAGGAGGTTCTGGAAGGACTGATGCTGAAGCCGGTAGAGTCCTCCGAACTGCACGGTCCCGGGCGGCAACCCGCTGTCGCGGGCGAGCGTGGCGCGCACCTCGTGCATCGCGGTAGCGAGATCGATGCCCTCGAGCCGGGCCGAGACGAGAGCGTCCTGGCGCAGATTTTCGCCGTTCAACTCCACTTGGTTCGTGCGCTCATCCACCGTCGCCACTTGCTTCAGTCGCACGATTGCGCCGGTGGGTGTGCGGATCGGCAGATTGATGAGGGTTGCCAGTCGATCGATGCTCTGCGGATTGACCATCACACGCACGTCCACTCCCCGGTCGCCCTGCAATAGGTACAAGGAGGTGCTGCCGAGCAGAGCGTTATGAACGGCATCCGCGATTTTCTGCGTGATGAGGCCGAAGCGCGCGGCTTAGGCGCGACGCACTTTGAGGTCGAGGGGCGGACCGCTCACCATCAGCCCGTCGAAAGTATAGACGAGGCTCGGAATCCGCTTGATCTGCGCCTCGGCGCGCGACGCAGTCGTTTCGAGCCACCTGAGGTCCGGTGAGAACAAACGGATCTCGATCGGATAGGGCGCGAGCTGCCGCCTCGTCAATCATATCGGTCGGCATCAATGACCGAACCGACGCTCTTGCGGTAAAATCGGCAGCCACGTGCATGCCATTCAACCAGCTATACTGATCCTGTATGAAAGTTCTGGTCGTCGAAGACGAACACAAGACATCGGCCTACCTCAAACGTGGACTGGAGGAAAACGGCTTCATCGTCGACGTCGCGGAGACGGGAGAGGACGGCAGCCACTTGGCCGAAACGCAACCCTATGACCTGATCGTACTCGATGTGCTGCTGCCGGGGCGTAACGGCTGGAACGTCGTCACGGATCTGCGGCGCCGCGGGATCGAGACACCCGTCCTGTTCCTGACGGCGCGCGATGCAATCCGCGACCGCGTGAAGGGCTTCGAACTCGGCGCGGACGATTATCTCGTGAAACCCTTTGCATTCTCAGAACTCCTGGCGCGAATACGATCGCTATTGCGACGCGGACCCGCGAGGCAATCCACGGTGCTCCGAATAGACGATCTCGAAGTTGATCTCGCCCGTCACCGGGCTCTACGGGGCGGTCGGACCCTCGACCTTACGCCGAAGGAGTTCCAGCTCCTGTCTCTGCTGCTGCAGCGCAGCGGCGAGGTTCTCTCGCGCACGCTGATTGCCGAGCAGGTATGGGACATCAACTTCGAAAGCGACTCGAATCTCGTCGAAGTCCATATGCGGCGGTTGCGCTCGAAGGTGGACGACCCGTTCGAGAGGAAGCTCATTCAGACGGTGCGTGGCGTCGGATATGTCCTCGAAAAGCGGACCTGAGCGCCACGGAGTGGGGCGGCCCGCCTCTGCGCGATCCCCGTCGATCGCCCTGCGCATGACCGCGTGGTACGTGCTTTCCGCCTTTGCGCTGATCATCATCGCGACGGGGTCGCTCTATTGGGTTCTCGTCAATGGTATGTATCGGGAAGACGTGCACGATTTGAGGGACAATCTCGAGAACGCGTCGCTGCTGCTGAGTGCTTCGAGCGGCCAGCATGGGGTCTCGTTTCCTTTCGCGACGCCGCGGGCACGAGGACAGCGGCCGGACATTTACCTGCGGGTCTTGGATTCGAACGGGCAAGTACTGATCGAGACACCGGGTTTGTCGAGGCGTCTGCCTACGCCCTCGAAAACGGAGCTTGCGGCAATTCCCTCGGGTGGCGGTGCGAGCCATCAGATCCTCTCGCGGCAAGGTGAACCATTTTTGACGCTGATTGCACCGATCGCCGGAAGCCAGCCGCGGTTCCTGGAAGTCGCAATGGACCGGGCGCATGACGAGTTTCTCCTGGCGCGTTACCGCGAGAGACTGTGGCTGGTGCTCGGTGCGTCGCTGGTCCTGTGCGCGGTGGTGGGGTACCTCATCGCCCGCAGCGGAATGCGACCCATCAAGGGGATCAGTCGAACCGCCGAGCGTATCCGCGCCACCACACTACACGAGCGGATCGCAACCGGCGGTCTGCCGGAGGAATTGCGGGGCCTAGCTGAGACCTTCAACGGCATGCTTGACCGCCTGGAGCAGTCTTTCGCGCACATCTCGCAGTTCTCTGATGATGTGGCACATGAACTGCGCACTCCAATCAATAACCTGCGCGGTGAGATAGAGGTGGCGCTGGGGAAGGTGCGCTCTGCGGAAGAGTATCGCGATGTGCTTGGGTCCTGTTTCGAAGAGTGCACGCGCGTCGCGCGCCTGATTCGCACACTGCTCTTTCTGGCGCGCGCAGACACTGCCGCCGATGCCTTGCAGCGCGAGCCCGTCGATCTCAGTGAGGAACTCGCCAAGGTCGTAGAATTCTACGAAGCGGACGCGGGCGAAAGAGGCGTCGAGCTTCGCGTCGTGGGTGCGTCGGGCGTGCGTGCGGAGCTCGATCGGACGCTCTTTCAGCAGGCGATCGGCAATCTGATTTCGAATGCGGTCGCACATACGCCAAGCGGCGGCTCGGTTGAGCTTGCGGCGCGTGCGAGCGGGCAAAATATCCGGGTGACCGTGACGGATACGGGGTGCGGAATTGCGCCAGAGCATCTGCCGCATGTCTTCGAGCGGTTTTACCGCATCGAACAGTCCCGAACCGGTTCGCAGCAAAATGCCGGGCTGGGCTTGGCGGTCGTGAAGAGCATCGTGAACCGCCACGGCGGACGGGTGGAGATCGACAGCCGGGTCGGCGAGGGGACCCGGGTCGAGCTCATCGTGCCCTCGTCGGGCGCTACAGCACCCGCCGAGCTTACGAAATCGTAATCTCAGCGTCAGCATTACGTCATTCGCGAGGGCGTAGGCTCCTTCGACATGAAGGTGATCGCGCGCCCCGCTGCGAGGGTTTTCGCTGTTCTAATTGTCTTGCCGCTGGCCAGCTGCGCAACCTACCGGGCTCGTCCGATCCATCCCGAGGCGACGGCGCGCTCCCTGACTGCGCGTAGCCTCACCGACCCGCGGCTGCTCCACTTCCTCGCGATCGAGGAGCATCGCGCCGGACCGCCGCAGTGGAATCTCGAGACGCTATCTCTGGTGGCCGAATTTGAGCGGCCGGACATGCCGCTTGCCACCGCGCAATGGGGAGAAGCGAAGGCAGGGGAAATCACTGCCGCGGAGCTGCCCAATCCGACGCTCTCATTCCAGCCAGCTTACAACACGACTACGACCGTCCCATCGCCTTGGAAGGTGGGGCCGGTGGTCAGCTTCCTGATCCGTGCGTTCGGAGTGCGGCCTGCGCTCATCAGCCGGGCGCGGGCACAAGCGGAGGCGGCGCGGGAGGCGATCGCCGTCACGGCCTGGCAATTGCGAGGCCGAGTGCGCGCGGCGCTCCTTGCGTTGTGGTCGACGCAGCGCTCCGCCAAGCTGTCGATCAGAGCGCTTGCCGTCGCGAATCGATACCAGGTTGCGGTCGCGCAGCGCTATCGGGCGGGGATGGTTTCGGCTTCGGACCTGACCACGGCGACGCTTGCCCAAGAGCAGGCGCAGCTCGAGGCCGCAGCCCGAGAGAGGACGCTGCAGTTGACACGTACCGGATTGGCGAGGGCCCTCGGCCTGACAGTTGCGGCACTCCATGATGTCAAACTGGATCTGGCGGGAATCTCCCATCCGCAGCGCCCCGGCAAGCTGGGTCCGCTCATTCACGCGGCGCTCATCAAACGGCCCGATGTTCTCGCCGCCCTGGCCCGCTACCGTGCGTCGGAAGCCAATCTGCGCCTCGCGATCGCACGGCAATATCCCTCGATCGACATCGGACCGGGCTATCACTACGACCAAGGTGACAACAAGTTCCTCCTGGCCGTCTCGCTCCCTTTGCCGATTCTCAATCAGAACCAGGGACCCATTGCGCAGGCCCGCGCCGCACGGCGTGTTGCCGCCGCGGAATTCACTGCGACTCAGGCGCAAGCCCTGGCCGAGATCGAGCGGGCGCAAACGGACTGGAAAGCGAGTGCCGCTGAGCTTGCCAGCGCCCGTCAGGTGCGCGCTTCAGCGACCACTGTGCTCTCGCGACGGCGAATCGAATTCACCGCGGGCCAGATCGGCCGGCTGCGGCTCCTCGGAGCTGAGGAAGCCTTCGTGCAGGCCGGGCAGGGGGCGCTTGCCGCCTCGGTGCACGAGCGCGCCGCTCTCGGGGAGCTCGAGGCGGCGCTCTATCACCCCTTTTTGATCGCGGGAAAGCGTTGATGTCCAAAAGAGTCATTCAGTGTCTGGTGGCAGCCATCGCTGCGGCCATTTTGGCGCCCGTGGCGCCAGCCGCGGGCCTCGCGCCGCTCAAACTCGGGCTCCGAGAGCTGGCGGCGGGGCAGATCCGGACTGCCGGGTTGAGACGCCTTGAGTCGGCGCCCCGGTTATCGGCGTATGGCATCGTTCTCGATCCCGGACCCCTCGCGATGCTCGTCTCGCAAGTCATTGCCGCGCGCGCCCACGCGGCTCTGGCGCGGAGCGAGGCCCGGCGCGCGGCCGGGCTCTACCGCGACCACCACAACATCTCCCAGGCGGCGCTGCAGACCGCGCAGGCGGGTCTCGCGACGGCGGCTGCGACGTATATGCAGTTGCATACAAGGATTCTTGCGCACTGGGGCCTCAAACTGTCCGACGCTGCGGTCTCGGCGAGAGCGCCGGTGCCTGCACTCGAGACCGGCATGGCGGCGCTGGTCGAAGTGAGTCTTCCGCTCGGTCAGGCGCTGGCGCATCCACCCACGACGGCCTCGGCTACGACTCCCAACGGCGGGAAGGTTCAGCTGCGCTTCATCAGCCGCGCACCGCGCACGGCCGCCGGTGTGACCGGTCAGAGTCTGTTTTATCTGATGCCCGCGCAGACAGCGGCGCCGATCGGCACACCGCTCACGGTCTCCCTCGAAACCGCGCCGAGAAAAACGGGCGTCCTGGTGCCCCGCTCGGCTGTCGTGTGGGATCACGGCGAGCTGCTCGTGTTCCGCGAGACCGCCCCAGGATTCTTTTTACCGGTACCGATCCGCAGCTCCTTCATTTCGGGCGACGGATACTTCGTACCGGAGAGCCCAGGGACCCTGCTGCATCCCGGCGATCGCATCGTCACCGGCGGGGCGGCGCTCCTGTATTCGGCCGCTGCGCAAGCGGCGCCGGCGGCGAAAGCCGCGCAGGCAAGCAAGCCCGAGGATGGGAATGATGACTGAGGGACCGGATTGATGCGCGCCATCGCCGAATTTTGCCTGCGTTTCCGCTGGGTCATCCTGTCCGCGGCGCTCGGACTGACCCTGATGGGGCTCCTGGCAGTCATCCGTGCGCCGTACGACGTATTCCCGGAGTTTGGGCCGCCGACGATCACCGTCGTTACCAATGCGGCGGGTCTTGCGCCCCGGCAGATCGAGGCGCTGGTTACGACGCCCGTTGAAGATGCGGTCAACGGCATTCCAGGGCTATCGGTCTTGCGTTCGCAGTCGATGGAGGGGCTGTCGGTCGTGACCGCGGCGTTTCACGGCAACACGAATGTCTATCTCGATCAACAGCTCGTGTCGCAGCGACTGGCGCCGCTGACGCCCGCTCTTCCACCCGGAGCGACGCCGGTCATCGCCCCGCTTCAGTCCTCCACCGGCGTTGCTCTCACGATCGGGCTGACCGCGCCGAAGCTCTCTTTGATGCAGCTCACCGAGATCACCCGCTGGACGATCCGTCCGGCGTTGCTCGCCGCGCCGGGGGTGTCGAAGGTGGTGATCTTCGGCTCGCGGCCCGAGCAGCTGCAAGTGCAATTCCATCCCAGCAAGCTGATTGCGCTACACTCCGGGCTCAATCAACTCACAGCGGCCGCGGCCGCCGCGAGCGCCGTTCGCGGCGCCGGGGTCGTCAATACCCCGAACCAGCAGCTCTTCCTGATGAGCCACGGCCAGGCGACGACGCCGGCAGCTCTCGCCGGGAGCCTCTTCCTGCGCCGCGATCATCGCAGTGTCACTCTGGGCGAGGTCGCCCAGGTCATCGAGGGATCGCCGCCTCCGATTGGCAGTGCGCGGGTGGGCACCAAGCGCGGACTCGTGCTTGTCATCGGCTCGCAGTATGGCGCCAATACGCTCGCGGTGACGCGAGGACTGGATCACGCCCTGGCGACGCTCGCGCCGCTTCTTAAGCGAGACGGAATCACCGTCCAGCCGAACGGTCTGCGGCCGGCGTCCTTTATCGATGCCGCGCTGCGCGACGTGCGCAATTCCTTAGGGATCGGCGGCGTGCTCATCTTCGTGGTGCTGTACTTCGCGCTGCGAAACTGGCGCACGGCCGTCATCTCTTTCACCGCCATACCGCTGTCCCTCCTCTCCGCAGCATTGATCCTCACCGGGCTCGGGTTCAGCTTGAATACCCTTTCGCTGGGCGGGCTCGCAATCGCCCTCGGCGAGGTGGTCGATGACGCGGTCGTCGGTGTCGAGAACATGCATCGTCGATTGCGGGAAAATCGTGGTCTACCTCAGCCGCAAAGCGCGTTTAAAGTCATGCTCCGTGCGACGCTCGAGGTACGTAAGGCGGTGATCTTCGCGACTTTCTCGGTCGTTCTCATTTTCCTGCCCGTGCTGTACTTGACCGGCGTCGCCGGTCGGCTGTTCCGGCCTCTGGCGCTGGCCTACATCTTGGCCATTGTCTCCTCGCTCGTCGTGGCGCTCACCGTCACGCCGGCCCTGGGTTTGATCCTGCTTGACCGCGCCCCGCTCGATCCCGCCGATCCGCCGCTGCTGGCGCGGGCTAAGCGTATCTACAGCCGCATGCTCGCCTTCGTCGAGCGGCATCCTCGCACCGTGCTGGTCTCGGTCGCCGTCCTCGTCGTCGGCGGCCTGGCAAGCGTGCCGGCGCTGCGCACCAGCTTCCTGCCGCAATTCAACGAGAACGATCTGATCGTGCACTTCGAGACCGCGCCCGGCACTTCGCTCGCGGCCACGACGAGTGTGGGGGAGCGGGCGATCCGCATCATGGAAAATCTGCCGGAGGTTGCCCACGTGGTGATGCACGTCGGCCGCGCGCATCTCTCGAACGGCAATGCGCTCACGAACAAGGCGGAGATCGACGTGGGTCTGACCACCGAGGGAAATGCGGACAGCGCGGCCGCCGAGCGTAAGATCCTGGCCGCCGTCAGAGGGGCTCCCGGCGTGCGCTGGTGGTCAAACACCTTTCTCACCGAGCGCGTTCACGAGACGCTCTCCGGCGTCACGGCCCCGGTGGTCGTGACGATCTACGGACGTCGTCTCGGCGCGCTGAACACGGATGCGTTGCGCGTAGCCGCGGCGCTGAGGCAGGTGCCGGGAGCGGCCGGCGTGCGCATCCAGGCGCCCCCCGGCACGCCCGAGCTCTCCATCCGGCTGGACCAGTCGGCGCTGACGCGCTACGGTTTCACGCGAGGCCAGGTCTTGCGCGCCATCCAGACGAGCTACAGCGGCCGTACGGTGGGGCGCGTGTACACGGCCGGCCGATCGTTCCCGATCGCCGTGGTGCTGCCGCCTGCGCTGCGCGCCGATCCGGCCACGGTCGGCGAGGTTCCGCTGATCAGCCCCACGGGTCTGGTCGTGCCCCTGGGGGTGCTGGCTCATGTCCGCGAGCGGGCGGGCCAATCCGTCATCCTGCACCGTGGTGCTCAGCGCGTGCAGATCGTTACGGCGAATGTCACGGGCAGCGCCGCGCGGTTTGTCTCTTTGGCGCGCCGCCGGCTCTCGACCGTGCCGCTGGCGCATGGAGACTACCTGCGGGTCGGCGGCACGGCGATTGCTTCGAGCCAGGCGCGGCTGCAGTTGTCGCTCGATTTCATCCTGGCGCTGGCCGCCATCCTGGCTCTGCTCTTCATCGCCCTGCGCGACGCGCGCACCGTAGGGTTGCTCGCCGTGAATCTGCCGTTCGCACTCGTGGGCGGCATTGCCGCGATTTGGGTCGCAAGGCTGCCGATCTCGCTGGGCGCGGCGGTCGGGTTCGTCACCGTGTTCGGCATCACGCTGCGAAACGCGATCATGCTGCTGTCACACTATCGCACGCTAGTGCTCGAGGAGGGCCGGTCGTGGAATCGGGAGACGGCGGAGCTCGGCGCGATGCACCGCTTGGCGCCAATCCTCATGACAGCTTCGGTGACGGCGCTCGGCCTCCTGCCGTTAGCGCTGGGTGCGCATCGTCCCGGTCAGGAGATCGAGGGGCCGATGGCGATGGTGATCCTCGGGGGCCTCTTCAGCTCCACCACGCTCACGCTGCTCGTCCTTCCTACTCTGGCGCTACGGTTCGCCCGGTTTGAGACGGCGGACGAGTGGGACGGTGCAACGCAGATATCAGGAGGAAGGCCAGTCGCCTGATTGGGGGAGAGCGGCTATCCGAGTGAAAAGGACATCGACCGGTGTGCGGGGCCGGGCATCGAGCCGAGTCAACTGGAGGATTTGCTCGATTGTGGCGTCTTACCCGGTAGGCGGAGCAGAAGAAGAGCCGCTCCCGGTCTCGAGTCGGCTCAGCTCGTCCCAAGAGATGTCTTTCGTGCGAGGGGGTCGTGTGAGAAATTCCTTCATCGTTTTGGGCGTCGCCGGACTTTCACTCGCGCTGGGAGCGGCACCCGCTGCCCAGGCAACGCTAAGGGTTTCTCCGTTGCAACTGGTCGCAACCGTCAGGCTACCGCACGTCCGCGGCCGCATCGACCATTTCAGCGTGGACGTTTCTGGCCGGCGGCTCTTCATCTCGGCACTCGGAAACCAAACAGTCGAGGTGGTGGATATCCGGAACGAAAAGTGGCTACAAAGCGTGCCCGGAGTCAGACAACCGCAAGGCGAATACTACGCAGCCGGCCTCCACAAGCTCTTCACGGCGGACGGCTTGGGTGGCGATGTGAGAGTGTATCGCGGCAGCGACTTGCGGTTGTTGACCACGGTGAAACTCGCTCTCGGCCCGGACGCCGAAGCGTACGACCCCGTGACACGACTGCTGTATGTCGGCTATGGCGGTGGGGCCGCTGGCGTGAACTACGGTGAGGTGGGCATCATCAACGCCGTCACGGACAAGCACGTGGGCGATATCCGCACAGGTGCACACCCCGGGACCATACTGGTCGGACAGCCTGGGCGCGAGATCTTCATTACCGTTCCGAAGACGCACCAGATCTCGCAGATCGATGCTCGCACCGGGCGGATTGCGGCGACGTGGCTGTCCAAAGCGGGCAGCCCCGTGTCGCTTGCGCTCGATCGCAAGGACCACAGGCTGTTCGTCGGCACGCGCAATCCGGCTGGAATAGAGGTGTTCGACAGTCGCACCCACCGTTTCGTTGCGAGCCTGCCGAGCGTCGGTTTGATGGACGGGCTCTTCTACGACGCGCTGCATCATCGAATCTACGCCTCCGGTGGCCAAGGCTACGTGGCCGTTTATCGGCAATTGAGTCCCAACCGCTACCGCGAGATCGCCAAGATTCCGACGGGGCCGAACGCGCGGACGTCGCTCTGGGTGAGGCAGCTTGATCGTTACTACGTGGCTGTGCCCGAGAGCGGTGCCCGCGGCGCCAGAGTCCTGGTCTTTCAACCCGCCCCATGAGGGGGTCCGGCAGCCCTGCAAGCCGTGTGAGGTATCCCAAGATGAACAAGAAGCTTCCCCTCCTGCTGTCGGCACTGATGGCCGCCTCGTTCTTCACCATCGCTGGCGCGGCGGTCGCTCCGGTGCCGGCGATGAACGTGCCGCCCGCGAGGCTGCCGCTCGAGCTATATGAGAAGGTGCCGATACCGGGTCACTACGGACGGATCGACCATTTCGACGGTCAGGGCCGCATGCTGTATTTCTCCATCGTGGGCAGCAATGGAGTCGGCGTCGAGAACTGGTTCGATGGGAGCCTCGTGCATTTCATCCCCGGGGTGCCGGGACCCCAGGGCGAGTTGTACGCGCCGGGATTCAACGAGCTCTTTTCCGCGAGCTCTCACGGCAAGGTCTACATTTTCAACGCCTCGACGTACCAATTGAAAAAGACCCTCAGATTCAGTGGAGACGCTGATGACGAGGTCTGGGATCCGGTGCACAAGCTCGTCCTGGTCGCAGAAGGTGACTGGCCGAACGGTGGTATCGCGGCGATCAACCCGGCCACAAATAGCCGAGTGGGCAAGGCGTGGAAGATCGGTCACCATCCGGAACGCTTTGCGATCGAGCTGCACGGACCGATGATGTACGCCAACTGCCCCAATTGCGGTAACGCGGTATTGGCGATCAATCGCGACACCGGACAGGTGACAAAATGGGCTCTGCCCGGCGGTCTGCGCGGCAATTACGCGATGACGTTCGATGAGGCAGATCACCGGTTGTTCACGATCACGCGCAAGAATCCGATGTTAATTGTCTTCGATACCCTGAACGGACGGATCGTCTCGCTCGTGCCCGGCATTGTCGGTGAGGCGGACGACGCGTTTTACGATGCATCCCGCAGGCGGATTTACATTGTCGGAGGCCAAGGGTTCGTGAGCGTCGTTCAGCAGATGACGCCCAATCGCTACGGCTTGATCGCCAACGTTCCTACGAAGGTGGGCGCGCGAACGGGATACTTTGATGTGGGCATGGATCGCCTGTACGTCGGGGTGCAGGCGGAGGGTAATGTCCCTGCGGAGGTCATGGGGTTCGAGGCGGAGGACAATTGACCGAGACAGCGGGCCTGACCGCACCGCCCACGCCACCGCCGCGTGGGCGGTGGAGGCGTGGGCCCGCGGATCCAACGTTCAATCCCGATGTCGGCAGCCGCGGCGGACCTCGTGCAGCGCCCACCCTAATCCGTGCAGCCTCACGATGGCGGCGACCGGACTCAGCCCAAGCCCCTGCGGGGCACGTGAAGCTCCTGACCTCGCGCTCGGGGCTAAGTGACCGTGAATTGCAGCATCATGCCGTTGTCCTCGTGCTCGAGGATGTGACAGTGCAGCATGAACGGATGCTCCCGGGAAGCCGGTTGATCGAAGCGCGCAATGGTAAGCACCGTCGAGCCGCGCCTGACGAGCACTGTGTCCTTCCATCCGGCGAACTCCGGCGCGGGCGGCTTGCCGTCAATGCTGACGATCTGGAACGACACCCCGTGGTAGTGCATCGGGTGCGACATGTGGGAACGGTTCTCGAACTGCCAGATCTCCGTGCTGCCGAGCCTGACCGCCGCGTCGATGCGCCGCATGTCCATGTATTCGTGGTTGATGGAGAACCACTTCTGTCCGCCAATCCCGAGGCTCATCCCTCCGGGGCCGGGTGGGCCGGTCGGACGCCGCAGGCGCGCGGCGGCCTGCACGGGGGCCGCCATGATCGCCCGATCTGCCGCCTGCAGGGTGAAGCGCCGCACCGGCAGCTCCGATCGCAGGGGCTCGACGGGCGCCAGCCGTGGCGGTAGGCGGGTCTGGCGTCCTGATGGGCCGGCCACCCGCAGTTGCAGCACATCGAAGACGCTTCGATCGAGCGCGTCGGAGTCCATGCGCATCATGCTGAGTGACGGCACGATTTCCTCGGAGTAGCTGCGAAGCGCGAGGCTGCGGCCCTGATCTCGCGACAGATCCACCATGATCTCGGCCCGCTCGCCCGGAGCGAGCAATAACCGGCGCACGGGCACCGCGCGGGGCAGCAGACCGGCGTCCGAAGCGATCACGTGAAACTCCCGCCCATCCTCGAAGCCGAAGTAGTAGATCCGCGCATTCGATGCATCGAGCAGCCGCAGCCGGACCCATTGCGCCGGGACCTCGGCGAACGGCTGCTCGCGGCCATTGACGAGAATGCGGTCGCCCTTCATACCCATGCGGTCCATCGCGTGAGTCATGTAGGCTAGCGTGCCGTCCGTTTCAAGTGCCCGGTCTTGCACGATCACCGGGACGTCGTCGATCCCGTAGGCGTCGGGCAGCCCGGGCGGAGTGTGCGAGGGATCGTCGACCACCAGCAGTCCGGCGAGGCCGGCGAACACGTGGGCGCCGGTACGTGTTTCCGGGTGAGGGTGGTACCAGAGTGTTGCAGCCGGTTGGTCGAGCCGGAAAGCGTAATGAAAGGTGGCACCCGGCGGGAAGAGGCTATGTGGTCCGCCGTCCATGCTTCCCCTGACGTGGGCCCCGTGCCAGTGGGTGGTCGTGCTCTGATCGATGCCATTGAGGACGTCGATCCTCACCGGCGTGGCGCGCGGCACACGCAGCGTGGGCCCGAGATACGAGCCGTTGTATCCCCAGGTCGGCGTCTGCCTTGCCGCAATCAGTGACGTGCGGCCGGGTGCCATCCGCATGTCATAGAGCCGCGAACCGTCTGGCTGCCGCTCACCGCTGAGTTGCGCCGGAATGGGGAGTGGGCGCGCGAAGGGTATCCCGTGGCGGACCGCCGCTCGCTCCATACCCGCCATGCCCGGCATGCCCTTCGCCGCTTGAGCGATGGCTCCTCGCACTAAAGGCGGCGCCATCCCGGCCAACCCCAGCCCGCCGGCCATCCAACCGATGCCGCGCAGGAGCTCGCGGCGCGAGGGGTTCGTACTTTGTGACTTCTTCACGGCTACCCTCCGGAGAATGGTGGCGCAGGCGCTTGCCTCGGGCGCGGCACCAACGCAGCGAATTCGCCACGATTCCGATGCGCACGACAAGGGTCGTCTCGCTCTTGCACGATTATCACCGTGACGGCTCAGCGCAGCAGACGGGCCGCGATGCTCGGCGGAACCACGACATTCGGCAGGATTCCCGCGATCAGCGCTCCCGCGACGCTCAGGGCGAGTCCGGCCGACGAGTCGAGGTCCGCCGCGAGGCGGTCGTCGTGCGCTGGTGCCTCGAAGTATAGCGAGGCCGCGACGCGCGCGTAATAGACAAAGGCCGATCGCCATGTTGACTACCACGACAGCGGCGAGGCAGGCCATGCCTGCCCCCATCGCGGCGGAGAGCGGCAGGACTTCCCCCGCGAACCCCGCAAGCGGCGGAATTCCAGCAAGCGAGAGCAGTGGCCCGCCGCGTGAGGCGGCACGCCGCCCACGGGTGACTCGGGCGGTCCTCAGAGCCGGCTGTGAGGCTCCCGGCGGAGCTCATTCCGCCCTCATTCGCGCGCGGTCTCCCGCGCCGGTAGAACCAAGGCACGAAACAACTCGTCGGCCGAGGAGGGGGGCAGGCGGGTGAGCCGTCGAGCCACCAAGGCAGGACAAGAACGAAGGTCGCGGCCACGTGTCGGGCGAGGAGCTGCGGCGGAATCCGGCTGCGCTGGCCTGTTCGATCCTCGCGAGCCGTCATGAGGTCCCGGGAGATCGATTCCACCAGGATCTGGCGCAGATGCTCGTGCAGGATCGCCCGGCCGCGCGCTCGCGCGCAGGCGCGGGCTGCCGCCGCCGCGCAGGCCGAGCCACCCGTACCAGTTCCCGGAGATGGCTGACGCGCAGCTCATCCTTGCTGCGAAAGTGGGTGTAGAATGTTGATCGTCCGATATTGGCGCGAGCGAGGATCTCGCCGACCGTGATGCGGTCGTAGCTCTTGGCGCGCAGCAGCGCTCCGAGCGCCTGATGAAGCGAACCCAGGGTTCTTTGCGTGCGTCGATCCGCGCCGCGCTCGCTCCAAAGCGCGGCGCGCGGCCGTGGAGGTTGCCTTTCAGGGTGCCATCGCGCAGACGTTGCCGCTCCCGGATGCGAGCTTCGATGTGGTGCTCGCCACACTGACGCTGCATCACGTTGGCCGTAACCGACGGCGGCGGATTGCGCTTGAGATGCGTCGAGTCGCCACGCCTGGCGGCAGCGTGCTCGTCGTCGAGTTTGCCCGATCCACACGGAAGGCGACAGGAATCTTCGGTCAGTTCCATCGCGGGCATGGTGCGGTCGCTTTGAGCGAGCTCCTTGAGCTTTTCGGCGACGCCGGCCTCGTGGTGCGAGAATCCGGAACGATGGGCGCTCACGACCTGCACTTCATCCTGGCCGAGGCACCGCCTTCCTGAGAGGATCGTCCGGTGCGCCGCCCCGATTGCCGGACATTTCTTCAGCTGAATGCCTCTTCCGGGGTCGGTCCCGGGTCGGGATGCTTCGCGATGTATCTCTCGTGCAGCCTGATGAGCAGGTAATAGACCACCGGTGTGGCGATCAGCGAGAGCAGCACGGAGAAGCACAGCGCGCCGATCACGGTGATGCCGAGGGGCTGCAGCATCTGTGCGCCGGCACCGGCGCCGTAGGCGAGCGGCACCATGCCGAGCGCCGCGGCGAGCGAGGTCATGAGGACGGGCCGGAGCCTGCGATGACCGGCACGTACCAGCGCCTCGACGAGTTCCACGCCCTCGGAGCGCAGCTGCCGGCAATAGTCGAGCACCAGAATGCCGTTCTTCGCGACGATGCCGACGCCGATGATCGCGCCCAAGTAGGACACGATATTCAAGGTGATGCCGCTCACCCAGAGCCCCACCATTGCTCCGAAGAGCGCGAGTACCGCGCCGAAGACGATCGCGATCGGCTCGTGGAAGGAGCGGAATTCGATCACCAGTACCGTGAAGACGAGCAGAATGGCGGCGAGCAGCACGACCATGAGGTTCTGGAACGACCGCTGCTGCAGCCGGTAGAGTCCGGCGTACTGGACGCTCCCGGGCGGAAGCCAGTGGTCCTTGGCGAGCGTCGCGCGTACCTCGCGCATGGCGGTGCCGAGGTCGACGCCCTGCAACCGCGCCGAGACGATGTCGTCCTGGCGCAGATTGTCGCGATTCAACTCCACCTCATTGGGCCGCTCCTGCACGGTCGCCACCTGACTGAGCCGCACGATCGCGCCCGTCGGTGTGCGCAGCGGCAGTTCATCCAATTCGGAGAACCGGTCGACGCTGCTTGGGGCGGCGAGCACCCGCACGTCGACGACCCGATCGCCGTGCAGCACATACGAGGAAGTGCTGCCGAGCAGGGCGTTCTTGACCGCGTCCGCGATGTCCTGCGCGGTCAGCCCGAAGCGCTCGGCTTGTGCGCGGCGCACCCGCAAGTCGATGGTGGGTCCGCTGACCACCAGGCCATCGAAGGTATCGACCAGGCCCGGGATCTTCTTGATCTGCGCCTCCACCCGCGGTGCGGTCTTCTCGAGCCAGCCGAGGTCCGGGGAGAAGAGTCGGATCTCGACGGGGTAGGGTGCAAGCTGCAGGTCGCCGACGAGATCTGTGAGAAACCCCTTGAAGTCCCAGCGGATCATGGGGAAGCGCTGGTCGAACTCGGCGCGCAGGCGATCGAGCACCTGCTCGGTGGTGTGCTTGCGGTCTGGCTTGAGCTTGATCAGGAAGCTGCCGACATTGGGCTCGGCGAGAAAGGGGCCAAGCTGTGTGCCGAGCCGGCGCGAATACGCCTGCACGTCGGGATCGGCGCGGATGAGCCGCTCGGCCTCATCGAGTTCCCGCGAGGCCTCCGCGAGGCTCGTGCCCGGGAGCGCCGCGAAGTCAATATTGAAGCCGCCCTCGTCGAATTGCGGCAGAAAGCCCGTCTGCAACTGCCCGTAGATCAAGATCGCGCCCACTGCGATCGCGGCGCAGGCGAGCAGCGTCAGCCCGGCATGCCGCAGGGACCAGCGCACGGCACCTTCGTACGTCCTGAGGATGGGTCTCAAGATGAAGCCGCCTTCCTCACCGACCTGCTTGCCGCCGCGAATCAGCCAAGCGGCCAGCGACGGGGTCAGCGTCATCGCGAGCAGCAGCGACACGAGGAGCGAGACCACCATGGTCATTCCGAGGGCGCGGAAGAACACCCCGGCGAGCCCTGGCAGGTACATGAGGGGCAGGAATACCACGACGGGGGTGAGCGTCGAACCGATGAGCGCCGTCAGGATCTCGCCCATGGCCTCCTGGATCCCCGCGAGGCGCGGGCCGCCGAGGGCCAGGCGGTGGCACATCGCCTCGACCACGATAATGGCGTTGTCGATGATGAGGCCGATCGAGGCGGCGATCCCGCCGAGCGTCATCATGTTGAAGCTCATGCCGGCGAGCTTCATCGCGACGAAGGTGATGAGCACTGAGATCGGGATGGTGACGATCGCCGTCCAGACGCTGCCCCAGTTCCTGAGGAACAGATACAGGATGACGGCCGAGAGGACTAGTCCGAAAATGACCGCGTCCCAGACGTTGCTGATGGAGGAGCGCACGAACGAGGACTGGTCGTAGAAGAACCCGAGGTGCATGTCGGGCGGCAGCTCGCGGTGCAGCAGCTGCAATTTCGCCTGCAGCGCTTTCGCGATGGCGGGCGTGCTGGCGTTCGTGTGGCTCTCGATGTCGAACAGCACCGCGGGATGGCCCTGGGCGGTGATGTTCGTATAGGCCGGCGCCGGTCCGCGCACGATGCGCGCCACATCGCGCACGCGGATCGGATGGCCGCCGCGGTCGGCGATCACCACGTCACCGATCTGATTGGCCGAACACACCCGGCCGTCGACCGTCGTCAGGTACAGCCGATAGTTCTGCGGCAGGAACCCGGCGGAGGCCACCATGTTGTTGCGCCCGAGGGCGGCGGTCACATCCTGCAGCGCGAGATGGGCAGCCTGGAGCTTCAACGGATCGACCACCACGTGGTACTCCGGCACCCGGCCGCCGACGATCTCCACTCTGGATACGCCGGGGATCTGCAGAAAGAGCGGCTTGATGGTGTAGGTGGCGGTATTCCACAGATCCATGAGGTTGTGGTTGCTCGCCGTCAGGCTGATGCCGATGATCGGGTAGCTGAGTGAGAACCCGACGCGCTCAGCGCTGGTGACCGCCGTGGGCGGCAGCTCGCTGCGCATCTCGGAGAGCCGCCCGAGCACGTAGAGCTCCGCGCGGTGCATGTCCGTGCCCCAGGCGAACTTTACGTTGACGATCGCTGATCCCCGGGTGGTGGTGGAGAGCACCGAGGTCACACCCGGAATGCTCTTCAGGGACTGCTCGACCGGGCGTGTGATCGTCGCCATCATCTGATCGGCCGGCATGATGCCATTGCCGATGTTGACGACGATGCGCGGAAAGGCCGTGGCCGGAAACACCGACGAGGGGGTCTTCAGTGCCGCGAATACTCCCGCGGCGCAGAGCACGACCGCGATGAAGGCGATGGCGATGGTGTGCCGAATTGCGAACCGGCCCAAGGGCGAGCCCGTGCTTGCGGGTGCAGGGGTACTCATTCGTTGGGACCATCCGTTGAGAGCGGTGAGGCGGCCTGGCCGCTCAAGGGGTCGACGATCTGGATCGCGGTCCGGTCCGGCAAGCCATACGCGCCCGCGGTCACGACGCGAGTGCCGGCCCGCAGGCCCGGACCGGTCACCGCCACCCAGCCGCCTTCCCGCAGACCGGCTTCCACGGGAACGCGGATCGCCTCGCTGCCGCGCACGATGGAGAGGACGCTGCGGCCGCCTACGATGTTGCCGATCACGCTCTCGCTCGGCGCGGCCAGCGCGTTGGGCTCAGTCTTCGTCACGACACGCAGGTGAACATACTGGCCCGGCCGAAGACCGCTTTTGGCCGGCAAGCTCCCCCAGGCCATCACGGTTCCATCGTTCGCGCTGACGGTCGGGCTGACATAGGCGAGCGTGGTTGAGATCGGCGTGGCGCCCAGCACCTGCAAGGGTTCTCCGGGCGCGAGTTGCGAAGCGTCAGCTTCGGGAATGTCCGTCCGTACGACGAGGCGGTCGACGTCGATCACCTCGGCGAGTACGGTGCTCGCATCCACCGCGGCACCGGGTTTCACGTTGACGCTGACGAGGGTCCCGCTGAGTGGGGCTGTGACGCGCAGCAGCGCAAGTTGCGCCTGTGCGCTCTGCAGCGCCTTCAGCGAAGCGTTGTGCTCCGCGTACAGCCGCTTCAGCCGGGTCACCTCCTGTTCCGCGTAGCTTTCGGTCATTGTGCTGGAATTCAGCTCCATAAGCAGCTGGCCGCGCTTGACCCGCTCCCCGGCGGCAATGGCCACTTGGGTCACGACTCCGCTGACGGGTGCGGCGACCGCCGCGGCGGCTGCGGGGCGCTGCGGTGTTGCCGGTGCCGGCTCCACCACGCCGTAGCCGTCTACGTAGCGGTGCAGGGTCATGCGCCTCAACTCACCGACTTGAACGGTGATTCTGGGAGCCTTGGGCGCATCGGTTCGCTCAGCGGCCGCAGAACTCCCGTCAGGCGAGCTGAGGAGCGCGAATGCGCCTAGCGCGAGCGCCAAGGCGGCGATGCCGCCGGTGATCAATGTGCGGGATTTCATGGGCGTGTAGGGATGTTCTGTGTGGATTGCAACTGGGAGGGACGCAGGGTGAGCGGGCTTTGCACCGCGTCCTGCAACGCGCCGAGCGCCTGCTGAGCGGCAAGTCGCGTGACGAGCTGATTCTGCGCCCCGGCATAGAAGGCCACCTCGGCGTTGGCGAGGTCGAGCGGCTGCAGCTCTCCGGCGCTGACTTGCGCGCGTATGGACTCAAGTTGGCGCGTCAGGCTCGCGAGCAACGACTCGGCCGTCCTCACCTGCCCGAGTGTCGAGCGGTATGCGGCGAGCGTGCCGTCAATCTGTGTCACGGCCGCCGACTGCACCCCGAGGAACCGCGCGGCCGCCAGGCGGCGCCGGGCTCTCGCTTGGGCGATGGGACCCTGGTTCTGATTGAGGACGGGCAACGTCAGGCTGAGGCCGAGCTGCCATTCGCGATCGCCGGCGAGCTGCGAGTTCCAGGCATAGCCCGGGCCGAGGGCGATGTTGGGCCACTGGCGCGCGATCTCGAGCTTCAGGGCCGATTGGCTGGCCGCATACTGCGCGAGGGCGGCCCGCACATCGGCGCGGCCGAGCAACGCCTGCTGCCGCACCGCCGGCCGGGTGAGATCGCGCGGGAACCGCTTGAATCCGGCGAATGAGAGATGCACTCCCCGCAATGCGCTCACCGGTACCCCGATCGCGCCGGCGAGCGCGATGCGCGCCTCGCGAATCCGGCCCTGCTGCGCCTGCTGGGCGAGGGTCGCATTGTCGAGCGCGATCCGCGCGCGGGTGACATCGTAGCTCGACACCACGCCGGCTCTGAATTGGCCTTCGAGCAGGTTGAAGACCCGCTGTAGCGCGGACACCTGCCGGGCCAAGAGCGATTCGGTCTGCCGCGCCGTATAAAGCGCGAGCAATGCGCTGCGCAGACGGCTGCGTACGCCCCAGACTGTTCCGACGAGATCCCAGCGTGCGGCGGCCGCGAGGTGGCGCGCCTCGGCCATACGATCGCCGCGCCGGCCGGCAGTCTCGATCGGCCAGTCGAGGGCGACCGGCACGATCCAGGGACTCGGCACGGCCGGAACCCCGGAGTCGTATCCCGGGGTCAGCGAAAGAGACGGGTTCGGACGCTCGCGGGCCGTGACCCGTGCGGCCTGGGCCGCGAGCAGCTGGGCGCGAGCAGCGGCGAGCGCGGGCTGGTAGTAAAAGGCGGCCAGGGTCAACGCCTTGAGATTCCAGGGCCGCCCGCGAGCCGGCAAGTCGATATGATTGCTCGCCAGGAACTTCCCGAGCCCCGGATTGGCGAGCGAGCGGCTGTCATAGCTCGCGAGCGATCCGGCGGGGGAGATGGGCCGCGGCTGGAAGGTGGCGCAGCCGGAGAGAAGCCCCAAGGCGAGCAGCCACAGGCGCCGCGTTCTGAAGGCAGTGGGCATGGATTTGGCGCTTATCGGGATCATTAAGATGGTAATACGCACGAGAATGCGCTACCCCTCTCGAGACCCGATAATCAATCCGCCGCGAGGGTTGCGCGGCTCGTGTGCGTATTACGCCATAGAGGAAAACTGATATGATCGAGCGAGACATCCGAGCCCTCGCCGCCCGCGAAACCGATCACCCGCTGGAACGGCTCGAGGCCGACATCTGGGCGAGAGTGGCGGTGCGTGAGGAGGGCAGGCGACGATCGGCACGCCTTCTCGTCCTGCAGGTGACGCTCCTTGGCATTGCCTTCAGCGTAAGCGCCCTTGCCGGGTATCAGGCACGGCCGGCAAAGAGCTCCGAGCTGAGCGTCTTTTCTACGCATACGCCCATGAACCCCTCGACGCTGTTGGCCGAGGGCAACCCTTGACGAGCCTTACGCGCACGGCGCTGGCGGTTCTGGCGCTTACGATCCTCGCCGCGGGGGCGGGCGGCTGGCTTGGGGTGCATTACGGATTGGCGGCGAGCCGCTCGCCGACGAGCCTCAATCGGCTCCTGCACCATGAGCTTCATCTGACCGCTGATCAGAAGCGGCAGCTCGCGGTGCTGGAAGCCCGCTACGACGCACGCCGCAAATTGCTGGAGGCTCAGGCGCGCCAGGCCAACCGCGAGCTCGCCGCCGCCCTTCTCGCCAGTCACGAGTACGGGCCCCAGGATGAGCACGCGATCGACGACCTCCATGTCGCCATGAAGGCGCTGCAGGTCGCCACGGTCAAGCACCTGCTCGCCATGCGCGCGGTGCTGACGCCGGCGCAGGCAGCGAAGTTCGATAAAACCGTCGCCGCAGCGCTCGACTCGGGCCGGCGGTGACCGACGGTCAGGACGAGGACGAGCGGCAACTCGCGGCGGCCGCCCGGGCCGGGAGGCGCGCAGCGTTCGATGAACTGGTTCGGCGGGAGAAGGGGCCGCTCTATCGATTCGTGCGCCGATACGTCGGTAACGCGGACGATGCCTACGACATCGTTCAGGATGCGTTCGTCTCCGCGTGGCTGGCCCTCGAGCGCTACGACAGCCGGCAGCCGTTCGCATTCTGGTTGCGCGCGATAGCGCTCAACAAGTGCCGCGATCACGGCAGGCGACAGTCGGTGCGCCGCCGGATCCTGATGTTGCTCTCCTTCGCCTCCGGGTCGGCGGGAGAAGCGGAGCTGGATGCGCCGGAGCAGCCGGAAGCCGACGAGGAGAGGCGGCTTCGCCGCCTCGATCAGGCCATCTCCGCCCTGCCAAAGCAGTACAAAGAACCGCTGCTGCTCACCACCGTCAGCGGCCTGACACAGCAGCAGACGGCCGAGCAGCTCGGGACGAGCACCAAGGCGATCGAGATGCGCATCCGGCGCGCGAAGAGGAGTCTCGCCCTGGCGCTTTCGGATGCGGCCGCTGACGAAGGCCGAGGCGAAGAGTAGCGGATACTGCCTTCTCCTTACCCGACAGTAGGGATTGCCGGCTCAGGTCAACCGGGGGCGGAGGAGGCCGCTGAACGGTCGATCCCGCGATGGCGACATGGAATCGTGATCGTGATCCACACAGGGTTTTGCATGGCGTTAGAATTACGGGCCGCGGGCGCGGTCCGGGGTTTTGTATCGACGGAGATGAAGTGATGGCGGATGAACACGATGGCGCTGCACGGCCGATGTCTGTCCGCAAAACAGCAGCGTGGCCGGGTTTGCCGTAACGCTGGCGGCATTGCTCGGGCTTTTTGCCGGTGGCTCCTGGGTCTACACCCACGTGGTGGGAAGGCTCTTCCTTCAAGCACAAAGTGGAGTTGCTCTACTCTTGCCGTTCCCCGCTGCCTCAGCGCGAAGAGATTGATAACCTCATCTCCCCGGCCCAGGCGCTTCTCCTCCAGGAGCCGGGAGTCATAAAGGCCTGATCTCATTTGCTCGGCCGCAGAGGCGGGCTCAAGAATTTCCGTCTTCAGTGCCTGTTTATCTTGACTGCAAGAGCTGCGCCGCCTCTTCATCTTCATCGCGCTCCTCGCGGCTGGACAGTGTTGGGCACAACCCGCCCCCGGGAGCCGCGCAGCTGCCGCCTCCGGAACTCCGAATTCTTCGGTTGGGTCGATACATAGGAATCCCGCAGCCGGGCAATTGCATGGGCCGCCGCCTCGCTGATGTCGAGGGTCTGCACCGGCATTCATTGTCGGGATGCATCCGAATGCCGCGCGGCGAGCGCTCTTCTGCTTGGCCGCCACGGCGCGGTCCATTGATCGCTCGGTGTGCTCCAGCGCTTGAGGGAGGCGGGCGGTGTCCTACGCTCTCATTCCCGGGTACGTTATGGCAACTGGGGTTCCGCGCACCTCCGATGTCTCCAAAATGAGACGACGGTCTCGGAGATCGCGGAAGTGGTGCGCAAAACTCTCAAAAATAATCGCCGGGGAATCATTGCGTGATCCGATCGAGGACAGCAGCGGAGGAATCAGCTACCCCGAAGCTCATGGCCGGCGTGCGCTATCTTGAGGAACAGTTGAGCGCGAGCGGTGTCAAACTCCTTCCGTCGAGAGAATGCCTGAAGGATCTTGCGCTCGATGCGATCGATGCAACCCGTCGAACTCGGCGGCAGGGCGAGTCCTACATCACGTGTGTCTGCCGGCATCTGGACGCGAGAGTGCGGTTCATCATCCTATGGACGAGTACTGACGAAGCGTTTGATCAGGCGGTCTGGCGCGAGCTGGCCGGGATCGCCCGCAAGCACGCATTGCCGCGCCCATGGAGCTCGCAGTGCAATTCTCCAGCGAGGCGATGAGCTCGTTTTCGCTGCGTCGGAAATAGGAGGGCTCATGGCGCGCAGCGACCGCGTGGTGTCTGGATATGATTTCCTCGACCGGCACGCCGAAGTCATCGAGCGGCTTGTGCCGGGCATACGGGCGGTGGCGTTCTTCGACGCCCGAGGCAGACCCCTGAGAGGTCACGGGCCGGTACCGCTTACGCAAGTTCGCCTGCAGGTTCGCTCCGTCCTCAAGTCCACTGCCATCGGGTCAGGCCGCCGCCCCGTGGGCGCCATGCTGCCGGTCACTGATTCCGAGCGCGCGGTAGCGTTCCTTCTGTACGCAGGAAGCGGAACCCGTGGACCGAATCGAACGGCATATCCCGTCGCGGGGGTGTGTCTGATTGTCTTTCACGTCACCGCTGGCGGAGAGTGTCCGCCCGTCGAGACCCTGCAGGCGCAGCTCGAACCGGCGCTGGCCTGCGTCGGGGATCACCTGGCGCGGTACGCCGCAGAGAACCGAGGATGCGCTGCGGACGAGGGCGTGCGTGATCTCGAGTGGCTGTATGAGGTCACATCGCCCGTTCCCCATCGAGGCGCAGCTCAGCCCCGCTCCGATCACGGTGAGCGACTGGCGAAGCTGGTGGGCGCCACGGTAGCGCATCTGGAATGCGCGCTGTGCGCGCTCGTGGTGCCGGAGAGACACTTGCGAATTATCCACACCGCTGAGGCGGCCTCTGGCGCCGAGGATGCGCTCCGGCGTCTCGCGCCACCGGTACTCAGCTGGATTCAGAACAAGAATCGACCCCTGGTGGTTAATAAGACGACGACCTGGAACAGGGGCGCCGCGGCGAGGGGCGCACCCTTGGCCGTGAGACTCCTTGCGGTGCCCGTGAACGGGCACGGGAGCCTACCGGCGGGCGCGCTGCTGCTGCTGCGCCCGGAGGATGCGCCCGAATTCACCCGAAGACATCTCTCGCTGCTGCAGCACCTGGGCCGGCACGTGGCGTCCCTGCTCGAGACAGACTTCGATGCCCTGACGGGCCTGCACACCCGCTCGAGCGCGCAACTCCATGTGGCATGCTGGGAGCAGGCGACACCTCCACCGCCAGGCGCGCACAGTGTGATCTTCCTCGGCATCGACCGGTTGGGCATCGTCAATGACACCCTGGGGTTCGATGCCGGAGACGCGCTCATCGTTCGCGTGGCGCAGCTTCTCGCGCCGCCGCATCTGCCGCCCGATGCCGTGGCGGCGCGCATCTCGAGCGACAAATTTGCGATCGCGCTGCCCCGTGTGGACGCCGATGCGGCCGCCGACACGGCCCGAGCTCTACAGCAGGCCGCGGCACAGCTGTCGCCCGCTTCGGCGGCGGGCGAGGAGCCGGTGTCCTTGAGTTGCGGTATCGCCTGTTTCACCGGTGCGCAAGAGTTCCCGAGCGCCCTCGCGCTTGCCCAGCTCGCCTGCCGGAGCGCCAAGGATCACGGGCGGGGGGGCGTCGAGATCTATCAGGACGATGATGATTCGATGATCCGGCGTAAATCCGACTCCATCGCTGTCATCCGGCTGCGCGAAGCGCTCCAGAATGACCGCTTCACCCTGGTTGCGCAGCGGATCATGCCGCTGCAGGGACGGGGTGACCCGGAGGGCTTCGAGCTGCTGCTGCGCTCGCCAAACGAAGATCACGCGCCCGCGGATCTGCTCTCCGCAGCGCATCGCAGCCAGCTGGCTCCGGCGCTCGACATGTGGGTCGTCGAGCACGCACTCGCCGGTGCGGCTCCGCACCGCTCGGCACTGCTCGCGGCAAACGTCTCGTTATCGATCAACATCACGGGCCCTTCTCTGACGGATGCGACGTTCCTCGAGCGCATCGAGCGGCTGATTCGCCGCTCGCGAATTGCCCCCGCACTGATCACCTTCGAAATCACTGAGACCATCGCGGTGCTGAATCTCGCCAAGGCCATCAACTTCGTTCGCGAACTGCGGGCCATGGGTTGTCGTTTTGCGCTCGATGACTTCGGTACGGGGACCAATTCCCTGAAGAATCTGACGAACCTGCCGGTCGACCACATCAAGATCGATGGCAGCTTCGTCACCGGCATTCTCAGCAATCCCCAGTCGATTGCCTTGGTGCGCGCGATCGTGAGTCTCACCCGCGATCTCGGTATTGGCACGGTTGCAGAGTACGCCGAGAACGCGCGGATCATCGAACGATTGCGTGAGCTCGGCGTGCAGTACGCACAAGGGTACGGCGTGGAAAAACCGCGTGCATTCAAAGAGGTGCTCAACGAGTTGAGCGCGAGAGAGTCCCAGAAGAACGCGGTCTTGGGCCGCGAGGTCTAGATCGAGCGGTCGCGGCGCGTCTCAAATTTCCCTGTGCGTCAGATCGTCGCGTTTGCCTGCGTACGCGACATCCTATTGTTCGACGCTCCACGGCGGAAAGCGACCCGAGTTTAATTTGTAAGCGAACAGTGCTTTGGGCACAAGACTCGCCCGGCGAGATTCCAACGTCGGCCGGTCGGGGCGACTGCGCCGATGCCCCCGTGCCGCCGGCGTTGGACACCGCGGTGGCGCGAACCCGGCCGTCCCGCGAACGAAGGCGACTGTCCCTGGGGCCCTCCATGTCCATGCACTCGATGTGGCCTACCCCGCACAGCAGGACAGCTGTTTCACGTCCTTTGTGAATGTCTGGGCCGCGAGCTTGAGCCCTTCGACCATCGTCAGGTACGGAAAGAGCTGGCTCGAGAGATCGGTGACGGTCATGCGCTGGTGGATGGCGAGTGCGGCCGCCTGAATCAGCTCTCCAGCTTCTTGCGCGACCGCCTGGACGCCGAGCAGTCGGCCGGTGCCGGCCTCGACGACGATTTTTATGAAGCCGCGGGTATCGAAATTCACGAGGGCGCGCGGCACATTATCGAGCGTGAGGGTGCGGCTGTCGGTTTCGATGCGCTCGTGCTGCGCCGCCTGCTCGCTGTAGCCCACGGTCGCCACCTGCGGGTCGGTGAAAATCACCCTCGGCATCGTCGTGAGGTCCAGCGTCGCGTGGGCGCCCGTCATGTTGATCGCGGCGCGGGTACCGGCGGCTGCGGCGACGTAGACGAATTGTGGCTGGTCAGTGCAGTCGCCAGCGGCATATATCCCCTCAGCGCGGGTCCGCATGCCCAGGTCAATCTGGATCGCCCCATTGGCATTGACAACGACGCCGGCGGCTTCGAGTGCGAGGCTGCGCGTATTGGGCGTGCGGCCCGTTGCGATCAGCAGACGCTCCGCCCGCCGCTCGCCGCTTGGGATCGTCAGCACGAATTCCCCGTCTCGGTGGGTCACCCGACTGGCCTCAGTGTGTTCCAGGACTTCGATGCCCTCGGTGCGAAAGGCCGCCGTGAGCGCCACACCGATGGCCGGCTCTTCGCGGCAAAGCAGTGTGCTGCGTGCCAGGATCGTGACGCGGCTGCCGAGACGCGCAAAGGCTTGTGCGAGTTCCACGGCCACGATAGACGAGCCGATCACGGCCAGGCGCTTCGGAATGGCATCGCTCGCCAATGCTTCGGTCGACGTCCAGTAGGGGGTGCCCTTGAGGCCGGGAATGGGCGGCACGGCCGCGCTGGCTCCCGTGGCGATCAGGCACCGATCGAAGGCCACCGTGCGCTCGCCGCCTGCATTCAGCCGCACCGTGAGGCTGTGGCCGTCCCTGAAGCGGGCTTCGCCGTGCAGCACCGTGATCGCGGGATTGCCGGCGAGCACGTTTTCGTATTTGGCCTGACGCAGCTCCTCGACCCGCGCCTGCTGCTGCTCGAGCAGCCGCTCGCGCAGGATGATGGGCTGTGTGGGCGGCAGGCCGGCGTCGAAGGGGCTCCCGCGGCGCAGATGGGCAATGTGGCCGGCGCGGATCAGGATCTTCGAGGGCACGCAGCCGACGTTGACACAGGTGCCTCCGAGAGTGCCGCGCTCGATCAAGGTGACGTGCGCGCCCTCCTCGGTGGCCTTCAGCGCCGCCGCCATCGCCGCGCCACCACTGCCGAGGATGGCAATGTGCAATCCCCCCGCGCCGTGGCCGGACATGGCTTGCGGCGGCGCAGATTCCCGTACCGCGCCGAGAAATCCGTCCGGGGCTTGCGGGGGCGGCGTGTCGGCCACCTTTGCGCAATAACCGAGCCCGGTCACCGCGTCGATCAGGGCATCGGGCGAGGTGCCAGCGTCGAGGGCGACCCGGGCGCGGCCCTGGGCGTAGGACACTTCGGCCGAGCGCACGCCCGGGACCTGCTCCAGCGCGTGCTTGACGTGGGCGGCACAGGAGTCGCAGGTCATGCCGGTGATGTCGAGCGGTGTCATGAGAGTGGTTCCTCGTCAGATCCCTGAGAGTCTCAACGAGTCACCCGTCCACCGACGGTTGACACGTCGGCGCGGCACAGCGTCGCACCGGTGGCGAGACCAGATCCCATACCGACACAGCGAGCATGAAGGCGAGCCCGACGTAAAGCAGCGGCGCCGTCCCCATGTGGGCGAAGCGCATCAGGAGCGCCGCCGAGAGCACCAGCAGTGGCCCGATGAGCCCGAGTACGAGGCGTCGGATCTGGCGGTGGCTCCGCCAGCCGAGCGCATTCGCGGCGAACGCCAGCAACGCAAAGAGCGGAATGAGCGTGGTGATGAATAGACTCTCCCAGCGTGTGAGGAAACCGAGACCGATAGCCGCGCCGAGACTGGCCAGCGCCGGGAAACAGGCCGCGCAACCCATCGCCGAGATGAAGCTGCCGAGAAATCCCGCCTTATCCGCGATTCGTGTCGCGAGTGCCATGGGCTGTTCTCCTCGTTCCGGTGTTGAGCCGGTTACCGCTCGACCGTCGACGGATAGCCGGCATTCCGGGTCGCCGCCGTCAGCGCGCCGACGGTGGTCTTCGAGTCATCGAATGTGACGACCGCGTCCTTCTTCGCCAGACTCACCTCGATCTTGCGGACGCCGGGGACTTTCGACAGCGCTTCTTTGACCGTGACCGGGCACATTGCGCAGTGCATGCTCGGAATGGCCAGTGTGACGGTTCGGGTGGCGGCCCACACCGGAGCGACGACGCCGACGAGCGCGATTGCGGCAAGCAGCTTTTTCATGACGAACTCCTTACTTCAATGAAACAGGGGGCTTCAATAGAACAGGGGTGCGGCGTACGGGAAGGCGAATGCGATCACAATCAACGTGGCCACGCACCAGAAAATGACCTTGTAGATGCTCCGGACATGCGGCATGGCACAAACCTCACCAGGCGTGCAGGCCCTCGCCGGCCGAAAAATGCGCCACCACGCGAAGAACAAGGCGATCAGCGCGGCGCCGAGGAAGAATGGGCGGTCGGGCTCGAGCCGCGTCAAGTTTCCGATCCAGGCGCCACTCACGCCCAGCAGCACGAGGACGAGCGGTCCGAGACAGCAGGTCGAGGCCAGGATCGCCGCCAGCCCGCCGAGAGCGAGGCTGGCCATTCTGACCGCGGGTTGTTGGGCCGGGGGTTCTCCGCGCATGCCGTACCTCTTGCGATTTCCCGTATTGGGGATACCTTAAGACCGTACTCGACTACGGAGTCAATATGCTCGAGTCCTATACCATCGGAGCCCTGGCAAGACAGGCCGGCGTCAATGTGGAGACGATCCGCTACTATCAACGCCGGGGGCTCATCGGGGAGCCGCGCCGCCCGCCCGGCGGAATCCGCCGCTACGGCGAGCCCCACGCCGAGCGACTGCGATTCATCCGGCAAGCCCAAGCACTCGGCTTCAGCTTGGAGGAGGTGAAGGAACTCCTCGCGCTCGAGGACGGCCAGCATTGCCGAGAAGCCGAACGACTGGGCGCCATCAAATTGGCTGCGGTACGGGAGCGGCTGGGTCAGTTGCGGCGGGTCGAGCGAGCACTCGCCGCGCTCGTCGACCAGTGTCACCGCAATGCAGGGAGAGTGCGCTGCCCGCTGATGGCGGCGCTGGGAGCTGGGCGGGCAGTCAATCCTCACGCGCAGCGCTCGGACGGGGGAGAGTAGTCAGGAGCGCTCAGGCGCCGGCCGGGATCTCGGCGCGGAATGCGCGGATGGAATCAGCGTGCGGCCCTCGATTCCAGCGGTGAATGCCCCGGACGCGGGGACACCGGCCGGCTCTCGGCACTGTGCATCGCGGCGCAGAAGCATGGCGGGCAAGTGCTGCGCACCGGCGGTGCCGAGTTCCAAGAGCGCGTCGCGTGCATGTGTGCGACGATGAATATTCACGTCGTGAATCCGGATCTGGCTGTGATTGTTCGTGATGCACAGCCGCAGCTCTATTGTCACCGCGCGTGGGCGTTGGCCAGCCAGTGCGTGCGCGAAGAGTGCGAGCGCGAACGACAGGGGGTCGCCGGCCGGGAACGGCGGGCGGTCGAGGGACGGTAGGAGGTCGTGACCCAGGAGCCCCGGACCGCGGCACGGCCCTCCGGGCAGCCTGGGCCAGCGGCTCGGCAAGCAGCCCCACCCGCCGATCGTACAGCGCTCCGCCGCGTCATCGGGCGGTCGAAGGGTGGAATCGACGATCGCCGGCCGAACGAGAGACGGGTGGCGGCGGTGGCCGGCCCCGAGAGCAACCTTGCCGGCGCCGGCGCAGCATCGGTGGAGAGACTACCCGGATGCTGGCAGGCCGCCGCCGGCAGAAGTCGTCGAAACGCAGGAGCGTGGAGATCGGCGCGGTGCTCGCTTCGGGCACGCGCGGTGACGGACGCTGAGCGGTCTGCGGATGCAGCGCACCGAACAGCCGCCATGGTGAGGCTCGCGCTGTTGCGGCAGCCCTTCAGGACCCTGAGGCTCCGCTCAAGGCTGTAGCCGGATGACGCGCCACGGTTCCGGTTCGAACGTCTCGCCGGTCGCGGTCAGTCGCCGGGTCCACAGCAGTCGGTCGTGAATGCGCGCCGCGCCCTCCACCCAAAGCTCGACCGATTCGGCCCAAAGACGGTAGCCACCCCAATGGGGTGGTCTGGGGATCACCCCCGCGAACGGCGCGCGCATTGCGTAATCCGGCACCGGCGCTCCCAAGCGTTCAGCCGCCGCCGCGAGCGCCCACTCAAGCGCCTGCCGGGATTCGGCGGGCTCGCTCTGTGCGCTCGCCCATGCGCCGATCCGGCTCTGCCACGGACGCGAGGCGAAATAGGCGTCGCTCTCGGCCGACGGTGCCGTGACCACCGGCCCCTCAATACGCACCTGCCGGTGCAGCGCATCCCAGTGAAAGACCGCGGCTGCGCGACCGTTGGCTGCGAGCTCGCGGCCCTTGCGGGACTGGTAGTTGGCGTAGAAGGTGAGATAGCCGGGTTTGACCGACACGCCTTTGCAGAGCATGACGCGCGCCGACGGACGTCCTTCGGCATCGCACGTGGCCAGGACCATGGCGTTCGGATTGGGTTGCACCCGGTGGTTGCGCGCTTCGGTGAGCCACCGCTCGAGCACGGCGAGTGGCTCGGCCGGCGGAGCGCCGGCGGACAGTTCATTGGGCATGGTCATGGGCGTCATGGTACGGAATTCGGCCTCCCCGCAGGCGTGAGTCAATTTGCCGCGGAGATGTGTATATCTCCGTATTGACCCGGAGAAGTCACCGCAACGAGAATTTCAGACTTTTACAATCCAACGACAACCTGTTGATGCATCTCCCCGCGGATCTCGAAACTCTCGTGATGCAAGCGGGCGACTGCGCCCTCATCGTTGGCGAATCGGGCTCCATTCTGTTCGCCACCGATCCAGCCTGCCGTCTGCTGAAGTATGCGCCGGGTGCGCTCGATGGTCAGACTGTCGAGTCCCTCGTGCCCGAGCGGTATCGCATCGCGCACATCAGTCACCGCCTGCGCTTCACGGACGAACGTCGTATGCGACCGATGGGAACCGGTCTCCCGCTGGTCGCTCTCTGCAAGGACGGTGCTGAGCTCCCGGTGGACATCAGCTTGAATCCGGTTCAGCGTGGGTTGGTGACCCTTACTGTCGTGGGAATCCAGGTGCGAGAATCCGCTCCCTCCCTCAGATGAATCCGATCCACCGTCGGCCGGCGGTCGCCTGGTAGCATCCCCGGATGCTCGAGGTCCAAGTGGCCAGTCACCTGGGCCGCGAGAGCCGGGGCACGCGCGGGCGCGACGAGGCAGAAGCAGCACGACTTATCGCGACCCGCGATCCTTCTTCGCGCGTGTCGCTTTGATCTCCTCGCTCAACCGCCGCAAGTCATCCAGCGTGCGCTTCCTCGGGCGGGACCGAGCGTCCGCCGGCAGTGCGGATTGGTTGTATGGATCGTGCGGCGATGCAGGGTCCGGCCCGTGCGCACCGTCGCAGCTCAAGTCCGACCCGATCTTCCTGAGACGTCCGGTATCGATGTCATGGTCGAATCGCCCGGTCTCGCTCTGCCATTCCCAGGTGGCATTTCCCCGCTCATCGAATGCGACCCGCCCGGAGGGCTTGCGTGTCTTTTTATGGGTGCTCATCTCACAGCGCTTCTCAGGGACAAGATAATGCAACGACTGGATCGGAGGACGGAAAGATGACTATACCAGGCTATCCGAAGTTCTCCATGGCCGCGCGGGCCCATGGCAGATGACAGCATGACGGCGGCGCCAGGGAATCCCTGTTTTCGGACCGAGTCTAATAAGGTGGTTGATTGAACTTGATGAACCGGCGCGCGCGGTAGGAGCTCGACACGTGCCGACGCCCAA
>JAJZSQ010000011.1 GCA_021849615.1 Pseudomonadota bacterium
GCTCGCCGTCGAAGGTGCGGGTCGGACACAATTCGGTGGTGTTCTGACCCGGATAGAGCGAAGCGCCGGACGGGTCGCGGTTCACGTCGATCACCGTGCGGCTGATCCTGGTGCGCACCGTGGTGGCCCCGAGCGCGAGTGCCATCGCGTAGAGCCGATCGACGTACCAGTCGGCATCCTTGCGGGCGAGCCACGGCGAGACCAGCCGCTCGGCGATCGGCGCCGGCAACTCCGTGCCCGTGTGCGGAAAGCTGATCACGAGCGGCGCATCGCCGCGCTCGACTTCCAGCCACTCGTTCATACCGGCTCCAGGTCGGGCAGCGGAACACCGGCTGCTCTTGGCAACGCCCGCTCGCGCACCAGCTCGGTGGCGGCCTCGAGATCGGCATGCAGATAGCGATCCTCGCCGAGCGGCGGGATGCGCGCGCGCACCGCGCTGCGCACCGCCTCGAGCGCCGCGCTCGAGCGCAGGCCGCGGTGAAAGTCGCAGCCCTGTGCCGCGGTGATCAGTTCGATGCCGATGATCGCCGCGGCGTTGCGGGTCATCTGGTGCAGGCGGCGCGCCCCGTGCGCCGCCATGGACACGTGGTCTTCCTGGTTGGCCGAGGTCGGAATCGAATCGACGCTGGCCGGGTGGGCGCACTGCTTGTTTTCCGACACCAGCGCCGCGGCGGTCACCTGCGGCATCATCAGTCCGGAATTCAAGCCCGGGCTCGGGGTGAGGAATGCCGGCAGCCCGGAGAGCGCCGGATCGACCAGCATGGCGATACGCCGCTCGGAGAGCGAGCCGATCTCGCACACCGCGAGCGCCATCACGTCGGCGGCGAACGCCACCGGTTCGGCATGGAAGTTTCCGCCCGAGAGGGCTTCGTCGGCATCGGGGAAGATCAGCGGGTTGTCCGACACGCCGTTGGCTTCGCAGGCGAGCGTGCTGGCGGCGTGACGCAGCAGATCGAGTGCCGCGCCCATCACTTGGGGTTGGCAGCGCAGACAGTACGGGTCCTGCACGCGCGGATCGGCCGTGCGATGCGAATCACGGATCGCCGAACCGATCATGAGCGCGCGTAGCGCCGCCGCCGTTTCGATTTGACCGCGATGACCACGCAGCGCATGGATGCGCGCATCGAACGGCGTGTCGGAACCCTTGGCGGCCTCCGTGGACAACGCCCCGGTGACCAAGGCCGACTGAAACACGGTCTCGATGTCGAATAACGCAGCGAGCGCATTGGCCGTGGAGAACTGCGTGCCATTCAGGAGCGCGAGCCCCTCTTTGGGCGCGAGCGTCAGCGGCTCGAGACCCGCCTCGTGCAGCGCTTCGGCGGCCGGGGCACGCGTCCCGTCCGGCCGGCGGATCTCCCCGACACCGATCAGGACGCAAGCCAGGTGCGCCAGCGGCGCAAGATCGCCCGATGCACCGACCGAGCCTTGGGCCGGAACGACCGGCAGCAGGTCGCGCTCGAGCAGCGCGCAGAGCTGCCGGACCGTCTCCGGGCGCACCCCGGAGGCGCCCTGTGCGACGTTGGCAATCTTCAGCGCCAACATCAGCCGCGTGACGGGAGCGGGCATGATCTCGCCCACCCCGGCGCAGTGCGACAGGACGATATTGCGCTGCAGGCGGGCCAGATCGGCCGCCTCGATACGCACGCTGGCGAGCTTGCCGAATCCGGTGTTGATGCCGTACACGGGCTCGCCGCGCGCCACGATGCGCGTGACGGCCTCCGCACCGCGCGCGATCCCGGCATAACAATGCTCATCGAGGGCAACGGGGTGGCCGCGGTAAATCGCAGTCCAGTCGGCCAGCGAGACCCGGCCGGGTGTCATCACGATGGAACTCAATGGCCCCTCCAAATGCGGGCATACAGGGGATTGCGGCCGATCCAGTAGACGAGTTCGGCTGCGCGGGTCGCGTTCCAGATGGCGAGGTCCGCGGACTTGCCGGGCTCGAGCGTCCCGATGTCGTGCTGGCGCCCGAGGGCGAACGCCGCCTCGCGGGTCACGGCCGCCAGCGTCTCCTCGACGGTCAGACCGAACTGGATCGCGCCGAGATTCATGGCCGTGAGGATCGAGAGCAGCGGCGAGGTTCCAGGATTGCAGTCAGTCGCGAGCGCGATGCGCACGCCGTGGCGGCGCAGCGTCTGAACCGGTGGGCGCTGCTGCTCGCGCAGACAATAAAACGCCCCCGGCAGCAGCACCGCCACGGTGCCAGCCTGCGCCATCGCCGCGACGCCCGCTTCATTCGTCCATTCCAGATGATCAGCCGACAGAGCACCGAATTGCGCCGCCAGCGAGGCGCCGCCGCCATCGGAGAGCTGGTCGGCGTGCAGCTTCACCGGCAAGCCGTGATGGCGAGCTGCCGTGAACACTTCGCGCAGCTCCTCGGGGCTGAAGGCGATGCGCTCGCAGAAGCCGTCGACGGCATCGGCCAATCCTTCGGCTGCCGCCCGTGGAATCATTTCCTCGCGGATGGCACGCAGATACGCCTCGCGGTCCATGTCCGGCGGTACGGCGTGGGCGGCGAGCAGCGTAGTGACGACCCCGAGCGGCAACTTGCGCCCCAGCGCGCGTGCCACACGCAACATGCGCAGTTCGTGCGATAGCTCCAGGCCGTACCCGGACTTGATCTCGACCGTGGTGACGCCCTCGCCCATCAGCACGCTCAGCCGCTCCGCAGCTGCGCTCAGCAGGGTCTGCTCCGGAGCGGCGCGGGTGGCACGCACGGTGGCGAGAATGCCGCCGCCGGCACGGGCAATGCTCTGGTAGTCGGCCCCGGCGAGGCGCATCTCGAACTCCGCACTGCGCTCACCGCCGAACACGATATGCGTGTGGCAGTCGATCAGACCCGGGGTGACCAGACGACCGCCGAGATCGATTTCCTCGCGCGCATGGGCGCCGGCGGGCAGTTCCGCGGCGGGCCCTGCAAACACGATCCGCCCGTCCGCGACGCCGAGCGCGCCGCGCTCGATCAGACCGATGCCCGGCAGCCGCGGCGAGAGTGTCGCCAGGGTCGCGCCGCGCCACAAACGATCGAATTGCACTGCCGGGGCCTTTTCATTTGCGGAGCCAAATTCTAATATGCCTAGACATATGGCGAAACCCCCCCGGGGGCACGGGCGGACCGAGCGCAGCATGAACCGGACATTCTTCTTCGACACCGCATGGCTGCCGGCCGGGTGGCGGCGCAAGGTGCGGGTGACGGTGCGCGCCGGCCTGATCTGCGAAGTAGCGTGCGGCGCCGCCGCCGCCCCGCAGGATGTGCACCTCGCGCTCGCCCTGCCGGGCGTTCCGAACCTGCACAGTCACGCCTTCCAGCGCGCCATGGCCGGCCTCGCCGAGCGACGCGGACCGAGCGGCACGGATGACTTCTGGTCCTGGCGCGAGGTGATGTACCGCTTTCTCGAGCGCATCGACCCTGATGACCTCGAGATCATCGCCGCGTACACCTACGCGGACCTGCTCGAGGCGGGCTTCACCTCGGTCGGGGAGTTTCACTACCTGCACCGTGATCCGCACGGCGTGCTGTATCAGGACCCGGCGGAGCTCGCGCTGCGCCATGCGGCCGCCGCCGACACCACCGGCATCGGACTGACGCTGCTGCCGGTGTTCTACGAGTCGAGCCAGTTCGGCGGCGCCGCGCCCACCGCGGGCCAGCGGCGGTTCATCACCGACCTGGAGGAGTTCGAGCGCATCAGCGCGCGGATCCGCGCGGCCGTTCCCGTGAGCGACGCCCGCAACGTCGGCATCGCGCCGCACTCGCTGCGGGCGGTGACCGCTGCGCACCTGGCGCGGCTGCTCGACGGCCACCCGCACGGTCCGGTGCACATTCACGCCGCGGAGCAGATGAAGGAAGTCGAGGACTGCCTGGCGTTCACGGGCATGCGCCCGGTGCAGTGGCTGCTTCGGCACGCCCACCTCGATGCGCGCTGGTGCCTGGTCCATGCCACCCATCTGACCGATCCGGAGATCCGCGAACTGGCCGGCAGCGGCGCGGTGGCCGGGCTGTGTCCGGTCACCGAGGCCAATCTCGGCGATGGCATTTTCCCCTCGGTTGCGTATGCGCACGCGGCGGGCCGGTGGGGAATCGGTACCGACTCGCACATCCGGCTCGATGCGGCCGGAGAACTGCGCCAGCTGGAGTACACACAGCGGCTGACACGCCGGGCGCGCAACGTTCTGGCGCGCGCCGATCAACCCTCGAGCGGTGCGAGCCTGCTCGCAGAGGCGTTGCGCGGCGGCGCCCAGGCGCTCGCGTTGCCCGTAGGCGCCATTGCCTCAGGCTGCCGCGCCGACTTCATCGGCCTGGACGCGCAGCATCCGGATCTCGCCGGGCGCACCGCGGACTCTGCGATCGACACCTGGGTGTTTGCCTCAGGGCGCTCCCTGATCAAGGACGTCATCGCGGGCGGCGAACACGTCGTAGAAGCCGGCAGACACAGAGACCGCGATCGGATCAACGCCGCCTATCGCCGCACAGTGAGCCGGCTGCTGCAGACGGCATGATATGAAAGGCGGCGCTGCTTCCCCCCCGGCACGCACCGGTACCGTGCCCCGCTCCCGCGAGATCTACGACGCGCTGCGGCAGAAGATCGTGTCGGGCGAATGGCCTGCGGGCCACCGGCTGCCGTCCGAGCATGAACTGGCGCGGGCATTCGGCTGCGCGCGCATGACCATCGGCAAGGCGCTCGGCGCGCTGGCCGAGCAGCGGCTGGTCACGCGCCGCCGCCGCGCCGGCACCACCGTGAACCTGCCGCGCCCGCAGGAATCGGTCCTGGAGATCCACGACATCGAAGCCGAGCTGCTTGCCGCCGGCGTGCGCTATACCTACGAGTCGCTCGAGCGGCGCATCCGCCGCGCCACGACCGAGGACGCAGGGGCTCTGGGCGTGCCGCCCGGCACCCCGGTGTTGGCGCTGACCGGTCTGCATCGCGCCTCCGGCCGACCCCATGCCCTCGAGGAGCGGCTGATCAACCTGCAGGCAGTCCCCGAGGCACGGACCGAGCGGTTCACCGCCATCTCGCCCGGCCGCTGGCTCCTGCAGCGCATTCCGTGGACGGAAGCCGAGCACCAGATCGGCGCCCTCAACGCCGATGCGGACATCGCGCGACGGCTTGCGATCCGCCGCAACACGGCGTGCCTGGCCATCGAGCGCAATACCTGGCGCGATGAGCAGCGCATCACTCACGTCAGGGTCATCTACCCCTGCGAACAGCACCGGCTCGTTGCACGCTTCCGTTACCGGCCGCTTTGACATCAGCCACGGCAGCGCAATCGGCCGCCCGATGTGCTTGGGGGACGCACGTCGTAGGGCATGGACGGCGAGTCGAGCCGCGCCACCGCGCAATTCGGAACTAGAAGTTCAGCGCCAGCTGCGCACTGCCACCCGGGCGGCGGAAGTGTCCGACCTCGAGCGGTGCATTCCGTCCGGTGTTCAATCCCGTCCGACGGCAGGCCGCGTGGAAGCGGACCCGCAGCATATCGGCGAACGGGCCCTCACCGCGCATGCGGCTGCCGAAGCGTGGATCGTTCTCGCGCCCGTTGCGCATCTGGCGGATCAGAGACAACACATGCGCGGCACGGTCCGGATAGTGCGCCTCGAGCCACTCGCTGAACAGCGTGCGCAGCTCGTGGGGCAGTCGCAGCAGAACATATCCGGCCCATTGCGCGCCCGAGGCGGCGGCGGCCTCGAGAATCCGCTCCATCTCGTGATCGGTGAGCGCCGGGATCACCGGCGCGACCAGCACGCCGGCGGGGATGCCGGCTGCGGTGAGTTCGCGCACCGTGCGCAGCCGCGCCGACGGTGATGCCGTCTGCGGCTCCATGCGCCGCTTCAATTCAGCATCGAGTGTCGTGATGCTGATGCCGACCTGCACCAGATGGTCCTTCGCCAACACGCTGAGCAGATCGAGCTCGCGCAGCACCAACGCGCTCTTGGTGATGATGGTGACGGGGTGGCGGCAGGCCGCGAGCACCTCGAGAATCGCGCGGGTGACGCGCAGCTGGCGCTCGATGGGCTGATACGGATCGGTGTTGGCGCCGAGGGTGATGGGCTTGCAGCGATACCCGGGCCGCGCGAGCTCGCACTGCAGCAGCTCGGCCGCGTCCGCCTTGTAGAAGAGCTTGGTTTCGAAATCCAGCCCCGCCGAGAGCCCCATGTAGGCATGGCTCGGCCGCGCATAGCAGTACACGCACGCGTGACTGCAGCCGCGGTACGGATTGATCGACTGCTCGAACGGGATGTCGGGCGAATCGTTGGTGGTGATCAGCGCGCGGGCATGCTCGGCCGTCACGGTGAGCGGCGGACCGTCGATTGCAGCCTCCTGGAACCAGCCGTCGTCGACGGCCTCGGTGCTGCGCCGCTCGAATCGACCGGCGGGATTGGAGAGCGCGCCGTGTCCGGGGATCACCGTACCGCCACGCCAGGGAGAAGCCATGGGAAGACTGTACAAATGTACAGATCGTTTGTAAAGGCCGCGCGAACCGCGGAATCTGGACGTAGCGAGGCGTGACACAGGGTACGTCGCGCCGCGGCCGCGCGGAGGCCTGCTTCGGCGGAGTCGGATCGCCCCGTCTTGGTGCGCGCCACGGCGCACGTCGCGCCATAATGGTGCGCACCCCCGAGCGACCCGATCCTGCGCATGCACAGACTCAGGCAGTTACGGGCATTCCCCCCATGGCACGAAAGCTGCAAAATCGGCCGTGGCAAGATTGACCGGCGCGCGGGAGATCCCCCGCGCGACCGCACGTTACGCTAGAGACCGCCCCTACCGGAGAGCCCGCACATGAAACTGGTCACCGCGATCATCAAACCGTTCAAGCTCGACGACGTGCGCGCCGCACTCTCGGAGATCGGGGTCTCGGGCATGACGGTGACGGAGGTGAAGGGCTTCGGCCGCCAGCGCGGGCACACCGAGCTGTACCGCGGCGCCGAGTACGTGGTGGACTTCGTGCCCAAGACCCGGATCGAGGTGGCGGTGCGCTCCGACCTGGTCGATGCGGTGATCGAGGCCATTCTGAAGTCGGCCAAGACCTCCAAGGTCGGCGACGGCAAGATCTTCATCACCGATATTCAGCGCGTGATCCGCATCCGCACCGGGGAGACCGACGAGGCGGCGCTGTAATGCACCGCGGAGGCGGGCCCGCCTGCGCGGGCCCGCCTCCGCTCAAGCGCGCACCATCCGCATGGGTCGCGCGTTGCGCTCGATGCCGAGCGCGCCGCTGCGGACCACCTCGAGCAGCTCGGCGCTGCGGGCCAGTTCGGCCTCGAATGCGTTGACCTCCGCCTCGCTGGCGGTCAGTTCCACGATGAACCCGTCCGGTGCCGGATCGAGCACCCGTCCGCCGGTGCGCACCACGTAACCGCGTACCGCATCGACCTGATCAGGCCGCACTTTGACTTTGAGCAGGATCAGCTCGCGTTCCAGGTGCTCGCCCCGCGTCATGTCCTCGATGCTGACCACGTCGATGAGCTTGTACAGCTGGTTGACGATCTGCTGAATGACCGCATCGGACCCTTGGGTCACCAGCGTCAGGCGCGAGACGGTCGGGTCGTGCGTAGCGGCGACCGAGAGCGACTCGATGTTGTAGCCGCGAGTAGCGAACATGCCGGCGATCCGGCTGAGCGCGCCGGCTTCGTTCTGCAGCAGGATGGCGATGATGTGGCGCATGGGCTTCCAGAGAGAATCGGGCGGGACGGCAGCAGAATAAAGGATCGCGCCGGCAGCGGCCATGCGCGCGCCCCGCGGGGCGCAACTTCCGGCCGGCGGACCGACCTGCTAGTCTCGCAGCATCTCCCCTTTTTCCGGAACCCTGCCGCCGCCACATGAGAGCGCCGCCATGATCACGACCGTCCCCGACTCCAGCCACAGCGCCCACCCGCTCGCCGGGCAGAAGATGTCCGGCGCCCGGATGATCATGCAGGTGCTGGCCGACGCGGGGGTAGAGACGATCTTCGGCTACAGCGGGGGGGCGATCCTGCCGACCTACGACGCGGTATTCCTCTATAACGAGGAACAGCAGCGTGCCGGCGGGCGGCAGATTCCGCTGATCGTACCGGCCAACGAGCAGGGCGCGGGCTTCATGGCCGCCGGCTTCGCGCGCGCCACCGGCCGGGTCGGGGTCTGCCTGGTCACCTCAGGTCCCGGTGCCACGAACACAGTGACCCCAGTGCGTGACTGTATGGCCGACTCGGTGCCCATCGTCGTGATCTGCGGACAGGTCTCGCGGGCGGCCATCGGGACCGATGCGTTCCAGGAAGCCCCGGTCACCGCCATCATGGGCTCGGTGGCCAAGCACGTCTTCCTGGTCACCGAACCGGAGCGCCTCGAGGCCACCATGCGCACCGCCTTCGAGCTGGCCCGCACCGGGCGGCCGGGCCCGGTCGTGGTCGATGTCCCGAAGGACGTGCAGAACTGGGAGGGGTTCTTTCAGGGATCGGGCACGCTCTCCATTCCCGGGTACCGCCGGCGCATGCAGGCGCTCACCGAGCGGCACCTCGATTCGCGCGCCGCGGTGCGCTTCTTCGAGATCCTCGCCGAGTCGCGCCGGCCGCTGATCTACGCCGGCGGCGGGGTCATCCACGGCAACGCCGCGCAGGAGCTGCTGGAGTTCGCGAACGCCTTCGAACTGCCGGTCGTCACGACGTTGATGGGCATTGGCGCGATCGACACGACGCACCGGCTCTCGATGCGCATGCTCGGCATGCACGGCGCGGCGTTCGCCAATTACGCGGTGGAAGACTGCGACTTCCTGATCACGATCGGCGCTCGGTTCGATGACCGGGTCGCCGGCGTACCGGCCAAGTTCGCACCCAGCGCCCGGCGCATCGCGCACCTGGACATCGACAGCGCCGAGATCAACAAGGTCAAGCGCGCTCACTGGAGTCACGTCGGGATGCTCCCAGAGGCCCTGCACGCGCTCACCGCCCATGGCCGCAAGAGCGGGTTTCGCGCCGATCTCACCGCGTGGCATGCGCACCTCGATGCACTCAAGCGCCGCCACGCGATGAATTACGACCATGACAGCGAGCGCATCCAGCCCTACTACGTCATCGAGCAAATCAACCGGCACACCGGCGGGGAGGCCATCATCACCACCGGCGTCGGCCAGCACCAGATGTGGGCCGCGCAGTACAGCGACTTCCGCCGGCCGCGCCTGTGGCTGACCTCCGGCAGCATGGGCACGATGGGCTTCGGCCTGCCGGCGGCAATCGGCGCACAGCTCGCCCATCCTGACAAGCTAGTGGTGGATATCGATGGAGACTCGAGCATCCGCATGAACATCGGGGAGCTCGAGACCGTCACCACGTACGCGCTGCCCATCAAGGTCGTAGTGCTCAACAACTGCGGCGACGGCATGGTCAAGCAGTGGCAGAAGCTCTTCTTCAAGGGCCGGCTCTCGGCGAGCGACCGCTCATTGCACAAGAAGGACTTCATCCGCGCCGCCGAGGCCGACGGCTTTCCGTACGCCGTGCGGCTCGAGCGCAAGGCCGACGTGCCGCGCGTGATCGAAGAATTCCTGCGTTTCCCCGGTCCGGCCTTTCTCGAGGTCATGATTGATCCCGATGCCGGCGTATACCCGATGGTCGGCCCCGGACAGACCTACTCAGAGATGATCACCGGCGAGTTCATCGCCTCGCGACACGAGGTGAACATCACCCCGCCGGGGCCGTCGGAGATGTTCTGAGGAGCGAACATGAAATACCTGCACACCATGGTCCGCGTCACGGACCTGGACGCCTCGCTGCGCTTCTACTGTGATGCGCTCGGCCTGACGGAGCTCTCGCGCAAGGACTACCCGCAGGGCCGCTACACCCTGGTCTTCCTCGCCGCCCCGGGTGATGAGAGCGCCCAGGTGGAGCTGACCCACAACTGGGATCCCGAGGCTTATACGGGCGGGCGCAACTTCGGCCACCTCGCCTATGCCGTCGATGACATCTACGCGGCGTGCGAACGCCTGCAGCGCCACGGCGTGACGATCAACCGACCGCCGCGCGACGGCCACATGGCGTTCGTGCGCTCGCCGGATCAGATTTCCATCGAGCTGTTGCAGCGCGGCGGACCACTGCCGCCGGCCGAGCCCTGGAAATCAATGCCCAACACCGGCAACTGGTAAGCGCACGCGTCCGGCCGATGGACGGATCGGCTGCCGTCCTCGAGCGCTATCTACGCGAACGGATTGCGCTGACCGTTCCGCTCGGCGTGCGCGTCGCCGAGGCGAGCCCCGAGTGCGTGCGGCTCAGTGCGCCGCTTGCGGCAAACATCAATCACAGCGGTACGGTATTTGGCGGCAGCGCCGCGGCCGTTGCGACCCTGGCCGCGTGGAGTCTGCTGCATCTGCGGCTCGCCGCCGCGGGCATCAGCGCCCGCACGGTCATCCAGCGCAGCCAGATGGAATATGACCGTCCCGTGACAGGGGACTTCGAGGCGCACTGCCGGCTGACTGACCCGCTGATCTGGGAACGATTCACCGGCATGCTGGCGCGGCGGGGGCGCGCGCGACTTTCCCTGCAGGCGACGCTGTACTGCGCCGGGCAGTCCGTCGGCCGCTTCGAGGGTGAATTCGTCGCGCTGGGCGCAGCGTACGCGACACCCGACCCGGCGGAGCCCTGAAGTGCCAAGCACGGCATGGAACTGCACCACAACACGGTGCACAATGACGCCATCATCGACGCACAACCATACGCCGATGACGCACCGGGGCAGAACGTCAGACCGTGGGGGACCGTGGCCATGAGTCAAACCAACCTGCGGGGCCAGTTCGTTTGGCACGAGTTGATGTCGCCAGACGCTCAGGCCGCCGCCGTCTTCTATTCGAATGTGCTGCCCTGGACGAGCGAATCGTCCACGGTGCCAGGCTACATCCTGTGGATGAACGGGCGGGCGCGGCTCGCCGGCCTGATGCCCCAGCCGTCGGCGGTACGCGACAGCGGCGCGCCGCCGAACTGGCTCGTCTACATCGCCACGCCCGAAGTCGACGCCACGGTTGAAGCGGCGCAACAGCTCGGCGGCAAACTGCTGAAAGCCCCGACCGACATCCCGGGCATTGGCCGCTTTGCCGTGCTGTCCGATCCGCAGGGCGCCGCGTTCGCGGTGTTCACCCCAGTCATGAACGCGCCGCTCGACGCCGCAGCGCTGTCGGCGGGCCGCTTCTCCTGGCACGAACTCGCCACCACCGACCCGGACCGGGCGCTCGCGTTCTATGCCCCGCTGTTCGGCTGGACCCGCGGCCCCACGCACGACATGGGCGCCGGCGGCCTGTATCAGGTCATTGAGCATGCCGGCGTGCCGGTCGGCGGCCTGCACGTGCTGCAGGATCCCTCCAAGCCGCCGCGCTGGTTGAGCTATGTGCGCGTCGAGCGCATCGAGGCGGTGCTCGAGGCCGTCCAGGCGCACGGCGGACGCGTATTGAACGGTCCGCACGTCGTGTCGGGCGGCGACCGTGTCGCCCAGATCATGGATCCGCAGGGTGGCACGATTGCGCTGCACGAACTGGCGCAGACCGCAGCGGCCGCACCGAAGCGGCGTGCACGCCCCGCGAAGCGCGCCGCCCGCAGGCCGCGCAAGGCCGCGGCGAAGCGCACCGCGAAGCGTGCGACGCCGCGCGTGAAGCCTGCGGCGAAACGGTCAGGCGCGAGAACCCGCCCAAAATCGGTGCGCGCCCGGGCAAAACCGGCAGGCCGTGCCGCGGCCGCACGCAAGACGGCCGCACGGCGCGCCGCGAAACGGGCGAGCGCGAAGTCCATCGCGCGGCGGCGCGTCAAGGCGGCCGCCCCGCGGCCGGCAGTGCGCAAGCCGCGTGCCGCGCGCGTGCGTACGAAGAAGACCGCGTCCCGACTCCGCCGCCCGCGCCGCTGAAGCGGCCGGGCGGCAGCCCGGCGACTTCTGTGCTTGATTTCGCTTAATCCTGCCTGCCGCCTGCGGCACAATGGCACTCGATCATGCCGAACCGCAAATCATCTCCGCTGCCGCGCGTCGCGGTGCGCGTCCGCCGCGGCTACTTCGAGTGCCGCTTCGGGCAACTGCACGTCCATCACGCCATCCCGGGCGGCGGCGGCTTCGAGGAAGCCACGCCACTGCTGGCGCTGCACCCCGCCGGCCACTCCGGGCAGCTGTACGGCGCGCTGCTGGCCGCACTCGGCGAGGACCGCTCGGCGTTTGCGCCGGATCTGCCGGGATTCGGTCAGTCCGACCGTCCGGGTGGCCTGTCGTTCGCCGAGCTCGCCGCCGCCCTCGGCGACTTCCTCGACACGATGCGGCTGCGCCAGATCGATGTGCTGGGCTGCGGCCTCGGCGCTCACGTCGCCCTCGGATTGCTGGCCACCCACCCTGCCGTGCGGCGCGTGATCATTGCCGCGTTGCCCACCGTTGCGACGCCCCCGCCACCGCGCGGGGCAGAGACGGACGATGAGTTCCTGCGCGCAGTCTGCCGCAGTGCACGTGCCGACTGCGGCGCAGACGCCCACCCGGAGGCGTTTTTTTCCGCCTGCGGGGAACGGCTGCAGCACGCCGCAGCGGCCGCGCAGGCCGGAATGCTCGAACAGACTCATCCGCTGCGCGAACGGCTGCGCACCGTGGCCCACCCGCTGCTGCTCCTGCATGCACCGGAACATCCGCACGGATTTGCACTCACCGCCGCCGATCTGCCGCCGCAGACGCAGCGCGCCGCCTGCAGCGGCATCGCGGCCCTGAGGGCCGGTGCGGCGCCGCTCATCGCGGCGATCCACGCCTTCCTCACGGCCTGAGCGCTCATGGTCAGCCCCTACATCGAACAGATCCTCAAGGCGCGCGTCTACGACGTCGCGATCGAATCGCCGCTCGAACCGGCCCCGCGCCTCTCCGGGCGGATCGGCAACGAGGTGCTGCTGAAGCGCGAGGACCTGCAGCCGGTGTTTTCATTCAAGCTGCGCGGCGCCTACAACCGTATCGCGAAGCTGTCGGATTCCGCCGCCCAGCGCGGCGTGGTGTGTGCCTCGGCCGGCAACCACGCCCAGGGCGTGGCGCTCGCGGCGCGCCGGCGCGGGATCCGCGCGGTCATCGTGATGCCGCAGACCACCCCGCAGATCAAGATCCAGGCGGTCGGCGCGCTCGGCGGGGAAGTCACGCTGCACGGGGATGACTACGACACCGCCTTCGAACACGCACTCGCCCTCGCCCGCGAACAGAACCTGGTGTTCGTCCATCCGTTCGACGATCCGGACGTGATCGCCGGCCAGGGCACCATCGCGGTGGAGCTGGCACGCCAGACCGGCGGTCACCTCGACGCCCTGTTCGTCCCGGTGGGCGGCGGCGGCCTCATCGCCGGGGTGTCGGTGTATCTGAAATACCTCTACCCGGGGATCAGGATCATCGGCGTCGAGCCACAGGACGCCGCCGGCATGTACGAGTCGCTCAAGGCCGGCCGGCGCGTCACGCTCGAGCGGGTCGGCCTGTTCGCCGACGGAGTCGCCGTGAAGCGGATCGGGGAGGAGACCTTCGAACTGTGCCGCCGGCACGTCGATGAAATCATCCTGCTCGACAACGACGAAATCTGCGCTGCGATCCAGGACGTGTTCGAGGACACCCGCTCGATCGTCGAGCCGGCCGGCGCACTCGCCGTGGCGGGTCTGAAGAAGCTGGTCGCACGCGAGCACTGGCAGGGCAAGCGCCTCGCGGCGATCACGAGCGGCGCCAACATCAATTTCGACCGGCTGCGGCATGTGGCCGAGCGTGCCGATCTCGGTGGGGAGCGCGAGGCGCTGCTCGCGGTCTGCATCCCGGAGCGGCCGGGCAGCTTCCGGCAGTTCTGCGAGATCCTCGGCCGGCGCAGCATCACGGAGTTCAACTATCGATACGAGAGCGAAGCGGCTGCGCATGTGTTCGTCAGCTTCTCGCTCGCGCGCGGTCGCGCCGAGAAGGACGGCGTGGTGCAGGCGCTGCGCGCAGGGGGCTATACCGTCACCGACATGAGCGAGAACGAGATGGCCAAGCTGCACGTGCGCTACATGATCGGCGGCCGGGCGCGCGGCATTCGCGATGAGCTGCTCTATCGGTTCGAGTTTCCTGAGCGACCCGGGGCGCTGCTGAAATTCCTCGACGCGATCGGTTCGCGCTGGAACATCAGCCTGTTCCACTACCGCAATCAGGGCACCGACTACGGACGGGTGCTCGCCGGCGTCCAGGTCCCGACGCCCGAGCGCGAGGAATTCCTGCAGCACCTGAACGCTCTGCACTACGAGTACGCCGACGAGACGGGCAACCCGGCGTACCGGATGTTCCTCGGGGCCTGAGCGGTCGACGGGACCCGCAATGCGCGGGTCAGCCGTGGATGTAGCTTTCCAGCTGCTCGATTGTGCGCTGCTGGTCCTCGATCACCGATTTGACCAGATCACCAATCGACACGACGCCGATCACGCGGCCGGTGTGAACCACCGGCAGGTGTCGGATGCGCCGCTCGGTCATCAGGACCATGCAATGCTGGACGGTGGCATCCGGAGCGACCGTCAGGACCGGCGAGCTCATGATGTCGGCCACGGGGGTCTGTGCCGAGGCGCGCCCGCGCAGCACGACTTTGCGGGCATAGTCGCGCTCGGACACGATGCCGGTCAGGACGCCGTCGCGCATGACCAGCAGGGCACCCACGCCGTGTTCGGCCATGGACCGCACTGCCTCCAGCACCGGCGCGTCCGGCGCAATGCTGTAGAGCGCGGATTTCTTCGACTCGAGCAGGTGGCGCACGGTGATCATGTCAGCCTCCTCCCGGGCACGCCGCGGCGTGCCGCGATCGTGAATGTACCGGCAGCGTACGCCTACCGGGGCGCCACCGCCACAGTCAGGCTGACGTCCGCGCTCACCTGGAGGCTGCCGGATTCGATGGGCGTGGCCGGCGCCATGCGCTGCGCCCGCAGCACTTGCGCGAAGCCCATGGGCGCAGGCATTCGCACCGCACCGCCGGATTGGCGCACCTGGAGGATGCGCACGACGCGAAGACCCAGGGCGGCCGCAAGCGCACCGGCCGCCGCACGCGCCCGATGGGCCGCCAGCGTCAAGGCCTGGACCCGGGCGACCTCGGGGTGACGCAGGGCGAAACGAAGGCTCTGCTGCACGTTGGCGCCGGCCTCATTGGCCGCATCGATCACGCTCCCGATGCGCGTGAGGTCATCGAGCCGCACGCGCACCAGATTGGTCACCGTGTAGCCGGTCACGGCCGGCGGTTTGCCGGTACTGGAATACTGGTACTGGGGCGCCACCGAGTAATCGGCCGTCGTCAGCTGCGCCCCGGGGCCCGCCGCCTTGCGTACGGCGGCCAACACGTTCGCCACACGCGACGCGTTGTCCGCGGCGGCGACTTTCGGCTGAAGCGCCTCCGTCCTCACGCCCACTTCGATATAGACGCGGTCCGGCGCGGGGTCGACGGTCGCCCCGGCACTCACCTGCAGCGTGGCCGGCGCCGACACAACGTGGGGCGCAGCGGCCTGGGCGAGCGCCGGCGTGAGCGCCAGCGCAAGGATGAGCAGATGTTTCATCGGCGAAGCCTCCGGGTCAGTCCTTCGAGTTGGTACAAGCGCACCCTTCAGCCGAGCAGCTTCTCGCGCCGGTACAGCCGGCCGGCGAAAAACGTCAACACCGCGCCGAGGGCGAGCGTCACGCCGGCCGAGATCGCCAGATCCGTCGCCGGCAGCGGCTGGGCGCGCAGCAGACTCATGATGATGAAGTGCTGGCTGAGCGAAGGGACCGCCATGAGTGCCGGCCGCGGCCGCAGCCCCATGATATTCGCAAAGATCAGCGGCAGCGTCGGAATCAGCAGAACCAGTCCGACATACGTCTGCGCTTCGCGGTAACTGCGCGTATAGGCGGCCACGAGCGTCATCAGTGCAGCGCCCGCCGGAATGAGGGGCAGGCAGCCGAGCACGATGCCGGCCGCAACGGCCGGACCGAAGTTCGCGCTCATACCGAGCCGGTCAAGTCCAATGTGATGCAGCGCGAATGCGAACGCGGCCACCGTCAGCACGAGTGACACCGTCATCATGGCGCAGGCGGCGAGCATCTTGCCGTACACCAGGTGCTCACGCCGCACTGGCATGGTCAGCAGCGGCTCGAGCGAGCCGCGCTCGCGCTCCCCGGACGTCGCGTCGATGGCGATGTACAGTCCGCTCATCAGCATCGTCAGCAGAATCGCATAGCTCAGCATGCCGAGCACGAGCGCCGCGCGGCTCTGCGGCGTGGAGATGTCGATGGCGTGCAGCGCAATCGGTGCGAGCAGCTGCGGGTCGAGGCCGCGGGCCACCAGGCGCAGGCGGGCGATGGTGCCGCCGTACAGTCCGATCAGACTCGCGAGCCGCTGCACCCGGCTCTGCACCGCGCGCTCGGACTCATCGGCATACAGCCGCAGCGATGCGGGCTTGCCGGCAGCGAGCCGCGCGCCGAAGTCGCGCGGAACGTACAGCAGCGGGCCGTGCGAACGTTTGACCATCGTGCGCGCCGTCGCACGGTCGGCCTGCACCGCGCGGATGTGAACCCGGTACTGGCCCAGGAACTGAAGCAGCTGCGGGGCCCGTTCGGCATGCGCCACCGTCAGGACGAGCGGCCGCTGGTCGGGGGCGCCACCGTGGCGGATCGCCATCGAGAGTGCCACGGAGATCAGCGCTGGCATCAGCAGCGGCCCGATCACCAGCGTCGTGAACAGCGAGCGACGATCGCGCAGCGTCTCGCGGAACTCCTTGCGAAAGACCCGCCAGATCGCGTTCATGCGGACGGCTCCGCCGCATCGAGGCCCGCCAGGCGCACGAATGCCTCTTCCAGCGATGCAGTGCCGGCGCGCGCCTGCAGCTCCTGCGGCGGGGCCTGCACGATGACCGTGCCGGCAGCGATGATGATGAGCTCATCGCACAGCGCCGCGACCTCCTGCATGACATGGCTGGAGAAGAGGATGCAGTGTCCCTCGGCACGCAGCTCGGCCAGCAGCCGCCGCAGCGTGCGCACCGCCATGACGTCGAGGCCGTTGGTGGGTTCATCGAGCAGCACGTTGCGTGGCTGGTGCACGAGAGCCCGGGCCAGCGCGGTCTTGACCCGCTGGCCCTGCGAGAAGCCCTTCGCCGGACGATCGGCGAACGACTGCATCTCGAGCCGCTCGATCAGTTCCCCGGCGCGCGCACGGCGCACGGCCCGTGTCAGCCCGTGCAGCGTGCCGAAGTACTCGATGTTCTCGCGCGCCGTCAGGTTCGGGTACAGGCCCGCGCCGTGCGGCAGCACGCCCATGAGCCGCCGCGCCTGCAGCGGATCGGTGAGGATGCTCACGCCGTCGACCCAGGCATCACCGCCATCAGGGGTGAGTACCGTGTAGAGCATGCGCAGCGTCGTGGACTTGCCGGCACCATTGGGGCCGAGCAGTCCGGTGATCCGCCCGTCGCCGGCACGCAGCGTGACGCCGTCGACCGCCGTCACGCTTCCGAACCGCTTCACCAGTGCGCGCGCCTCGATCATGGACCGGGCCCGTTCAAGGTCAGAAAGAACGGCGGCGGGCGCAGCCGGCGGATACAGCGGGTGTTCAGGCCCTGAACCGAGGCGCGCGCGATGAACCGGGCCATCAGCCGGCCGACGCACGGATCGAGCAGCTGCCCGTGCCCGAAACCCGGCACCACCAGATCGAGGCTGTGCGGATAGCCGCGCGCCGCCTCGGCGGCGTAGCGCGGCGGGGTGATCGGATCGTTGCTCCCCGACAGCAGCAGCACCGGCACGTTCGAGTGCAGCGGTGCATGAAAGTCGGCCGCGACCGGTCCGCGAGGCCAGAGCTTGCAGACCGTCGCCAGATCGCGCAGCGGCGCGAGGCCGAGGAACGAGCGGCGCATCGCCGCGCGCTGCTGGGCGCTCACCCGGTAGAACGGCACGTCCTCGGAGCAGACCACGGTGTTGTTCATGCCCGCGGCGACGGCGCCGCTGTACAGCCGGTCGATGAGCAGGAACTGACCAGCGAGCGGCGCATAGTTGCCGGCCGCGGCCGCATGCAGATCGAGCGGCAGCAGCGCTGCGAGCGCCGGGGTGTAGCTGGCGAGCCGGAGCACCTCGCCCAGCTGGTAGGTCGTCATGCGCAGCCGGACCGGCGAGCCCCGGGTCGGGTCCGGCACGCTGAGCGTGACCGGATGCGCGGTGAGCGCGGCGCGTACGCGCCGGTAGGCCGCGAGCGGGTTGCCGAAGCGGGCCCGGCAGGTCCTCTGCGCCGCGCAGTCCCCCAGAATCCGCCGCACCGCCCGCTGGGCGCTGAGGGCACTCAGCGCGCCGATCGGCAGCTGCGGCGGCACCACCCCGTCGAGAATCATGGCGCGCACCCGCTGCGGGAAGCGGCGCAGATACTCCTGCGCCACGACGGTGCCGTAGGAGGAGCCGTACAGGTCGATCCTGCGGTAGCCGAGCGCCGCGCGCACGCGCTCGAGGTCCTCGACCGCCAGATCCGTGGTGTAAAAGCGCACGTGCGCGTGGGCGCGCAGGCGACGCAGACAGCGCTCGGCCTCTGCGGCAATCATGGCCTGGGTGGGCGGACCCAGCGCGCCGTGCCCGCGACCCGGGCGCCGCGGACAGACCAGGGCGTTCGAGCCGCCCGTGCCGCGCTGATCGACGAGCACGATGTCGCGGTCGCGATGAATCGCCGCAAAGGCACTCGCCACCCCGGCATAGAAGGTACTGGCCGCTTCCCCGGGACCGCCGGCCAGAACGAACAGCGGATCGGGCCGGGCCACGGTGCTCACCGCCTTCACCACAGCCACGGCGAGGCGGATCTGCCGGCCGCGCGGATCCGCCGGGTTCTCCGCCACCGCCAGATGGCCGCACTCGGCTTTGACCAGCTGCAACGCACCGCTCGAGCGCAGCTCGCAGGGAGCGAGCGGCAGGCGCGGCGCAGGCGCAGCGCGGCCGGCGGGGCTCGCCGCGAGCAGCATCAGCGCCAGGATCGGGACTGCGGGTCGCCTCACGGTTGCCCATGATAAAGCAAGGGCCGCGGCTGCGCCGTTTGGGCCTCACCGGGGCGTGCACTACACTATGCAGATGCGATTCACTCATCCGTTCGAGGTCATCGTGATCGGCGGCGGCCATGCCGGGACCGAGGCGGCCCTGGCGGCCGCGCGCATGGGCGCGCGCACGCTGCTGCTGACGCAGAACATCGAAACGCTCGGACAGATGAGCTGCAATCCGGCCATCGGCGGTATCGGCAAGGGCCACCTGGTCCGGGAAATCGATGCGCTCGGCGGCGCGATGGGCCGCGCAGCGGATCGGGCCGGCATCCAGTTCCGCACCCTCAACGGCAGCAAGGGTCCGGCAGTGCGCGCCACCCGCGCGCAGGCCGACCGGCAGTTGTACAAGCAGGCGATCCGCTCGATCCTCGAGGCCGAGCGGAACCTTCTGGTGTTCCAGCAGGAAGCAGCCGACCTCGTGGTCGATGGCGATGCAGTGCGTGGCGTCGTGACCGTCACCGGCATCGTGTTCGAGGCCCCGCGGATCGTGCTCACTGTGGGCACCTTCCTCGGCGGGCGGATCCACGTCGGGCTCGATCAGTATGCCGCGGGCCGCGCCGGCGATCCGCCCTCGAACCGGCTCGCCGCACGGCTGCGTGAACTGCCGCTGCGCGTCGGGCGGCTGAAGACCGGCACGCCGCCGCGTCTGGACGGGCGCTCGCTCGATTACGGCGCGATGAGCGTGCAGGACAGCGACGACCCGCTGCCGGTGTTCTCCTTCCTCGGCCGGCCGCAGGAGCACCCGCCCCAGGTGTCCTGCCACATCACGCACACCACCGATCGGACGCACGAGATCATCCGCGCCGCCACCGACCGCTCGCCGATGTTCACCGGCGTGATCGAAGGCGTCGGACCGCGCTACTGCCCGTCGATCGAAGACAAGGTGGTGCGCTTCGCCGAGCGCAGCGCGCACCAGATCTTCGTCGAACCGGAGGGTCTGTGCACGCACGAGATCTACCCCAATGGCATCTCCACCAGCCTGCCGTTCGACGTGCAGGTGGCGCTGGTGCACAGCATTCCGGGTTTCGAGCGGGCGCATCTGACGCGCCCCGGCTATGCGATCGAGTACGATTACTTCGACCCGCGGGATCTGCACCCCTCGCTCGAGACACGACCGCTGCAGGGACTGTATTTCGCCGGTCAGATCAACGGCACCACCGGCTACGAGGAGGCCGCGGCGCAGGGCCTGCTCGCCGGCATCAACGCGGCGCTCGCCGTGCGCGGGGAATCCCCGTGGGTGCCGAAGCGCAGCGAAGGCTATCTCGGGGTGCTGGTCGACGATCTCGTGACCCGCGGCACGCGCGAGCCGTACCGGATGTTCACCAGCCGCGCCGAGCACCGGCTGCTGCTGCGCGAAGACAACGCCGATGAGCGCCTGACGCCGATCGGGCGGCGCCTGGGTCTGGTCGATGACACGCGCTGGCAGGTCTTCGAAACGAAGCGGCGGCGCGTCGAACACGAAGTCGCGCGTCTGCAGGCACTGCGCGTGCATCCGCACACTGTGGATTCCGCGTGGTGCGAGCGCGTGCTCGGCGCACCGCTCGGCCGCGACGTGTCGGCCTTCGAGCTGCTGCGCCGCCCCGAGGTGTGCTATGAGGTGCTGATCGAGATCGCCGGCGGACCGGCGCGCGGCGATTGCGAGGCCGAGTGGGACGAGCGCATCCTCGCGCAGCTGCCCGCCCAGGTCGAGGCCCTCGCCAAGTACGCCGGCTACATCGAGCGGCAGCAGGACGAGATCGATCGCCAGCGCCGCAACGAGGAGACCCGTTTGCCCGAAGATATCGATTACGCCGAGGTCACCGGTCTGTCGCACGAGGTGCGAGCCCGGCTGAGCGAGTACCGGCCCGCGACGGTGGGCCAGGCCGGGCGACTGCCAGGCGTGACGCCCGCGGCGGTCACACTGCTGCTGGTGCACCTGAAGAAGCGCGCGCTGGGCGCCGGAGCGCGCGTCGCATGAGCACGTTCATCGACCGTCTGCAGGGCAGTTGGGCGCGCAACGACTCGCTGGTCTGCGTCGGACTCGATCCGGAGATCGAGCGTTTCCCCGAGCACGTCGCCGCGCATGCCTCGCCGATCTTCCAGTTCAACAAGGCGATCATCGACGCCACCGCTGATCTGGTCTGCGCCTACAAGCCGCAGTTCGCGCACTATGCGGCCTACGAGGCCGAAGACCAGCTGCAGCGCACCATCGAATACATTCACGATACGTACCCCGACATCCCGGTGATCCTCGATTCCAAGCGCGGCGACGTGGGCAATACCGCCGAGCGCTACGCGAACGAGGCGTTCGAGCGTTACGGCGCCGATGCGGTCACGGTCAATCCCTACCTCGGCGCGGATTCGCTCGAACCGTTTCTCAAACATGCCGATCGCGGCGTGATCATCTTGTGCCGCACCTCGAACCCCGGGGCACGCGACCTGCAGGACCTCACGGTGGATGCCGCCGGACGGCGGCTCTATCACGTGGTGGCCGATCTGGCGGCACAGCAGTGGAACACCCGCGGCAATTGCCTCCTCGTGGTCGGTGCCACGTACCCGCAGGAACTCGCGGAAGTACGGCGCATCGTCGGGGACATGCCGCTGCTGGTGCCCGGCGTGGGCGCCCAGGGCGGCGATGTCGCCGCGGCGGTGCGCAGCGGCCAGACCGCCGCCGGCACCGGACTCATCATCAGCTCCTCCCGTGGCATCCTCTACGCATCAGGGGGCGAGGATTTCGCGAGCGCGGCGCGTGCGGCGACTGAGCGGCTGCGCAGCCAGATCAACGAATACCGACTCCGACCGGCTCGCTGAGGGGCCATGAACGCTCGCCGGGCCCGCGGTGGTGCCGTCCTGCTCGCGCTCGCGGCACTCAGCGGCTGCGCGCCGCACCGCGGCGGTGCGGCGCGCGGACACGCCGGCACGGATATCCTGTTGCGCGGACTGGATCTCGAACCGGACTCCCTCGATCCGCAGAAGGCCCGATCCGTCGAGGCACAACGCGTGCTGCGCGATCTGTGCGAGGGCTTGACCACCCTGGACCGTCACGGCCGCCCCGCGCCCGGCATCGCCAAGGCGTGGACGATGAGCGCCAACGGCGAGACGTACACGTTCACGTTGCGGCACGACGCTCGCTGGTCGACGGGCGCACCGGTCGTTGCGGCCGATTTCGTCGCCGGGCTGCGCCGCCTGGTCGATCCGCGGACCGCGTCGGCCTACGCCGCCGTGGTGAGCGTGATCCGGAATGCCCCCGCCATTATCGCCGGCCGGCTGCCACCGCAGGACCTGGGCGTATCCGCCCCCTCGGCGCATACCGTCGTGATCCAACTGCGTACGCCCGCGCAGTATCTGCCTGCACTGCTCGCCCACCCGACCACCTGTCCAGTCGATCCGGCATTGCTGAAGCGGTACGGCGACAGCTACGCGCAGCCGGGCCACATGCCCTCCGACGGCGCGTTCACCTTGACGCAGTGGGTCCACGGCTCGTACATCGAACTGACGCGCAACCCCGACTACTGGCGCAACCGCCAGACTCACCTCGCCGGGGTGCGCTACGTCATCTCCACCGATGAGAACGCGGAACTGGAGATGTACCGGGCCGGCGAGCTCGACATCATGGACGTGGTGCCGCGCGCCGAGATCGGCTGGATCCGTGCTCACCTCGGCAACCAGCTGCACGTCGCGCCGCAGCTCGGCACGTACTACTACGGCTTCAACCTGCGGCGCGCACCGTTCAAGGGCGCACGGGGACTGCGCCGGGCACTCGCGCTGGTCATCCAGCGGCGCCGACTCACCCGGGATGTGCTGCGCACCGGCGAGCAGCCGGCCTACAGCTGGGTCCCGCCCGGGACCGACGGCTACCAGGTGCAGGCGCCCGCCTGGAGCCGCCTCCCCATCGGTGCGCGCATCGCCGAAGCGCGCCGCCTGTATGCGGCGGCCGGCTACTCCGCAGCCCATCCGCTGAGATTCACGCTGCAGTACAACACCGGGGAGGTCCATCAGGACCTGGCGCTGGCGATTGCCTCGATGTGGCGCACCGCACTCGGCGTGCGGGTGCGTCTGGTCCGCGAGGACTTCAGTACGTTGATGCACAACATCAGTACGGGCGAGGCGACCATGTTCCGCTCCAGCTGGGAAGCGGACTACAACGATCCGTATACCTTCGCGCAGTATTTCAAGAGCGATTTCGGCATCAACATGCCGCACTATGACAATCCGGCCTACGACCGGCTGGTCGATCGCGCCGAGGCGACGCTCGATCCGGCCAGGCGCGCTGCGCTGCTCGAGCAAGCCGAGCGGCTGATGCTGCACGACCAGCCGATCATCCCGCTGTACTTCTACGTGAGCAAACACCTGGTCAAGCCGCGCGTCACCGGCTGGTACGACAACCCCATGGATGTCACCTACAGCCGCGAGCTCGCCCTGCGCGGCGCATCGCCCTGAGCGCACCGGCCAAGGCCGGGCACGCGGTCACTTGCGCCAGTAGGTGCGCGTAAACAGCACGATAACGCTGAAGATCTCCAGCCGACCGAGCAGCATCGCGCTGGTGCAGATCCAGATCTGCGGCTCGGTGAGCGCGTGCAGATTCCACTGCGCATGTCCGGGCAATCCATAGGCGGTATTGTTGATCGTCGCGACGATCACGCGGAACGCCGAATCGAAGCCCATGCCGGTGAGCAGCATGGCGAACACCAGCAGCGCCACGGCCATGAAATACAGGAAGATGAAGGCGAGGATGCCGTCGGCGGCCCGCTCGGGAATCGGGCGGCGGCCAACGCGCACGGGCGCCACCGCGCTCGGATGCACCAGCATCTTCAGCTCCCGCTCCGCCTGGCGCGTCAGTACGAGAGTACGGAACATCTTGATACCGCCACCGGTGGTGCCGGTGCTGCACACGATGCCGGAGAGGAACAGCATCCAGATGGGCGCGAACACCGGCCAGCCGTGAAACAAGCCGTGCCCGACCGACACCCATCCGGTGGTAGTGGCCATGGAAATCACGTTGAATGCCGAGTAGCGCAGCGCGGTGTTGAAGTTCGAATAGACCCCGTTGAAGAACAGCAGCAGCGTCACACCGGTCACACTCAGCGACAGCACGATCGCCATCGCCTTGAATTCCGGGTCGTTGCGGTAGGGCTTGAGCGTCAGGCGCCGCAGTGCCACGAAATGGCGCGTGAAATTCATCGACGCGGCGAGCATCAGCACCATCAGCACCACTTCCACCGCCGGGGAATGGAAGTAGGCGATGCTGGCATCGTGCGTGGAGAATCCGCCGAGCGAGACGGCCGAGAACGCATGACAGATTGCATCGAACCAGGTCATGCCGCTGATGCGCAGCGCGAAGATGCCGGCGGCCGTGAGCAACACGTACACCAGCCACACCGAGCGGGCCGCTTCGGTGATGCGCGGCTCGAGTTTCTGGTCCTTGACCGGACCCGGTGCATCCGCCTTGTACAACTGCATGCCGCCGATGCCGAGCAGCGGCATCACGCCCATGGCCACCACGATCACCGCCAGTCCGCCGACCCAGATGAGCGAACAGCGCCAGAAGTTCAGCGACGGCGCGAGCGAGTCGAGCCCCGTGAACACCGTCGAGCCCGTCGTGGTGAGGCCCGACATCGTCTCGAACAGCGCGCGGGCGAAGCTCAGCCCCGGCATGGCCATGAGCAGAGGCAGCGTGGCGACCGCCGCGAGCAGGATCCAGCCGACGGTGACCAGCATGAAGCCGTCGCGGGGCTTCAGTTCCCGGCGGTATTTGTAGGTCAGCGCCGCCACCCCGAGACCGACGGTCGTGGTCAGCGCCGCACAGACCAGGAATGTCGACCACAGTCCGTCACCCATGGCGAGCGAACAGCCAATCGGAAGGGCATACACCAGGCCGAAGGCGGCCAGGATCAACCCGAGAAAATAGATGATGCCGAGCATGCGCGGGCGATCAGGGTGCCGCCCGCATCAACAGGCGCTCCACCGCATCGATGTGGCGCCGGTCGGCGAGGAACAGAATGAGGTGATCATTGGCCTGGATCCGAGTGTCGTGGTGTGCCATCAGCACCTGCTCGCCGCGCACGATCGCGCCGATCGACGCGCCCTCGGGCAGCTCGATGTCCTTGACGGTCCGACCAACCACGCGCGAGCTCTGCTCCTCGCCCCGCGCCACTGCCTCGATCGCCTCAGCCGCGCCGCGCCGCAGCGCGTGCACGCGCACCACTTCGCCGCGACGCACATGCGCCAGCAGCGTTCCGATCGTGATCGTCTGCGGAGTAACCGCCACGTCGATACTGCCGCTTTCGATCAGGTCGGCGTACGAGGAGGCATTCACCAGCGCCATGACCCGGCGGGCGCCGAGCCGCTTCGCCAGCATGGCCGAGAGGATGTTCGTCTCTTCCGAGTTGGTGATTGCCGCGAACACGTCGGCGCTGTCGATGTTCTCCTCGATCAGCAGTTCCTCGTCGGCCGCGTCACCGGACAGCACGATGGTGTTCTCCAGCTGCTCGGAGATCAGCTGCGCGCGCCGCGCGTCGTGCTCGATGAGCTTGACCTGTGCACTGCGCTCCAGTGAGCGCGCCAGCCGCTGGCCTATGTTGCCGCCACCGGCGATCAGCACGCGCCGCACGCGTGAATCCTCGCGGCGCAGTGCACCGATCACGCTGTGCACGTCTTCGCCGGCGGCGAGAAAGAAGACCTCGTCGCCCGCCTCGATGACCGAATCGCCGTGCGGCGGCACGAGCCGGCTGGCGCGATAGATCGCCACCACACGCGTCTGGATCTGGCCGAGCAGCTCCGGCAACTCCCGCAGGCTGTGCCCGACCAGCAGTCCTCCCGGCTCGGCGCGCGCTCCGACGAGACGCACCTTGCCGGCGGCGAACTCGAGCAGCTGAAATGCGCCTGGGTGATGAATGAGCCGCTCCAGGTACTCCGTGACGAGCTGCTCCGGACTGATGAATACGTCGACCGGGATCGCGGTCTCGCTGAACAGCTCCGGCCGGGAGGTGTACTCCGAGGAGCGGATGCGCGCGATCTTGGTCGGCGTGCGGAACAGCCGGAATGCTACTTCGCAGGCCATCATGTTGACTTCGTCGCTGTTGGTCAGTGCAACGAGCAAGTCTGCCTCGCCGGCGCCGGCCGCCTGCAAGACGCTCGGATAGGCTGCGTTGCCGGCCACCGTATGCACGTCGAGCCGGTCCTGCAGATCCCGCAACACATCCTCGTCGTTGTCGACGACGGTGACGTCATTGGCTTCTTCGCGCGAGAAGTGGCGGGCGACCGTGCGGCCGACCTGACCGGCACCGAGGATGAGAATCTTCATAGGGGTTCCAGATTGGCGAACTGCATGACCAGCCACTTCGTGCCCTGACGCTCGAAGTTGACCTGGACACGCGCCTGCGGGCCGCTGCCCTCGAGGTTGAGGATCACACCCTCGCCGAACTTGCCATGGCGCACCCGCGCGCCCAGCCGCATACCCGGGATGGGCGGCTCGGCGCGTGACCGGGGCGTGCCGTAGCTCGAGCGGTGCACCGGTACGCTGTCATAGGAGGACTCGCGGGCGAATCGTCCGCTCGCCACGGGCCGCGCCACCTGCAGCCGCGGCCGGATCTCCTCGATGAGCTCCTGTGGAGTCTCTTTGATGAAACGCGACGGCTGGCTATAGCTGTCGATACCGTGCAGGCGGCGTTGCTCGGCATACGTCAGATACAGCTGCTTCATGGCCCGCGTCATGCCAACGTAGCACAAGCGGCGCTCTTCCTCGAGACCGTCCAGATCGCCGATCGAACGCTGGTGCGGAAACAGGCCGTCCTCCATGCCGGTGAGAAATACGATGGGAAACTCCAGTCCCTTCGCGGTGTGCAGCGTCATCATCTGCACGCAATCTTCCCAGGCATCGGCCTGACCTTCCCCGGACTCGAGCGTCACGTGGGCGAGGAAGGCCTCGAGCGGCGGCAGCTCGGTGTCGAGGGAATCGGTCTGGAAGCCGCGTGCGGCGCTCACCAGTTCCTCGAGGTTTTCCACGCGCGCCTCGCCGCGGTCGGCCTTGTCGCGCTTGTGAAATTCGATCAGGCCACTCACCTCGAGCATGCGGTCGACCTGCTCGTGCAGCGCAAGGCCCTGGACTTCGGCGCTCAGCCGCTCGATGAGTTCCAGAAAGCCGCGCAATGCCGCCGCGGCTTTCGGCCCGAGCGCATCTGTCTCAATCGTGGCCTGCGCAGCCTCCCAGAGCGGACTGCCCGCGGCGCGGGCCGCGCCGCGCAGCGTCTCGAGGCTCTTCGCGCCGATCCCCCGGGTCGGCAGGTTCACCACCCGCTCGAACGAGGCGTCATCGCGCCGGTTGGCGATCAGGCGCAGGTATGCGAGCGCATCCTTGATCTCGGCGCGCTCGAAGAATCGCAGGCCGCCATATACGCGGTAGGGAATGCGCGCCGAGAGGAACATCTCTTCGAATACCCGCGACTGGGCGTTCGAGCGGTAGAGGATCGCGACGTCACGATGCAAGCCGCCGTGGGCGACGTGCTCGCGGATGCGCTGACAGACGAATTCCGCCTCGTCGCGCTCGTTGAAGGCCGCATAGACCCGGATCGGCTCTCCGTCATCACCACTGGTCCAGAGCGTCTTGCCGAGCCGGCCGGAATTATTGGTGATCAACCCGTTGGCCGCCGCGAGAATCGTGCCCGTCGAGCGGTAGTTCTGCTCCAGGCGGAACAGCTTGAGCGCCGGGAAATCACGCCCGAACTGCTGTAGATTCTCCACGCGCGCGCCGCGCCACCCGTAGACCGACTGGTCGTCGTCCCCAACCACGAACGGACAGCCGCCCTCCCCGGCGATCAGCTTCAGCCACGCATACTGAATGGTGTTGGTGTCCTGAAACTCATCGACCAGGATGTGGCGGAAGCGCTGGCGGTAATGCGCCAGCAGTGCCGGCTGATCGCGCCACAGCTCGAAGGCGCGCAGCAGCAGCTCGGCGAAGTCGACCACTCCGGTGAGTGCACACGCCTCCTCGTAGAGCGCGTACAGGCGAATCATCTGCGCGCGGATCGGATCGTTGCCCGCCTTCAGGTGCTTCGCACGGCGCCCCTCGTCCTTGTTGGAATTGATGAACCACTGCACCTCGCGCGGCACCCAGCGGGTCTCATCGAGCTGCTGCGCTCTGAGGATCTTCTTGATCAGGCGTTGCTGATCTTCCGAATCGATGATCTGGAAGCTCTCGATGAGCCCGGCCTCGTGCCAGTGCCGGCGCAGCAGGCGGTGCGCGATGCCGTGGAAGGTACCGATCCAGAGCACCCCGGGCGGCATACCGAGCAAGGACTCGATGCGCGCGCGCATCTCGCCGGCGGCCTTGTTGGTGAAAGTGACCGCGAGGATGGCGTGCGGCGAAACCCCCTCGGCCTGGATCAGCCAGGCGATGCGGTGCGTGAGCACGCGGGTCTTGCCGCTGCCGGCGCCGGCCAGCACCAGCACCGGGCCGAGGGGTGCGGTCACCGCGGCGCGCTGGGCCGCGTTGAGCCGCTCGAGGATCGGGTCGAGATTCATGGCCGGCGCATTCTACTACCAGCGGTTGCGCAGCTCGCGCAGCCGCAGGAAGATCGTACGTGCATCCGGATGGGCTGGCAGGTCGGGGGTCGCGGTGCGCAGCCGCTCGATGAGCGAGGCACTGTCGAGGCGAAAAAAGGTGTTGATGCGCCGCTCGTCGGCCAGCGTCGTCACCGGCGCATCGGCCGGATCAACGGCTCGAACGTCCGTCAGCAGCGCTCGAGCGGCCGCGTTGTCCGGCTCGCGATCGAGCGTGAATTCGAGATTGCGAATCAGGTACTCGTGACCGGGGAACACCCGGGTCGTCTCCGGCAGGCGCGCAAGCAGCCGGCTGAACGTCTCGTAGAGACGCTCAGGATCCCCGCCGTTGTGGCAGTTACCCGCGCCGGCATTGAACAGCGTATCGCCACTGAAGAGTGCGGGCTGCTCGCCGTGCGCGAGCAGGCACACGTGCGCCAGGGTGTGTCCCGGGGTATCCAGGCATTCGAGCTCGAGCCGCCCGACGCGGATCACATCCCCCGCGCCGAGACCGCGGTCGACGCCGCCGATCCGCTCCGCCGCCGCGGCGTGCGCGAGCACCTGGGCGCCGCTCGCCTCGACCAGCCCGGCATTGCCGCCCGTGTGGTCCCGATGTTCGTGCGTATTGAGGATCTGCGTGATCCGCCAGCCCTTGCGCTGCGCCAGGTCCTGGCACAGCCGCCATTCGAGCGGATCGATGGCGAGCGCCTCGCCGGTTTCCGGGCAGGCCACCAGATAGTGAAAGTTGCGGTAGGCGTTGCCCGTCCAGATGCGCTCGATCAGCATCCGCACAGGATACCCGATCAGCGCCCCGAGCGGCCGTCCGCAGTCCGGCGGCGCCTAGCCCTGCGGGGCCGAAGCCGCCTTGAGCACGCCCGCGTTCGGCTCGGCGACGCGCAGCGTACACACGCCGGCCAGCGCCAAGCTCACGCCGCCCAGCACCAGCCCGAAGACCGCCTGCCCGGCGAAGAAGGTCTCCAGCAGCACCCCGAGCACGCTCGCGGCAAGCAGCTGCGGAATGACGACGAAGAAGTTGAAGATCCCCATGTAGATACCCATCTTCTCGGCCGGCAGGTTGTCAGCGAGCAGCGTGTAGGGCAGCGAGAGAATCGACGCCCATCCGAAACCCACCCCGAGCATCGACAGCAGCAGCCAGCGCGGGTCGCGGATCCAGACGAAGGAAATCAGGCCGGCGGCGGCGGCGGCCAGATTGATCACGTGCGTCCAGCGCACCCCGGCCCGGCGGGCGAGCTGAGGAATGATGAGCGCGGCCAGCACCGCGAAGCCGTTGTATGCACCGAACAGCACGCCCACCCAGTTGGCTCCCGCGTTATAGGCACTCGAGAGCGGATTGCTGCTGCCGAATTGCACTGCGGTGACCGCCGGGGTGGTGTAGATCCACAGCGCGAACATCGCGAACCAGGAGAAAAACTGCACCCAGGCGAGCCGGCGCATCGCGCTCGGCATGCCATAGAGGTCGGCCATCACCTGGCGGATCATCCCGCGGCTGCGTGCGCGGCTGAGCCACAGAAACAGCCCGCCCGCTGCCACCAGGCCGCCGGCCAGCAGATACAGCGGCCGATCGAGTCCGTCGCGGTGAATGACGGCAATCCCGCCCGCGCCGAGCACCAGCAGCACCAGCCCCGGCCGCCAGGCGCGCGATGCATCGGTCAGCGGCTGCGCCGGCGGGGAGCCGCTGAACCCGAGCAGGCGCTCCGGCGGATACTCGCGCGTGCTGAGCACGGTCCACAACACGGCACCGACGAGAACGGCACCGCCGACGTAGAACGAGATGCGCACCGTCGCGGGGATCTCCCCTGGCGGTGCGACATTCGACACCCCGAAATGCGCCAGCACCCAAGGCAGCACCGAGGAGAGCACCGCTCCGACGCCGATGAACAGCGTCTGCAGCGCGAAGCCGAGTGGCCGCTGCGTGGTCGGCAGCTGATCGGCGACGAAGGCACGGAACGGCTCCATGGAGACGTTCACCGATGCATCCATCACCCAGAGCATCACCGCGGCGAACCACAGTGCCGGGGATTCGGGCATGACCAGCAGTGCGAGCGTGGTGAGCACGGCACCGGCGAGAAAGTACGGCCGGCGCCGGCCGAACCGTCCCCAGGTGCGGTCCGATGCGTAGCCGATGATCGGCTGGACCAGCAGACCGGTGAGCGGTGCGGCGATCCACAGCGCCGGGATCTGCGACAGATGCGCCCCGAGCGTCTGGAAGATGCGGCTGACGTTCGCATTCTGCAGCCCGAAGGCGAACTGGATGCCCAGAAAGCCGACCGACATGTTGAGAATCTGCCGGACCGATAACTCCGGCTTGCTACTCACCGCAACGGCCCCGGCGCCAGCGGCGCGATGCGCAGCGTGAAGATGTCCGCCGCATTGAGCGGGCCCGACGCACCGCCCGCCCCACCCGTGTAGTACGCGAAGTGCGCCAGATCGCTCATGTTAAATCCGCCGGCAAGCCGGAACGTGCAACGTGCGCCGGCGTCTGCCTCGAAGCGCACCACGGTCGAGGCCTGCACGCCGTGGCTCTGGGGCATGACCAGCGTTCCGCGCTGCGCGGCGGCGCCGCCGCACTGCACCAGCAGCTGGCGCACCGCCGCAGTGATCCCGGTGCTGATCGGACCATGGGCGTTATCGTAGTCCACCCAGGCGAGATACGCGCCGCGGGCCGGAGCGGTCCACTGTCGCGGCCAGGTCGATCCGACCGCGCTCACCGGACCGACGCAGCGCGATCGGCTGTGCAGCGACTGGAGTCCCCCGGCGAGTGCGGTGACGCTGAAGCACTCCAGGCCGGGGCGCTGCGCGAGCAGGCGCGATCCGGAGATCGGCCCTATGCGCCGACCGTTGCGGTAGAGGATGCCCGTGACGGGCGAGCGGATGCGCCAGCGCGTACCCACGGCACTCACGCGGGGAGCGGGCGGCGTCGGCGGAAGATACAGGGGCGCCTTGAGCCTCAGCGGCACCGGTGCGACCGAGCGGCTGACGAGGCGCACCCGGGTCACGCGGCCGCGGGTGTGGACCGAGCCGGCCACCAGCAGAGTGCCCGCGATGTGCGCCGGCCGCTCGAGTACGATCCGGCGCGCGCCGAGATCCAGTTCGATGCTGCGCCGGGCACCGAACAGCATCGGGACCAGCGCAACCGGCACCTCCGGATGCACGACGCCGTCGTCACGGACGCCGAACACGCCGCGGATGACCATGTCGAGGTAGCCGGCGACGGACCAGAGTTGGCGGCGCGAGTCGACCACGGGACCGCCGAGCTTGCCGGGCACGTGAGTCGACTGCTCGAGCAGCGAGAAGTTCTCCATGTTCGAGCCGGCCAGCGCCGCGCCGCGCATCAGCGAGCGCACTTCACGCGTGATCAGTGCGCCGTCCTCGACACGCCGCGCCGCACGCAGGGTGAAATCGCTGACGAATGGCCAGATCGCCCGATTGTGATAGATCGGCTGATCGCGCCGCTCGGGCCAGATCACGGGACTGCCGGCCGGCCAGATCGGGTAGCGCTCGAGCACGCGCCGCGCGCGCGCCGGCGGCGCTACGCCGCTGGTAATCGCCAGATCGAGACCGAGCAGATCATACGCGTCGTACGGGGCTGGACGAACGCGCCCGCCGATGTAGCTCATGTACAAACCGGCTTGGGGCTGCCAGAACCGCCGGTTGATCGCGCGCTTCAGCTGCTCCGCCTGTACGCCATAGTGCTTTGCGAGCACCTTCTGGCCACGCTGAGCTGCCATGGACGCCGCGAGACGCAGTGCGTCGTAGTGCAGCACGTTGGTCGACAGCGAGAACGACTGTGCAATGAACACGACGTTGTGCGCAGTCCATTCCGGGTAGGTCTGCTGGCGCCAGTCGAGGAACGAGGTCTCACCGCGATACAGCCCGACGCGGTGATCGAACGTGTAGCGGCGGTCCTGGGCGAGGGTATCGCGCACGGCCCGGTAGACCGTTGTGGCAAACCGGCGGTCCCCGAGCAGATGCCGGGCGCCGAGGAACCAGACGATCCGGTCAGTGCTGATCGGCCAGCTGCCGCCCGACCCGGTGTCCTGCATCACGTACAGGCCGCGCCGCACCCCGGGAGCGCGCACCGGCGAGAGCTTGAACAGAAGCGACGTGCGCGCCCGTCGCGGATCGAACCGCCACAGCGCCAGGTCCGTGGAGTACGACAGGTCGCGCGTCCACGCGAATGGCCAGTCCTTGCCAGCGATGAAGCAGCGGCACGGGATGGGTTTGCCGTGATTGAAGGCCGGATCCTCGATGGCTCGCACCGAATCCTTGCGCAAATCCGCCTGCGCCATGGCGAACAGCGCATCGAACAGGGTGCTCGCCGTGTGCGCACGGAACCGCTGCGGGAGAATCTTGCGGGTGCCGTGCACGGCATGCAGTACGAAGACGCCGCCCCGGAGCCGCTCGACTCGGGCCTCGTGGCCCTGCCAGGTGAGCGAGCGGTGCCAATTGCCCGCAGCGGCCGATCCTCCGGTCGCCACTCCGAGCGCCGCCGCCAGCGCGATCAGCGCACGGCGGTGCCCTGCGTTGCGTTTCCGCACACTCACGTTCAGGTTCATTGTTCGAGTATCACTCCGGAGTCGGCCGGGACGCTCACCGTCACGGCGCCCTGCTCTACAGTGTAAACCCCACCGGCGAGCAGGTCGCGCACGGTCGACCCATTGGTCATGCTGAGCTCGCCGACCGGCACCGTGACGCTCTGCGGAGCGGCGCTCGCGTTCAGAACCACGGCAATGCGGTGATCCGCATCGAAGCGGCCATAGGCGTAGACGTCCTCAGCGTCGTCGGTGAGCAGCGTCATGAACGAGCCAGTCCGTAGGGCCGGATAGGTGTCGCGGATCGTGATCAGCTGGTGCGCAAGCGCCACGGGCGGATCCGACAGCGTCGCCTTCGACCAGTCGAAGGTGCGCCGGTTGTCCGGGTCGTTGGCGCCCTGCATGCCGTATTCGTCGCCGTAGTAGATGGTCGGCGTACCGACGTACGTGAACTGGAAGATCATCGCGAGTTCCGTTTTCGCCAGATCGTCGCCACAGCGAGTCGTGAAGCGCGGCGTATCGTGCGTGCCGAGCTCGTTGGTCATCGTTTCCTGTACATTCACGGGCAGATCCGCGCGGGCTTTACTCAGTGCCGCGTCAAACTCGGTGACATCCAGGGTCGCCGGCTTGCCGCCCTCATCGACGCCGCACAGCCACTCGGAAAGCGGATCGGTGAACCCGTTGTAGTTCATCGCGCCGTCCCATTCGTGACCACCGTCGAGCCACGGCGCCGGATCACCCCAGAATTCCCCGAGAATCTCTGCGTTCGGGTTGGCCGATAGCACCGCGGTGCGCAATTCGCGCATGATCTGATGATTCGTAGCGTCGGAGCCGCTATTGCCGTCGGCATCGATCATCTGTGCCGTATCGAGCCGCCAGCCGTCGATGCCGTAGGGCGGCTTGAGGTACGTCTGCACGACAGACGTCGGGCTGGCATAAATCTGCTCGCGCACGGGCGAACCGGTAGCCCCGTAATTGAGCTTAGGCATGGTGGGGACCATGTCCAGAAAGCTCGAGTACTGATTCGGCCATGACTGGAAGGTGTACCAGGTGTAGTACGGGCTCGACTTTGACTGGTAGGCCCCGGTCACCGAGCAGCTCAGGGTGCCGTAGGTTTCCCTGCCGAACCAGCAGTTCGAGTCTCCCGTATGGTTGAAAACCCCGTCCAGAATGAGGTAGCCGGCCGGACCGTTCGCGCTGGAGTGCACATCCTGGATGAGCTGCTCGAGCCGCGCATTGCTGCCGAACGCCGGATCGACCTTGTAGTAATCGGCCGTATCGTATTTGTGGTTGGTCGGCGACTCGAAAATTGGCGTCAGGTAGATGATGTCCGCGCCCAGGGTCTGCTTGATGTAACTGAGCTTCTGTTCAATGCCGGCAAGATCGCCGCCAAAGAAAACTTCGCCGTTGCAGCCAGGCACCGTCGCGTAGACGCTCGTGCCCCAGGCGTGCTGCTCCGTGGCACAGCCTGCGAAGGTATACGCGCCGCTGGTGACATCATTGGCCGGGTTGCCATCGAAGAACCGGTCAACGAAAATCTCGTACATTACGCCGCTTTTCATCCAGCTGGGCGTCTTGAAGCCCGGAATGACGAAGAAATCGCCACTCGAGGGATCGGTAGTACTGACGCCATCAGCGTTGTACCAAACCGTCTCGGCGCCGTTGCTGACCTCGAAACGGTAATATTTTTCCGACGCACTCGCCGGAATGGTGCCCTGCCAGTAGTCGTAGCGGCCCGTCGGGTCCGTCGAGGTCACGCTCATCGGAACGTAGTGGAACGAGGCGTCGGCCGTATCGTAATACTTGATGTTCGCACTAGTGACATTACCGTGCGCCGTGCGCAAGGTGACCGTAACGGGATCGGTTGCACTCGGCTCGGTGTTGCTGTCGTACATCGTGCCCTGATCGGAGAACAGATCAGCGGTCTTGATCGAGGGCGTCACCGCGCCGGAGCTTGCCGTGTTGCTGCCCACTGCGGGCACGCCGTTCGCACCCCCACCGCAAGCGGACAGGGCAGCTGCCAGCGCCATGACTGCCAGCGCCGCCGTGCGGCGCGGCCAGCTCCAATTGCATTCGAACATCTTTCTATCGCCTTTCTCGTTCACGTTCGTCTTGCGTCCGCTCACCAGAGAATTTACCGCACCGGTCGCGAAGCCGCCGCTGCTGGCGCCCCCGGGGCGCCAGCAGCGGCGTCGCGAATCACTGCTCCAGGATCGCCCCGTAATGCCCCTGCACGGTCACATTGACGTATCCTCGACCGCCATTTTCATAAACCGTGTACTGGGCTCCGGAAACCAGATCCTTCACTGTCGATCCTATCGCGTCGCCGGCGAGCCAGACGGGAATGGCAACGTTCGACTGCGCGCTGCTGTTGTTCAGCACGACTACGAGACGGTGATTGCGACCTACGCGCGCGAATGCGAATACCTCGTTGGTGCCGTACAAATCACCGGTCATGTCCGGCACGAGCGGGATGAACGATCCGACGCGCAGCGCAGCATACTCTCTACGTATCTTGATCAGCTTGCGGGTCAGCGCCACGGCGGGATTTGCAAGTGTGGCCCTCGACCAGTCGAAAGTATGGCGGTTCTGGGGGTCGGCTCCGCCCATCATGCCGTATTCGTCTCCGTAGTAGATCATGGGTGTGCCGACGTACGTGAACTGCAGAATGAGGCCAAGGTACGTCCCCCAACCGTTGGTCCACGAGCACCGCTGCGCAAAACGCGGAGTGTCCTGTGTACCAAGCTCGTTGGTCATGACCTGCTGTACGTCGCCCGGCAGGTCTGCGCGGGTCCCCCACAGCCAGCCCGCCAGTTGGCTGACGCCAATCGAGGCGCTATTTCCGCTTTCATCCGTACCACAGATCCACTCCGACACCGGATTGGTGAACCCGTTGTAATTCATGGCGCTATCCCACTGATCCCCATCATCCAGCCACGACGAAGCGTCACCCCAGTACTCCCCGAGAATCTCTGCGTTCGGGTTGACGGCGGTAATAGCGGCACGCAATTGCCGCATGATCTGGTGATTAGTCGCATCGGATCCATAATTTGCTCCGGCATCCATGTACTGCGCGGAATCGAGGCGCCAACCATCGATGCGATATGGTTCGCGCAGATAATTTTGAACAACAGATCGGCGTCGGCCGTAGATCTGCATGCGCACCGGCGAGCCAGTTGCCCCGTAGTTGAGCTTGGGCATGCTGGAGATGCCAAAAAATGATGCGTACTGCGTCGGCCAGCCCTCGAACGTGTAGTAGTCGTAATACGGGCTCGAAGTGGATTGGAATGCACCGACCACCCGGCACTTTTCTTTCCAGTAAGTCGACCTGCCGAACCAGCAGTTGGTATCACCAGTGTGATTGAATACGCCGTCGAGGATGATGTAGCCGCGCCGCCCGTCCTCATCGCCATGGACCGCTCTTATCAGGCTCTCGAGCGTTCCGTTTGTGCCGAAGGCCGGATCGACCTTGTAGTAATTGGCCGTGTCGTACTTGTGATTGGTCGGGGATTCGAAAATTGGCGTCAGATACAGGATATTTGCACCGAGTGTCTTCTTTATGTATCCAAGTTTCCGCCTGATTCCCGCAAGATCACCGCCGAAGAACACCTCGCTGTTGCACCCGTTCACGTACGCCGCGTCGTTCGTATAGCCGCTCACCCATGAATGCTGTTCGACAGAACATCCGTCGTACGTGAATTCACCGTTATAGACGTCGTTTTCCGGATTTCCGTCGTAGAAACGGTCAGGAAAGATTTCGTATCCGACGCCATTTTTCATCCAGTCCGGGGTCTTGAATCCCGGAATAATGAAGAAATCTCCATAAATCGGCTCGCTGGAACTTAAACCGGACGCGTTGTACCAGACAGTTGCCTGGTTATCGTTGATCTGGAAGCGGTAGTAGAGCTCTGCGGTGCCGACATTGGCGATGGTGCCCTGCCAGTAGTCGAACTGTCCGGTCGAATCGGTGGATGCGTAATGCATCGGCACCCAGACGAACTGGCTCGTCGCCGAATCGTAATATTTGATGTTCGCACTGGTGATGTCATCGTGGCAGACGCGGAGCGTCAGGGTTACAGACGCGTTGCGCGCCGGCTCGGGGTTACTGTCGAACATTGGCCCCTGGTCGGAGAAGATCTCTCGCCAATGGACGTTGCCATTCGTCCCACAGGCCTGCGCTCGGCCGCTTAAGCCGAGCAGCAGCCCGGCCGCAAGAATGGGCATGAATGATGCCGCTCGACGAAAACGCCTTACCTTTACGCGCTGGCTTCGATGTTTCATGTTTTTGACTCCCCTATGGTGGCGATCCACGGCCCTTTCGGCCCATTCGACATGCCCGGATGTACGCCGCTCTGCGTCGGCTCACGCCCGGCATTCCTTGATGTATGCCTGTTCGCACGGCTGCTCCGGCCCCGGAGCAGCCGAACGCTGCACGTTGACGAATCTCGGTTCAGATTCGCTCAGTGACGATTCGCCTCGATGATGCTGACGTGCGACCGTTCGCCCGCCGGCACTCCGATGAATGTGAGGGAGCCCACGCGGTTCTTTCCGCGTGCCCAGCAAATCCGATTGCAGCCGCTAAGCGCCGCCAGATTGGCGGCCGGCTGCAGCGCTCGTCCGCCGACGACGACGGACTGCGCATGCACGCGATGCAGGACGAACACATACCGGCGCAGTGCGGGCTTGTAACTGCCCTGCACGGCACCGAGGGTCAGCTGAACGGTGGTACCGGTCGACTGCGTGCCGATGCGCTGCAGGAAGTACTGCCCGTGCTGGTAGGCATAGGTCTCGCCGTTGTCGTCGTAGTAGTCAAAGTGCGTGGCGCGACGGGCGGGGAAGACCTCGACGGTGAGAGTGCGCACCGGATGCTGCCCCACGTATTGCATCAGCGGTTGCGTCGGAATGATCGCGCCCTGACGTACGAACAGCGGGATGTCCATCCACGTCTTCGCATCGAGCTTCAGGGTGACGGTACGCCCGCCGCGATACACCTTGCCGGTGAAGAAGTTGGTCCAGGTTCCGTGCGGCAGATACAGCTGCTTGGTGCGCTGGTGGCGATGCACGACCGGGGAGACCAGCAGCCACTGCCCGAACAGCCACGCCTGCACGTCATTGCGCAGGTGCGGATCGTGGGGCCAGCTGAAGAACAGCGGGCGGACGAGACCGACGCCCGCGACGTGATCCTGCCAGGCGTAGGAGTAGATGTAAGGCATCAGGCGGTAGCGCAGATCGAGCGCCGCGGTGGCCGCCCGTGCGGCAGTTTGTCCGTAGATCCACGGCTGGCGGCGCTGCAGGTAGCTGCCGTGCACGCGGCAGATGGGCGCGAACGCGTCGAACTCCAGCCAGCGCGCATAATTCTCCGACGACGGATGCAGGTGGAACCCGCCCCCGTCCATGCCCCACCACATCTCCCCGACGTCAATCGCGCTCAGCATGCGCTGGCGCTGCGCGGCCATGCTGGCGAAGCCGCTTTGGATGTCCCCGGACCACAGGCCGTAGGCGTAGCGCTGCGCGCCGAGCCAGAAGTTGCGGTTCAGCGACCAGACGCGCTGCGGGAAGTACTTGCGCTGTCCGTCGTAGAGGGCCCGCTCCATGTTGAAGAACTGGGTGTCATCTCCGGTCTCGTCGGCCTCGTCGTTCCACCAGCCGACGATGCCGGTGCGGAAGCTCTGGCGCAGCGCGGGGTTGAAGAACCATGTGCGTGTTGCCGCCTTGTCGAAATCGAGCGTCTTGACCGGCTTGTGCGAGAAATAATCGAGGCTCGCCTTCTCCCCCGGGATCCACAGGTGATGTGCGGTGGCGTACTGGCCCTCGACGGTGTTCACGTGGATGCGCGGCTTCATGATGCCGATCAGGTGCACCCCGAGGGCGGTGAGTTCGCGGTCGAGCTTGCCGCTCGGGGCGTCGGGGAACTTGCGGGTGTTCCAGCGGAACTCCCCGTAGTTGTTCTGCCCCCAGGCCTTCCAGTCGAAATCGAGGGAGAACGCATCGAGCGGAATGTGCAGCTTCCGGTAACGGCGCACGATGCGCAGCAGCTCGCCTTCGTTGATGCCCCACTGGCTGTTGATGAACCCTAAGGACCACTTGGGGAACAACGGTGCATGGCCAGTAAGCACATCGACTGCAGCGAAGATCTGCCGTGGCGTGCCGAGGATCAGATAGTAGTCAGGGTCAACCCTGGTCTGGCGCAGCACCTGGATGCGCCCGGCGCCCAGGTCGAACAGGGTCTTCTGGCTATCGAGCAAGACAGCGAAGCCCGCCGTGCTCCACACCAGGGGCGCGCCGGCGTCGCCCTGCTCCCCGGCGGTGGCCATCTGGCGGCCGGTGCGCAGCAGACCAGATTCGGCTTTCTGAAAGGCATTAAAACCATGCACGCCGTAGAGCGGCGCAGTCTTCGGAGAGTAGTCGACCGCGAACGTGCCCCGCGCTAGCGTACCGTTGAGATTCTGGTGCAACGATTCCGCAGCGCCGCGGGCAGAGACGACCCGCAGTGCACCGGTGGTGCTATCGAACATGACTCGTATGGCGCCGCTGCTGAGCGTGATTTCCCCGGCGCGCCGGCGTACGGTCACCGGGCTGGCAGCAGCCTGCGGCGCGCGTGGCGAGATCACCAGTGCCGGGGGTGAAGCATGGCCGCCGGGGAGAAAATGCACACGCAGGACGTTGCGCCGGACCAGCGTGAGCTGCAGCTGCCCGCCGTGGAAAGTCACCGCGGCGCCCCCAGGCAACATGGCGACGGCCTCTGCAGCTGACGCGTGGCCGCGCGCACAGATCATGAAGAGCGCGGCCGCCGCGATCGCGGCCCAACGGTGTCCCGGATGCATAATCGTCAATTCCCCCTCAGTACACCGCGCACGGCAGTGCTGGACATGTGCTGCGGACAATCCCGCCGGCGCAAGCGTTCTTGGCTCGAGGACAGAAGGGGCTAGCGGCACATCCCGGGCGTTCCGTGACCAGCCGGTATCGCGTGTTGGTCCTGCACGTTCCCCCGCCTGGTGTCTGCCATGATGCGGACTCGAGAAGCATCTCGCGGTCCGCCCCCTCAAGTGCGCCACTGCATCGCCAACTTCCCGCACGGACACCCGATGCTGCCGCGCTGCGCTGTGCGCTCCTCTGAGCTGCCGGGCGAGAATGCGACGGAGGCGCCGGGATTGGCAACGCTTCGCATACGTATTCATCCGCACGCTGGGGACCGAGCCTGCCCGTGGCGGCTTATGCTTCAGTTACCGCTGGGATGCGCCATAATTCCGTACCGGGGGCATGCGCGGAGGGTCGTGTGCCCAGCAGCAGAAAGTACCTTATGACACGATCAGCGGGGCCTCCTGCCGACCACCCGGCGGACAGGAATCGGGGCGCAGGCCGCCATGCATGACCCCTCCGGGCGCCGCATCCGGCGGATCGTCATTCTGGGCGGTGGGTCTTCCGGATGGATGAGTGCCGCCGCACTCTCCCGTGCGACCTACGGGCAGATCCCCATCGAGCTCATCGAGTCCGATGCGATCGGGACCGTGGGGGTCGGGGAAGCGACCATTCCCCCGATCCGCCAGTTCAACCAGCTGCTGGGGATCGATGAGAACGAGTTCCTTGCGGCCACCGGGGGTACGTTCAAACTCGGCATCGAGTTTGTCAACTGGACTCGCGTCGGACAGCGCTATTTCCACCCGTTCGGAAGGTTCGCGCCCGATTTCGATTCGGTTCCGCTGCATCATTACTGGCTCAGCGAACGCGCTCGGGGCTCGACGGTACCGTTCGAGGAATACGCCATGGCATGGATCGCGGCCCGGGCGGGCCGCTTTGACCGTCCCCTTGCGGACCGCCGCCTGGTGCTCTCGACCCATGATTTCGCCTACCATTTCGATGCGGGGCTGTACGCGAAATTCCTGCGCGGGTACGCAGAGCGACGGGGTGTTGTGCGCACGGAAGGGGAAGCAACCGGCGTGCAGCTGCGAAGCACGGATGGCTTCATCGAAGCCGTGGTGCTGAAAGATGGACGACAGGTGGACGGAGACCTGTTCATCGACTGTTCCGGATTCCGTGCCGTATTGATCGGCGCGGCCCTGGGCAGCCGGTACGAGGATTGGCGGCAGTGGCTACCCTGCGACCGTGCGGTCACCGTCGGTGGCGCGGTCGGACCAGAGCTGCCGCCCTACACACGCTCAATCGCCGGCGCTGCGGGCTGGCAATGGCGGATTCCGTTACAGCACCGCATGGGAAACGGCCACGTCTACTGCAGCGGGTACCTGAGCGATGAGGAAGCTGCGGCCACCCTGCTCGAAAGCCTCGAGAGTGCCCCGCTTGGCGAGCCGCGGCTGATCAGATTCACGACCGGCGTGCGGCGCGAACCGTGGTCACGCAACTGCGTAGCCATCGGGCTCGCCGCGGGCTTTCTCGAGCCGCTGGAGTCCACGGCGTTGCATCTGGTGCAGTCGGCTCTGATGCGCCTGCTCGCTCTGTTCCCGGATCGAGACTGCGATCCGCTGCTCGTGCGCGAGTTCAACCGCCTGACGGTCACCGAATACGAACGCATCCGCGACTTCCTGGTGCTGCACTATCACGCCCAGGAACGCGATGAGCCCATGTGGCGCGCTACTCGCGCGATGGCGATCCCGGAGACGCTGCAGTACAAGATTGACCAGTTCCGGCATTCCGGGAGAATCGTCGCCGAACCGCTCGAACTGTTCCAGAACAGCAATTGGCTTGCGGTGCTGCTCGGCCAGGAAGTGTGGCCGGCGCGGCATCATCCGCTGGTCGGACTGAATACAGGAATCGACCCCAAAGCCTACCTCGCGAGCATACACGAGGTCCTGCAGCGCGCCGCAGACTCCCTGCCGACTCATCGGCAGTACATCGAGCGCCATTGCAGCCGAGGAATCATCCCCCGGTAGCTTCGCGACGCCCGTTACTGCGTCGAGTCGGCGCAATGCTCGGCGATGAACCGGTCGTGGCTCGGCATGCGTTCGACGGCGCCGCGTATCAACGAGCGGATATTGCCCAGAAATTCCCCGAACTGTTCGGCCGGCAGGTTGTCGGCAAGCGGATGATGCCGCCGCGGCCGGATACCCTGCCCGATCATGACCTGCAGCCAGGACTGTTCGGTGAATAATTCCTCGCCTTCGCGAAAGATCTGCCCGGTAGCCTCGAAGATCGCCAGCTTGTGCGCCAATGCATCGGGCGCCGGCAACGCCGCGCAGCTGCGCCAGAACGGCATGTCATTGCGCTGCGTGGCGCGGTAGTGCAGCACGAGGAAGTCCCGCACCTGGGTGTATTCCTCGCGGACCTTGCGGTTGTACTCCTCGATGACCGCCGGATCGAAGCCCCGGTCGGGGAACAATGCCAGCAGGCGACTGATGCCTGACTGCACGAGATGGATTGCGGTCGATTCCAGAGGCTCGAGAAAGCCCGCGGCGAGCCCGATGGCCACGCAATTTCGCACCCAGGGCTGCCGCCTGACCCCGGAGCGAAATCGGATGAGTCGCGGCTCCCCGAGCGCCTGGCCGTCGAGGTTCGCCAGCAGCAGGCTCGCCGCCTCGTCGTCACTCATGTATTCGCTGCAGTAAACGTGGCCATTGCCGGTGCGGTGTTGCAGCGGAATGCGCCATTGCCAGCCCGCAGGCCTCGCATTGGCCTGGGTGAAGGGTCGCAAGGGCCCCTGGGTGACACTCTGCACGGCCAGTGCGCTGTCGCATGGCAGCCATTGCCGCCAGTCTTCGAGCTCGCAACCCAGCGCCTGTTCGATGAGCAGGCCGCGAAAGCCCGAGCAGTCGATGAACAGATCGCCTTCGATCCGTTCACCACTCTCCAGTTGGAGTGCGTCGATGAAGCCGTCCGTGCCGCGTAGCTGCACGTCCACGATCCTGCCCTCGGTTCTGCGCACTCCGAGCCGTTCGGCAAACTCGCGCAGCATGCGCCCGTACCGCGCGGCGTCGAAGTGGAACGCATATTTCGGACCCGCCACAGGGCTGTTGCCGACACGGTCGATGCGCGCCATGCGGTGTGCACGTGCTGCCACCGCATTCATCGAGTATGTCCACAGATCTGCCGCCGCCGGATCGTCACAGCTACGCAGCCAGTAATGCTGGAACGGCAGCGGCCCGAGTGGCAGCCCCACGTCACCGAACGCGTGCATGTACGAATGGCCGATCCGCAGCCAGTCGTTGAATTCGATGGCGAGTTTGATCGTTCCGCCCGTGGCGCGAAGCATCGCATCTTCGTCGATGCCCAGGAACCGATTGACGTTGCGGATCTGCGGGATGGTCGCCTCCCCCACCCCGACGGTACCGATCGCGTCCGAATCCACGACACGCACCTCCAGGTTCGGCCCCATGGCACGACCGAGAACCGACGCACTCAACCATCCAGCGGTTCCGCCGCCAACGATGACGACGCGTCTGATGGACAATGGATTCATGGAAGTTCTCGGGATCTGGACGCAGATCGCAGGATGCTAGCACCAAGCCGGGCAGCCCGGAACGCAGCACGGCAGGCCTCTGCCCCGGGCAATGGCCGGAGCCGAATGGTGCCGGACCACGAGATCTTCCGGGCAGCTCTGGACATGCCACGTGTCACGCACCACGGCATTCGGATGCGTTCGGAGAGGAATCTCGTGCATTCGAAGACTGCACGACGATGGCAAAGAAAAACCCCGCCGGCTTGCGCCGACGGGGTTCGAGTGAGGGGGAATGTCTATCTGTCGCGTTGTTATTTGAACTGATAAGAGAACCCGACCTGGTAGGTACGCCCATACCGTTCCCAAGTGACCACCTGACGGGGGTCGTTGTTCTGGTATGTCTGCATGCCCTGGTTGGTGAGATTTGATCCGTTCGCGATCAACGTCAGCCCGTTCAGCGCTCCGCTGCTGAAGCTGTAGCTGATCTGCGCGGACACCCAGGCTTCTCCTGCCACGGTCTGCTCGATGCGAGTCGCGCTGATACCAAAGACACGTCCGAGGAAGCTGCTGCGGATATCGTCCGCCACACGCGCCTGGAATCCTCCGCGCTGGAAGTACAGCGTGTAGTTCTCCACCCACTTCGACAGGCCCTCGACCGTTACCGGCTGAGTATTGCCCGGATAATAGACGGAACTCAGCGTACGGTTGGCGCTCGCCAGGATACCGAAGCCATTGAGGTACGGCGTGAAGTCGCCCAACGGAATGTTGGTCGCCAGCTGCAGACCCTCAATGTGGCCCGAACCGTTGTTGTTGGCCGCCGAGATGATGCCGTAGGTGGTTCCCAGCTGAGACTGCTGCGCCGGCGTCAGGTACGCCGACACGTAGGGCTGGAAGTTATACAGCACCGCCGCATTCGGATTGATGTAATCCGACAGCTGCAGGTAGTATCCGGACAGCTGCACGTAACCGGTGCCGCCGGTGGTGCACAGCGACGAAGCCTTCGACTCCGAGGAGTTGCAGTTGAAGCCCGAAGCCCGGCCAGTGAAGTAGTGCTCCAGGCTCACGTTGTAGTTGGTCGCCATCGTCGGCAGCAGCTTCGGATTTCCACCAGAGCCACTGAAGTACGACTGGTTCGGGTTCGTGTTCGCCAGCTGCGTAATGTTCCCGGAGATGTCGAGGCTCGACGTCGTGTAATCCATGCGGGGCCGCGCCATCGTACGCGCCACGCCCAGACGGAAATTGTTGTCGTCCGGAAGCGAGAACACCAGGTTCAGGCTCGGCAGATAGCGGGTATAGCTCACTCCACCGACCGTGGGTATGAGCACGGTGGTGGCGGCACCTCCGGTCGTGGATCCCGGCGCCACGCGCGCACCGCCCGAGACCTGCGAAGTGTGGTCGACCTGCAAGCCGAAGTTGCCACGCAGCCCGATGTCGCTCGTCAGGTTGGTGTGGAGATTGAACTGCAGGTAGGCATCCGTGTCATTTTCGCTAACCGTCCAGTTCGGCGGCACCGCGATCGAGGACAGCGCCGTCGGGTACATCACGTCCGCGCCAGTCGCGAGCACCGAGAGGGGGTTGTAGAGCACCTGGGGGCCAATGCCCATGAACCCAAGCGCCGCCGTGGACGTCGATTCGAGGGCAGAGCCCGGAATCGGCGCAGTCTGAGTCGGCGTGCAGCTGCTGGTGATGACCAGTCCGCAGCTTGCCCCGGGCAGCACGAGGAAATCCTGCGAAATGTTGTACAGCTTGTGGCGCTTACGCCGGTCGACACCGATTTCAACGCTGGAGATCGGTCCGTGGTTGAAATAATGTTCCGCGGAGACCTTCAGGTTCGCCAGGTAGTCGTCGGTGTGCGGCGCGTTGATGAATCCCTGCTGCACGAGATTCGCACCGGAGCCCCAACCCTGCGGGTCGGTCAGCACGATCGAACTGGCAGCCAGATTCTGCGGCGAATTGAGGAACAGCTCGCCATTGCTGCCTTCGAAGAAGTTCACCGTCATCGGCGGGACCGCGCCGTGGCTGTTGGGTCCGTTGTATCCGAATCCGGAGTAGCTCTCGAGGAAGATGTCACGACGCATGGCTCGGTTGTAGCTGGCGTCGATCGATGCGGTCCACTCGTCGGGCAGATTGAATTCGTTGTTCCAGTTGATGTTGTAGACGCGCGCCTTCGTGTGGTTGTAGTCGTTCCGGATGACCGGATAAACGTTCGTGTAGGTTCCGGACTGCACGAAGCCGTTGGTCACGTTGCCGACCGCCAGCTGCGTACCACTTCCCCAGAAAAGCGGGAATTCCACGCCTTTCGCCTGCTGGGTTTCGGTGAAGTCGTCGTACGTCAGGTTCAGGGTACTGGTGAACGCGCTCGAGGGGCGGTACTCGAAGGTCAGCAGATACCCCTCGCGCTTCATCAAGTCGGAGATGTTGTAGTTCTTCGATCCGCCAATCACGTAGTCGCCGTTCGTGGTTGGATATCCCCACGGCGCCTGGTGCAGGATGTGCGATGGCGTCGCATTGAGATCGATACCAACATTCACGCCCAGGGTGTGATGCAGGAACTGGTCAGAGAAGATGCCATTGATGTCGTGACCGGCATTGCTTACGCCAGGGCCGGGCATGACCTGGTTCGGCTCGAGCCAGGTGTAATAGGCATTGATGTTTGCGCTCGGACCCTTCTGGTCGAGCGGCTTCAGGGTGATCATGTTCACCGTGCCGGCCATGCCCTGCCCGAGCAGATCGGCGCTCGGCGTCATGTGCACTTCGACCGTCTTGAACCAGCTCGCCGGATACTGATCGAGCTGCACATCGCGATTGTTCGCGGTGCTGGCCTGCTCGACCCCGTCGATCTGCACGGTATTGAAGTCCGGACCGAGGCCGTGGATCGTGAGCACCTGCGGACGGCCGTTGACCATTTGGGTCGCCAGGCCCGGCAGGCTGCTCAGGGCGTTCGCAATGCTGGTGCCCGGCAGCTTGCCGATCTGCTCAGAGGAGACGGCCTCGACGATTGAATTGGCGTTCTTCTGGATCGCGATCGCGTTCTGGATACTGCTGATGAATCCGTTAACGACGACTTCATGCAGCAGATTGGCGTTAGCTACCTGCTTGGCGGCTTTTTTCTTCTGATGAGCGGTGCTTTGTGCGCTGGTGTTCTGCGGCGCGGCGTGTGCCGCGACCGGAATGACTGCGGCAACGGCGGCGGCGCCGAAGCAGGCGGTGGCGACCGCCAATTCGAGAATGCTGCGCTTGCGTCTGGTAATCACGAGACCCCCCCGAGGGCGAAATGTATATGGCTACTACCGATCCGTTGGCGGACTGCGGTTCGCGGCGGCTGCCGGGCACGCACCTGTGACGCCGGCTGCCGACGCAACGAAACTGTCATGAATGATTCGTAAGCAACACTTCGAAAGCAAGCGACTGCATACGTATTCATGCGCCGATGCGGCGGCGCAACGCCCGTCCGGCAGTCGCGCCGTCATGAATACGTATGCGAAGATTGCGCTGAATACGTATGCGGCGCCGGCCGAGGTAGCGCGCTTCACCGCTGGGCTGTGTCACAGTAGGACGAACGATACGCAATGCACGAACATGACTGACAATCGCTGGTGGCGGGGGGCGGTGATCTACCAGATCTATCCGCGCAGTTTTCAGGACAGCAATGGGGACGGGGTCGGGGACTTGCCCGGCATCATCGAGCGGCTCGATTACGTGGCCGCACTCGATGTCGATGCCATCTGGGTGTCGCCGTTCTTCAAGTCGCCGATGGCGGATTTCGGCTACGACGTTTCCGATTACCGGGCGGTCGATCCGATGTTCGGAGCGCTCGAGGACTTCGATCGGCTGGTGACCGAGGCGCACCGGCGCGGCCTGAAGGTGATGATCGATCAGGTGCTCAGTCACACCTCGGCCGAGCATCCTTGGTTTCATGAGAGCCGCTCGAGCCGCACGAATCCCAAGGCCGACTGGTACGTCTGGGCCGATCCGCGCGAGGACGGCTCGCCGCCGAACAACTGGCAGGCCATCTTCGGCGGACCCGCCTGGCGCTGGGAGCCGCGGCGTCGGCAGTACTACCTGCACAATTTCCTCGACTCGCAGCCGGATCTGAATTTCCACAACCCCCAGGTACCGGCTGCCATGCTGGAGAACCTGGAATTCTGGCTGCGGCGCGGCATCGACGGGGTGCGCCTCGATGCGATCAATTTCTGTTATCACGACCAGCGGCTGCGCGATAACCCGGCCAAGCCCGAGAGCGAGCGCACCGGCCGGGGCTTCAGTCCCGACAATCCGTACGCCTACCAGTATCACTGGTACAACAACACCCAGCCGGAGAATCTCGCGTTTCTCGAGCGGGTGCGCCGGTTGCTCGACCAGTACCCCGGTGTTGCGGCGCTGGGAGAGATCTCGTCCGAAGACTCCCTCGGCACGATGGCGGAGTACGTCGGGGAGCACCGGCTGCACATGGCCTACTCCTTCGAGCTGCTCACCGAGGAGTACCGCGCCGGGCACATCCGCAACACGGTCGAGGCGCTCGAGCAGCGCATGCCGCACGGCTGGCCGTGCTGGACCATCTCCAATCACGACGTGGCGCGCGTGGTGACCCGCTGGGGCGGCGAGCACGCCTCCCCCCGCCTCGCCACCCTGCTCAGCGCCATGGTCTGCTCGCTGCGCGGCTCGGTGTGCGTCTACCAGGGCGAGGAGCTCGGCCTGCCCGAGGCCGGAGTGCCCTACGAGGCGCTGCGCGACCCGTTCGGAATCGCCTTCTGGCCGAACTTCAAGGGCCGGGACGGCTGCCGTACACCGATGCCGTGGATCGATCATGCCGGCGGGGGGTTCAGTCGGGGCGTGCCCTGGCTGCCGGTCCCGGCCGAACACTTGCCGCTCGCCGTCTCGCGCCAGGAGCACGACCCGGATTCGCCGCTGAATGGCTTTCGGCGCTTCCTGCGCTGGCGGCGCGAGCAGCCGGCGCTGCGCTGGGGTGCGATCCGCTTCCTCGAGCTGCCCGAGCCCCTGCTCGGCTTCACCCGCCAGCTGGACGGGCAGACCGTGCTCGGGGTGTTCAACCTGGGCGGGCAGGCGCAGCAGACCGCCCTGCCGCTGGCCGGCCCGGTGACCGTCGTGAACGGGCACGGCCTGCAGAGCGGCAGGGTGGACGGTACGGTGGCGGTGCTTCCGCCTCATGGTGTGCTGTTCGCAACAGTTTCCTGAAGCGCGGCGTGCGGGTGCCGGCACATGAGCGCCCAAATGTTGCGCATGCGCAACATTCAGTATTTGGGGCACCCGCCGGCATGATTTAGACTAGGCTCCCTGAAGTGCCCATTTCGAGGTGAGGGGGGAGCGGCCGATGGGCCGTGCGAACGCACATGCCGAACGGACAAACCGCCGAGGCGGACCATACGCACACCCGGGTTCAGCCGGAGGCCTGCGGGATGCGTGACAAACGCCGCAAGCCCAACTCACTCGACATCGCCCACCTGGCGGGCGTGTCGCAGTCGACGGTCTCGCGCGCGCTGCGCGGGGACCCGATGGTCTCTCCGGCGACCCGCGAGCGCATTCTCGAGGTGGCCCGCGAACTCAACTACCATGTCGACAAGAACGCCTCGAGCCTGCGCCGCAAGCACACCGGGACGCTGGCGCTGCTCTTTTTCGAGGATCCGACCACCGACGACTCGGCGATCAACCCGTTCTTCCATTCGATGCTGGGCTCGATCATCCGCGCGTGTTCGCGCCAGGGTTACGACCTGCTCGTATCGTTTCAGGATCTGCTGCCCGACTGGCTCGCCGACTACGAGGACAGCCACAAGGCCGATGGGATCATCCTGCTCGGCTACGGCGATTACCTCGCCTACCGCGAGCGCCTGGAGGCGCTGATCGGGCACGGCGCGCACCTGGTGCGCTGGGGACAGATCCTGCCCGATCATCCGGGGGTCTCGATCGGCTGCGACAACGTGGCCGGCGGGCGGCTCGCCGCCGAGCACCTGCTGCGCAGCGGGCGGCAGCGCATCGCATTTCTCGGTGAGATCGCCGCCTCGGCGCCGGAGATGGCCGACCGCTATCGCGGCTACCGCGAGTCGCTGCTCGCCGCGGGCGTCACGCCCGATCCGCGCCTGCAGGTCGGGGCCGTGTCGACCGAAGCGTCCGGCCATACCGCGCTGCGCGCGCTCCTGGATCGCGGTCTGCCCTTCGATGCGGTGTTCGCCGCGAGCGACCTCATTGCCATCGGGGCCCTGGGGGCGCTCGCCGCCGCCGGGCGGCGGGTTCCGGAGGATGTGGCGGTGGTCGGTTTCGACGGCATTCCGATGGGCGCGGTGACCCGCCCGGCGCTCACTACCGTGTCGCAGAACACCAAGCGCGCCGGCGAAGTGCTGGTGCAGAGCCTGATCAACCAGATCGAAGGCCGGCCGGCGGAGAACATGATTCTCGCGCCGCAGTTGCTGGTGCGTGAGTCCTGCGGCGGCAGCGCATGACGCACACCTACCTGCTCGAACCGGGCATCTGGAGCGGTCGGGGGACCTTCTGGCGCGAAGACGGCGAGCCGCTGCTCGCCGAGTGTCGCACCGAGGTCACGCACCAGAACCACTGCTGGCTGGTCGCCGGGTCCCTCAAGGTGCTGGGCTCCCCGCCGGTCGAATTCCGCAATGCCTATTCGATCGAGCCGCCGGCGAAGAAAGGCGGCTGCCTGCGCTGGATCTCGGAGAACGCCACCCTGGGCAAAGTCCAGGGCACCTTCTCGGTGCTCGAGCGGTGCATACTCTCGGTGTACAGCTGCACGGCGACCGGCTACCACGGCGCGGAACACTACGGACAGATCGATGGCGGGCACTACCAGGCGTCCGGCGTGCTGCTGCTCGAGACGCGCCGGCTCTCCTCGTGGGAGATCCTGCTTACACGTGAAGCAGCGACAGCAGCCGGGCCGTCGGCAGATAGTGATCCACCAGCAGCGCCGCGAACAGCCACATCAGGTAGCTGATCGAATAGCGGAACAGCCGCATGGGCAGGTGCGGCTGGGGGGCGAACTTCAGGCGCACCGCGTAGGCGAGGAAGCGCACGCCGAGCGCGAGCGCCGCCGCCAGATAGATCAGGCCGCTCATGCCGGTGATGAACGGCAGCAGCGTCACCACCACCAGCAGCACCGAGTACAGCAGGATCTGCAGGCGCGTGTACTCCACGCCGTGCGTGACCGGCAGCATCGGAATCCCGACGCGCGCGTACTCGTCCTTGCGCGCGATGGCGAGCGCCCAGAAATGCGGCGGCGTCCACACGAAGATGATCAGAAACAGCAGCAGCGCATGCGGATCGACCGTGTTGGTCACCGCCGCCCAGCCGAGAATCGGCGGCGCCGCACCGGCCGCCCCGCCGATGACGATGTTCTGCGAGGTCGCGCGCTTCAGCCAGCCGGTGTAGATCACCGCATAGCCGATCAGCGACGCAAAAGTCAGCACCGCGGTGAGCGGATTGACCAGAATCGAGAGGATCGTCATGGCGAGCACGCCGAGCGCGCCGGCAAACAGCAGCGCGTTGCGTTCGGTCAGCTGCCCGCGCGGCAGCGGGCGTGAGCGGGTCCGCGACATCTGCTCATCGATGCGCCGGTCGAGCACGTGGTTGATCGCCGCGGCGCAGGCCGCCGCGAGCGCAATGCCGATCGTGCCCCACACCAGGGCGCGCAGCGGCGGCCAGCCGGGACTCGCCAACA
>JAJZSQ010000089.1 GCA_021849615.1 Pseudomonadota bacterium
CGCTGCGCATCTGAGGGTGCGCTAGAGCGGCTCCTCGCCGCTCGGGCCGCCGTCGTGCGGCGGGATGTCCAGGTGCAGCTCCTTGAGCTTGCGCGTCAAGGTATTGCGGCCCCAGCCGAGCAGCCGGGCCGCCTCCTGCCGGTGGCCGTGCGTGCGCTTCAGCGCGGCGCGGATCAGGACCCGTTCGAATTGCGGCAGCGCCACGTCGAGCAGTGCGCCCTCGCCGCCGGTGGACTGACGCGCCGCCCATGCCGCGAGCGCCTGCTGCCATTCGTCCGGCGGATCCGGTTCGGCCGCGCCGATGTCCGCCGGCAGGTCCTCCACACCGATTTCGCGTCCGGGCGCGAGCACCGAGAGACGCCGGCAGACGTTGACGAGTTCGCGCACGTTGCCCGGCCAGCGATAGGCGAGCAGCCGCTGCTCGGCCAGCGGGGCCAGCGTCTTGCCCTCGACGCCCAGGTCGCGGGCCGCCACGCGCAGATAGTGGCGCAGCAGCAGCGGGATGTCCTCGGCCCGCTCGCGCAGCGCCGGCAGCGCGAGGCGAATCACGTTCAGGCGGTGGTACAAGTCCTCGCGAAAGGCGCCCTGCGCCACCCGCTCCTGCAGGTTCTGATGGGTTGCGGCAATCACGCGCACATCGACCCGGATGGGTGTCTGGCCACCCACGCGGTAGAACTCGCCCTCGGCCAGGACCCGCAGCAGTCGGGTCTGCAGCGGCGTCGACATGTCACCGATTTCATCGAGGAACAGCGTGCCACCGTCGGCCTGCTCGAAGCGGCCGCGGCGTTGGGCGTCAGCGCCGGTGAACGCCCCGCGCTCGTGGCCGAAGAGCTCCGATTCCATGAGGTCGCCCGGGATGGCGGCGGTGTTGAGCGCGATGAACGGCCGCGCGGCGCGCGGACTGTGGTCGTGCAGCGCCCGTGCCACCAGTTCCTTGCCGGTCCCGGACTCCCCGGTGATCAGCACCGTCACGCTCGAGCGCGACAGCCGGCCGATGCCGCGAAACACCTGCTGCATCGCCGGCGCGGTGCCGAGCAGTTCGGTCATGCGCGGTTCGGCGCCGCCGTCCGCGGCCGCCGTGGCCGGAACGCGCGCCGCGCGGCGCACCAGCGCGACCGCTTGGTCGATGTCGAAGGGCTTCGGCAGGTACTCGAAGGCGCCGCCCTCGTAGGCCGACACGGCGCTGCCCAGATCGGAGTGGGCCGTCATGACGATGACCGGCAGCAGCGGGCGCGTCGTGCGCACGCGTCGCAGCAGTTCCAAACCCGACTGGCCCGGCATGCGGATGTCGGTCATCAACACATCGGGCGCGTCGCGCCGCAGCGTCTCGAGCGCCATGTCGGCCGAATCGAAGGCGCGCGCAGTCATGCCGTCGTTGCGCAGTGCGCGCTCGAGCACCCAACGGATCGAGGCGTCATCGTCGACGATCCACACTCTGAGCCCGCCGTTCACACCTCCTCCAGCAGCGGCAGCAGCAGCGTGAAGACGGTGCGGCCCGGTTCGCTGTCGAATTCGATCAGGCCGCCGTTGCGGCTGACCAGTTCCTGGGCCACCGCGAGCCCGAGGCCGGTGCCGTCGGGCCGGCCCGTGACCAGAGGATAGAAGAGGCTGGTGTGCAGCTGCGGCGGCACGCCGGGCCCATCGTCCTGCACCTGGACGCTCGCGACCAAACGATGCCGGGCCGAGCCGATGCGTACGTTGGTCAGGGCGCGGGTGCGCAACACGATGCGCCCGCGCCCGCCGAGCGCCTGCAGCGCGTTGCGGGCGACGTTCAGCAACGCCTGGATGAGCTGATGACGGTCGAGCAGTGCACTGGGCAGGCTGGGGTCGTAATCGCGCTCGATCAGCACTTCGGCGGCCGCTTCGGCGCGCAGCAGCCGGAAAACGTGCTCGCAGATCTCGTGTACGTTGAGCAGGGATTTCTCCGGGGCACGCGCCGGGCCGGCGATCGAGTCGACGAGCGCGGCCAGCCGGTCGGCCTCCCCGATGATCACCTGGGTGTATTCCTTCAGGTCCGCGCCCGGCAGCTCGCGCTCGAGCAGCTGCGCCGCGCCGCGCAGCCCCCCGAGCGGGTTCTTAATCTCGTGCGCCAGCTGCCGGATCATCAGGCGGCTGCCGTCGAGGCGCGCGAGCAGGTCGTTCTCACGCGTGATCCGCTGGCGCTGGGTGGCGTCGGCGAGCTCCAGCAGCAGATGATTGCCGGTGATCTGGCCTTCGAGCGGCGTCATGGTGATGTCGAGCGTGCGCGTCTCGCGAGGCGTGGCCGCCGGCCGCACGGTGAGTTCTCGCTCCGCGATGCCCTCGCCGCTGGTGAGAACGCGGCGCAGCAGCGTGCGCAACCCGCTGCTGTCGTGCAGAAAATCCGTGAACGGCCGGCCGCGCGCCTGGTTCAGGCTGAAGGCAAGCAGGTCCTGCGCCGCGACGTTGGCGTAGATGGCGCACAACTGCGCATCGAGCACGATGATGCCGGTGGAGAGCGCATCGAACAGACCGGCCGGATCGAAGTGTTCGAGCGCCGAGGCGCCGCTGTGCTCACGGCCCACGGCGCGCCTCCGGCCCGCGGTGCGCCGTGGCGCAGCTCAGTGCGGGTGAACGGGGTTGTGCGGATTCTGGATCGACGGCTGATGAACGTAGAAGGTCACCGTCGAGGTCTCGCAGACGATCTGCCCGTAGCCATTGACCACCACGGCCGACACCGAATGCTGGCCGCGCACGACCGGGAACGTGAATGCGGGACCGGACCCCGGCATGCGCCGTCCGTCGAGGAACAGCTGCACGCGGTTGCCCGGCAGCAGCGCCGGCTGCGTACTGACGACGGCCGTCGCGCGGTAGACGTTCATCAGCATCTGCTGATCGCGCGGCTGCACGATGTCGCAGCTGCTGTAGGCGTGCGCCGGGCGGGTCCGCGGCGAGGACTGCCGGGCACTGAGGTCGGCCGGCATCGGCGGCGGTGGTGCATAGGTCTGCGCGCCGCGGATGCTCAGCTTGGTGGCATTGGCGTGCGGCTGGTCGCTGTAGTGGATCACGCCGTGCGCGTCGACCCACTTGTACACCGTGGATTGGGTGCCGTTGCCGGCCCAGCCGGCGGCCGGCAGACCCGCGCACAGCAGCGCGGTCAGGGCCGTCCGGGCAATCAAACGGGAGACGCTGCTCATGGCTCGGGAGCATAGCCCCTCGGCCGTCCGAGCACAAAAGTGCGGGCGGCTGTCGCCAGGCTGCGACGCCATCGTCTCCCCCTGCACCGCGGTGCGCCCCCGGGACGGGGGCGGCCGCGGCGCAGGTTGAGAACGGCTCGGTCACGTTCGCTCAGCAGCTGTAGTACAGATCGAGCTCCACCGGGTGCGTGGCCATCCGGAAGCGGGTGACCTCCTGCATCTTCAGGTTGATGTAGGCATCGATCACGTCATGGGTGAACACGCCGCCGCGGGTCAGGAACTCCCGGTCCTTGTCCAGGTGCTCGAGCGCCATGTCCAGGGAATGGCACACAGTCGGGATGTGCTTCGCCTCTTCCGGCTCCAGGTCGTACAGATCCTTATCCGCCGGCTCACCCGGATGGATCTTGTTCTGGATGCCATCGAGGCCCGCGAGCATCATCGCGGTGAAGGCGAAATACGGGTTGGCGGTGGAGTCCGGGAAGCGCACCTCGATGCGGCGCGCCTTCGGGTTCGACACCCACGGAATGCGGATCGAGGCAGAGCGGTTGCGCGCCGAGTAGGCGAGCATCACCGGCGCCTCGAACCCGGGGACCAGGCGCTTGTAGCTGTTGGTACCGGCGTTGGTGAAGGCGTTGAGCGCCTTGGCGTGCTTGATGATGCCGCCGATGTAGTACAGCGCGAGCTCCGAGAGGCCGCCGTACTTGTCGCCGGCGAACAGCGCCTTGCCGTCTTTCTGCAGCGACTGGTGCACGTGCATGCCGCTGCCGTTGTCACCGACGAGCGGCTTCGGCATGAAGGTCGCGGTCTTACCGTAGCGCTGCGCAACGTTGAGCACCGCGTATTTCAGCAGCTGCACCTGGTCGGCCTTCTGCACGAGCGTGCCGGCGCCGATGCCGAGCTCACCCTGACCGCCGGTGGCCACCTCGTGATGGTGCACTTCGACCTTCAGGCCGAGCTCCTCGCAGGCCAGACACATCGCCGAGCGGATGTCCTGGAAGGCGTCGACCGGCGGCACCGGGAAATACCCGCCCTTGACCCCCGGCCGGTGGCCGGTGTTGCCTTCGGGGAACTCGCTGCCGGAGCTCCAGGCGCCCTGTACCGAGTCGATGGAGTAGAAGCAGCCGCGCATCTCGTTGCCGAAGCGCACGCTGTCGAAAATGAAGAACTCGTTCTCCGGCCCGAAGGTCGCGATGTCGGCGATGCCGGTGGACTTCAGGTACGCCTCGGCGCGCTTGGCGAGGGAGCGCGGATCGCGCTCATACCCCTGCATCGTGGCCGGCTCGATGACGTCGCAGCGCAGATTGACCGTGTTTTCCTCGAAGAACGGATCGAGCACCGCGGTGGCGGCCTCGGGCATCAGGATCATGTCGGATTCGTTGATCCCCTTCCAACCGGCGATCGAGGAGCCGTCGAACATCTTGCCGTCGCGGAACAGGTCCTCATCGACCAGACGCGCCGGAATGGTCACGTGCTGTTCCTTGCCGCGGGTATCGGTGAAACGCAGATCCGCGAACTTGACGTCTTTGTCCTGGATCAGCTTCAGTACATCGCTCGGTGTCATATCGCCTCCGAAGGAATTGGGGTGGCCCGCCGCATTGGGACCGCCCGAGCCGCCGCTGGAACGGGCCGTTTCCGAACCGCCCGGGGGGCCTGCTCGAGGATCATCCGCAGGTGCGCCGCGGGGCGGAGCACCTCAGTAGTGCAGGTGCCGTGCCAGTCCGCTGTCCTCGGCAAATCAAGGCGTTGCATTCGGGCGCGACTGGAACTGCACCAAAACAGTGCGTTCGACTGAATCATAGCACTGTTCTGGTGCAAACCGCTGTCGCCGCTCCATAGGCGGGTGGCCTCGCGCGGCCTTTCAGCCCCGTTTTGGTGCGAGATCCGCCCGTGCGCGACGCTTGGTTATACTCGGCGGCTGTTTTGCTGAACCGGCCACGTCATGAAAATCCCGTCCGCGCCCCGCACCTTCCAGGAGCTCATTTTCGCGCTGCAGCGCTACTGGTCCGAGCGCGGCTGCGTCGTGCTGCAGCCGTATGACATGGAGGTCGGTGCCGGCACCTTTCACACCGCCACTTTCCTGCGCTCGATCGGTCCGGAGCCCTGGAGCGCCGCCTATGCGCAGCCCTCGCGGCGGCCGACCGACGGGCGGTACGGGGACAACCCGTTCCGCCTGCAGCACTACTATCAGTTTCAAGTGATCCTCAAGCCGTCCCCGGCGGACCTGATCGATCAGTACCTCGGCAGCCTCGCGGCGCTCGGACTCGATCCGCTGGTGCACGACGTCCGCTTCGTGGAGGACAACTGGGAGTCCCCGAGTCTGGGGGCCTGGGGGCTCGGCTGGGAGGTGTGGTTGAACGGGATGGAGATCACCCAGTTCACCTACTTCCAGCAGGTGGGCGGGCTGGATTGCCGGCCGGTCACCGGCGAGATCACCTACGGGCTGGAGCGCCTGGCGATGTACCTGCAGGGCGTGGAGAGTCTCTACGACATCGTGTGGACGGAAGGGGCGCGCGGCCGGGTGACGTACGGCGATGTGTTCCATCAGAACGAGGTCGAGCAGTCGCGGTACAACTTCGAGCATGCCGACGTCGCGACACTGCTGCGGCATTTCGAGGATCACGAGCGAGCCTGTCAGGCGCTGCTCGCCGAGGGTCTGCCGCTACCGGCGTACGAACAGGTGCTCAAGGCCTCGCATACCTTCAATCTGCTCGATGCGCGCCGGGCGATCTCGGTGACGGAGCGCCAGCGCTACATTCTGCGCATGCGCGCGCTGGCGAGCGCGGTGGCGCGGGCGTACTACGAACGGCGCGAAGCGCTGGGCTTCCCGCTGCTCGCGCGCGCGGCGGCCGGAGCAGTGGCATGAGCGTAGAGAAGCGGGACTTCCTGGTCGAAATCGGCACCGAGGAGCTGCCGCCGAAGGCGCTGCGGCAGCTCGAACAGGCGTTCGCGGCGGGCATCGAGTCCGGGCTGGCCAAAGCCGCACTCGCCCACGGCACGGTGCGCTCCTTCGCCACGCCGCGGCGGCTCGCGGTGCGGGTGCAGCGCCTCGCGCAGCGCCAGAACGAGCAGCGCATCGAGCGGCGCGGACCTCCGGTGAGCGCGGCATTCGACGCGGCCGGCGCGCCGACGCGCGCCGCAGAAGCGTTCGCCGCCAGTTGCGGCGTCGCCATCGAGGCGCTCGAACGGCGCAGCGAGCCGAAGGGCGAATTCATGTACTACACCGGCGTACGGGCCGGTGCCGCCGCCCTGGAGCTGCTGCCGGGCATCGTGCAGAGCGCGCTCGATGGGCTGCCCATTCCGCGCCGCATGCGCTGGGGCGCCGGCGAGGCGCAGTTCGTGCGTCCGGTGCACTGGGTGGTGATGCTCTACGGCCGGGAGGTCGTACCCGCGGTGCTGCTCAACACGCCGGCCGGGGCCCTGACGCGGGGCCACCGCTTTCATGCGCCGAAGCCGATTCGACTCACCAGTCCGGGCGTGTACGAGCGCGTGCTCGCCGAGCGCGGCCGCGTGGTCGTCGATTTCGCAGCGCGCCGCGAGCAGATCCGCATGCAGGTCAGTGCGGCCGCCGAAGCCCTCGGCGGCCGCGCGCTGCTCGGCGAGGCGCTGCTCGAGGAGGTGACGGCACTCGTGGAATGGCCGGTGGCGCTCACCGGGCACTTCGAGCGGCGCTTCCTCGAGCTGCCGCGTGAGGTGCTGATCTCGACGCTCGAGGATCACCAGCGCTATTTTCCGATCGAGGATCGCGACGGGGCGCTCCTGCCGTGCTTCGTCACGGTTGCCAACATCGAGAGCCGCGACCCGGCGAAGGTGATCGCGGGCAACGAGCGCGTCGTGCGCCCCCGGCTGGCCGACGCAGCGTTCTTCTGGGCGCAGGACCGCAAGCATCCGCTCGCGGCGCGCATCGAGGCGCTCGATGCCGTGACGTTCCAGGCGAAACTCGGCTCCCTCGGCGAGCGCGCCCGGCGCATCGGCGCACTGGCGGTACACCTCGGGGCGGCACTCGGTCAGCCGGCCGCGCCGCTCGAGCGCGCGGCGCTGCTGTGCAAGTGCGACCTGCTCAGCGCCATGGTCGGGGAATTCCCCGAGCTGCAGGGCACGATGGGCACGTATTACGCGGCCGCGGACGGCGAGGACCGCGAAGTGGCTGCGGCGATCGGTGAGCACTATCTGCCGCGGGCCGCCGGCGATGCGCTGCCGCTCACGGCCACGGGCACCGTCCTCGCGCTGGCCGACAAGCTCGACACGCTGGCCGGAATCTTCGCGATCGGCGAGAAACCCACCGGCACGAAGGATCCGTTCGGACTGCGGCGCGCGGCCATCGGGCTGGTGCGCATCCTGCTCGAGAAGCGTCTCGAGGTCGATCTGGCGGCGCTGCTGGAGTTCGCCGCTCGCCTGGCGCGCGTCGATATCGAGCGGGTCGCCGAGCGCGCCGGCAAGAGCGCACCGCCCGCACCGGCTGCGGCCGCGGAGCTCTACGACTACGTGTTCGAGCGTCTGCGCGCGCATTACCTCGAGGGCACCGAGCCGCGCACCGTCACGCCGGAAATGTTCGACGCGGTGCTCTCGACACGGCCGCGCTCGCCCCTGGAGTTCGATGCGCGCCTCGGCGCCCTCGGGGCCTTCCTGGCGCTGCCCGATGCGGCGAGCCTCACGGCCGCCAACAAGCGAGTCGCCAACATACTGAAGAAGGCCGGGGACCTGCCGCTGCAGGCCCCCGATCCGCACCTGCTCGGCGCGGGCGCCGAGCAGGGTCTGTACGAGGCACTGCAGGCACTCGGTCCAACGGTACGCGCGGCCATCGAGCGGCGCGACTACGCCGGTGCGCTCACCGAGCTCGCCGGGCTGCGCCCGGCGGTCGATGCGTTCTTCGACGAAGTGATGGTGATGGACGAGGATGCGCGTCTGCGCGCCAATCGCCTGGCGCTGCTGCGCGAGATGCGCACCCTGTTCAGCGGCGTCGCCGACCTGTCGCGCCTGCCGGGCTGAGGACCGTACATGCAAATGCTCGGTTCGCTGTTCTTCACGATGTTCCTGTTTGCGTGGACGTTCTGCTACGCGATCTTCTTCGTCATCGCCTGTTCGATGCTGCCGTTCGAGCGGCGCTACGCGCTGGTGCGAGTCTGGTCGGGCGTGCTGCTCACGGTGTTGAAGTGGACCTGCCGGCTCGATTACCGCATCGAGGGCGCAGAACATCTGCCGGCCGGCAATCACATCGCGCTCTGGAAGCACTCCTCGTCGTGGGAAACCATCGCGATGGCGCTGGTGTTCCCGCGCCAGGTCTGGGTCCTCAAGCGCGAGCTGACCTGGATTCCGGCAGTCGGCTGGGGCATCCGACAGATGCACGCCATCGCGATCGACCGCAAATCGGGACATTCCGCGGTCAGCCAGGTGGTCGCGCAGGGCCGCGAGCGCCTCGCAGAAGGCGATTGGATCATGATTTTCCCCGAGGGCACGCGCATGCCGCCCGGCCAGACTCGCCGCTACGGCGTGAGCGGCGCGCTGCTCGCCGCAGAGACCGGCAAATTCCTGGTGCCGGTGGCCCACGATGCGGGCCGCTACTGGCCACGCCGCGGCTGGCGCAAGCGACCGGGCACCATCCGCCTGGTGATCGGCCCGCCGGTGAGCGCCGCCGGGCGCGATCCGCGCGAGGTCAACCAGGAAGTGCAGGCGTGGATCGAGAGCACCCTGGCGCGGCTCGAGGGCCGCACCCCTTCGGCCTGAGCGGGCGATCGCGATGCGCAGCAGAATCTTCAAACTCGACGCGTTCACGCACCAGGCGTTCGGCGGCAACCCCGCGGCCGTCATGCCACTCGAGGCGTTTGCGCCGGACGCGCTGCTGCAGGCGATTGCGGCAGAGAACAACCTCTCGGAGACGGCCTTCCTGGTCGGCGGCGACGGGCAGTACCGGCTGCGCTGGTTCACACCCCTGGTGGAAGTGCCGCTGTGCGGCCATGCCACCCTCGCCAGCGCCGCGGTCGTGTTGGAGAAGCTCGAGCCGGGTCGCGCGGAGGTGACCTTCCAGACCGCCAGCGGCGCGCTGCACGTCACCCGCGCCGCGCGCGGGTATGTCATGGATTTTCCCGGCCGCCCGACCCGGCGGATCGAGCCGCCCGCGGCGCTGGCGCGAGCCCTGGGCGTGCCGCCGGTCGAAGTGCGTGCCGATGCCATCAATTACCTGGCCGTGCTCGCGGACGAGCAGGCCGTGCGCTCACTGTCCCCCGACATCGCGGCGATCGCAGCCCTCGATCTGCTCGGGGTGATCGTCACCGCGCGCGGCAGCGGCAAGTACGACTGCGTGAGCCGGTATTTCACGCCGGCGCGAGGCGTTGCCGAGGATCCGGTGACCGGCAGCGCGCACTGCGCGCTCGCGCCGTACTGGGCCGCGACACTCGGCAAGACGCAGCTGCGCGCCTACCAGGCCTCGCGGCGCGGCGGCGAGCTGCGCTGCCGCGTGCGTGACGATCGAGTTGAACTCGAAGGCGAGTGCGTCTTCTATCTCGAGGGCGTCGTACAGCTCTGAGCGCCGCTCACACCCCGGGCAGGGCCGCGATGCGCGCCCCGAGCGGGCTGCCGAGTCCCGTGCACGCATCCCACCCGGGGGAAGCGCTGTAACCTCCGTTGTTGCCTCGCGTGATGTCGCGCAGCGCCGCAGGGTGTGCATAGAGCAGCGGATTGAGCCATCCGGCGGGGTGAGTGCCGGCCGCATTGAGGCGGGCGATCAGCCCCGCCCAGAGCGGCGCCACGGCGCTCATGCCGCCAAAGACGACCGACACCCCGTCGACCACGATTTGATAGCCGGATCGCGGGTCGGCATCCGCAGCCACGTCGGGAACGCCGCGGCGGGGGAGCAGCTGGGTCGCTCCCTGCACATCGGTGCTCTGCAGTCCCTCCTGCCACGCAGGGAGCGGAAAGAAGTCGCTGACGCCGCCGCCGGTCGCGCCGGCCGCGGGCGTGCCGTCGTTCCACACGGTCTCACTCACAATCGCGTTCGCCGTGGCCGTGACTCGGGTGCCGCCGCAGGCGAGCGCATGCGGACTGGACGCGGGGAAATCCACTTCGTAGACACCACCGGCCGCACCGTCGGTGGCGCCGCCGTCACCGGCCGCCACGCACACCGTGATGCCGAGCGCCGCAGCGGCCTGAAACGCCTGATCCATCGCGCGCAGTGCTTGTGCCGACCAGGAAGGCTCGGGGCCGCCCCAGCTGATCGAGATCACGGACGGACGATGCACGGTGTCGTGCACCGCCGTGGTGACCGCGTTGAGAAATCCCGCGTCCGTGTTGGGTGCAAAATACACTGCGATGGTCGCCGCCGGGGCAATCGCACCCGCGACCTCGATGTCGAGCATCACTTCACCATCGGCGCTGTTGGGGTTGCCGGTGGGGGCGTTGAGCGCCTGATCGACCGACACCGCAACGACGGCGGGCAGCGGCACAGAGAGCGCACCGAAGTAGGTCCGCAGGTCCGCGGGGCGGTAGCCGCCGCCAAGTTCGATCAACGCAATGCACTGACCGGCACCATCACCGGCAGGAAAGCCGTAGAGCGCCGCCAACTCCACCGCGGAGAAGGCGGCGGCGCGCGGGGCCGCGGCGCGGGAGCGGCGCGGCTTCGGCCCGGTGCGGATGCGAAAGTGCGGCCGGGCCTGTGGACGGTTGTCGAGTCCGAGCACCGCGACGACACAGTCCGCGAGCTCCGTCGGTACGAGTACCGGCCCATGCAGACCGCGGTATGTCCCGCCCGCATGCTCGAATTGCCACAACTGCACGCCGAAGGCGGCATTCATCTGCTGCACGGTGCCAGCGAGCGTGATCGTCGAGCGCGCCGGATGTCGGGTGAGCACGGTGAGTCCGTGGGCGGCGGCAAATGCGCCGACGGCGTTGAGATCGCTGTCACTTGCGCCATGCGTCTCGGCGAATACCTCGCGCGTCAACGGCGCCGGCCGCGCCCCGCGTGCGAGTTGTTCGAGACGTTCCTGCCACGGCGTGGCGCCGCTCGGGCGCAACATCACGGTGACTTCCAACCGTTCGTCTGCGGCGGCGGGTCGCAGCGCCCGGGCCCCCGGCAGAGGTTCGCGTTCGCTGCCCTTGAGCGCAACTCGGGTCATGAGTACTCCTTCGGCCCGGTGTCCGTCGGGCCTCGCCAAACCCTAGCGCGGTCGCGGGCCGAGCGCCACTTTTGACGACGATTGGCGACAACCGGAGCGCAGCGTGCGGCCGTTGGTGCTCGCTCAGACCGCGATCCGTCGCGCCGTGGCGGCATAATGGGGCTCTGTTGAAAAACGAGTGGGTTACGCGGTGACGTAAGGGTTGATGTGGGAGAAGTCGAGCTTGCCGGCGATGAGGAAGATGACGGTGCGGATGGTGCGGAAGCGCCCGTATCCGCGCGCCTTG
>JAJZSQ010000090.1 GCA_021849615.1 Pseudomonadota bacterium
TCCCGATCGATCCCGAGCTCGATCACCCGCTCGTCCAGGCCCTCGTAGCGTCCGGCCACGAGCATCAGCCCCGGCAGCGCGGCGAACTCCCGGGCCATCGCCTGGGTGAAGCGCTCGCCCTGCGCCGAGAGGCACACCCGCGGGCTGCCGGCCGGCAACCGCGCCGCCGCGGCTCGGATCGCCGCGAGCATCGGCTCGGGCTTCAGCACCATGCCGGGCCCGCCGCCGTACGGCCGATCGTCCACCGTGCGGTGCACGTCGCGCGTGTGCTCGCGCGGGTCCTCCGTGCCCACCGCCAGCCGCCCGCTCACGAGCGCCCGCCCCACCACGCCGAAGCGCAGCGCGCCGGTGATCATCGGCGCAAACAGCGTGACCACTTCGATCTGCATGGAACGCCCATCCGCGCGGCGCGCACAGTGTGCCCGGCGTGCTACTCCAGCGTCGCCGGCCAGTCCACCAGCACCCGCCCGGCGGTCAGATCGACCTCGAGCAGATGCGACGGATCCGCCAGCACCCAGTGTTCGCGTGCCGGCGACTCACCGCCACCGTCCTCTACCACCATGACGGCCCCCGCGGGCGCGTCGACGAAATACCTCACCGTGCCGAGCCGGCAGCCCTCGGTGTTGCGCACCTCGCAGCCGATCAGGTCGGTGCGATAGTGCTGCCGCTCACCGGGCTCGGGCAGCGCGCTGCGCTCGATCTCAATCAGCGCCCCGGTCAGCCGGGCCGCCGCGTCGCGATCCTCGATGCCCTCAAGCCGGGCCACCACCGCATGGCCGTGCGGCCGCCCGTCCTCGAGCCGCAGCGTGATCGCCTCGCCCGTGGCCCGCGCCAGACGCCACTGGCGGTACTCGAGCAGTGCTTCGGGCGGGTCCGTGAAGGACGCCACGTGCACCCACCCGGCCAGCCCGAACGGCGCCCCGATGCGCCCGAGCTCGACCCAGGGGGAGCGGGCGTTCACGACGGGCCCCGTCAGGGCGGCGACCGTCAGGCCGTCGCCTGCTTCCGGTACGAGCTCAGCAGCGAGCGCACGCGCTCGGACGGCTGGGCACCCTGACCGACCCAATAGTCGATCCGGGGCAGGTCGAGCTTCAGCTTGGGCTCATTGCCACCGGCAACGGGGTTGAAGAACCCGACGTTCTCGAGGCTGGCCCCGCCCTGGCGCTTGCGGCTGTCCGTCACCACGACGTGATAAAAGGGCTGATTGCGCGCCCCGCGCCGGGTCAGACGAATGGTTACCATGATCTTGTCGCTCTCAAATGGACGATCCGGACGGGCCCGCGGCACCGCCCCTCAAAAAAGAGCGCGGATTCTACGGGCTTATCGCCTGATCCGAAAGGGGTTGGCGGTAATTTTCACCCGCACCGGGGCCAGCGCGGCCGATCAGGGCATTTTCCCCTGCAGCGCCCCGAGCATCTGACGCAGCCGACCGCCGCGCATCTGCTTCATCATCCGCTGCATCTGCTGGAACTGCTTCATCAGGCGGTTGACGTCCTGGACCTGCACGCCGGCCCCGCGCGCGATGCGCCGGCGGCGCGAACCGTCGATCAGCGCCGGGTGCAGCCGCTCGCGCGGCGTCATGGAATTGATGATGGCGATCTGGCGGCGCACGTCGCGGTCGCCCTGCTCGGCCGATACGGCCCCCTTCTGGGCCGCGGTGGGGAGCTTGTCCATGAGCGAGGCAAGACCGCCCATCTTCTGCACCTGCTCGAGCTGGCTCTTGAGATCCCCGAGGTGAAACCCCTTGCCCTGGACCACTTTACGGGCGAGGCGCTCGGCGGATTCCCGGTCGACCTGCTTGTGCACCTGCTCGACCAGACTCACCACATCGCCCATACCGAGGATCCGCGAGGCCATGCGCTCCGGATCGAAGGGTGCGAGCGCCTCAGTCTTCTCCCCGACGCCCACGAACACGATGGGCTGGCCGGTGATCTGGCGCACCGAGAGCGCCGCACCGCCGCGCGCATCGCCGTCGGCCTTGGTGAGCACGATGCCGGTCAGATGGAGTGCCGCGCCGAAGGCGCGCGCCGCATTGACCGCATCCTGGCCGGCCATCGCGTCCACCACGAACAGCCGCTCGGCCGGCTCGACCGCCCGGTCGATCTCGCGCACCTCCTCCATGAGCGCCTCATCGACGTGCAGCCGGCCCGCGGTATCGACGATCAGGACGTCGAACACCCCGCGGCGGGCCTCTTCCAGGGCCGCGCGCGCGATGGCCGCGGGCGCGGCGGCCGGATCAGCCGCCACGTAATGCGCCTCGACCTGCTCGGCCAGGCGCTGAAGCTGCAGCATCGCCGCCGGGCGGCGCACGTCGGTGCTCACCAGGGCAACGCGCTTTTTCTGGGACTCGATCAGCCAGCGGGCGAGCTTGGCCGCCGTGGTGGTCTTGCCCGCCCCCTGCAGGCCCGCCAGCAGCACCACCACCGGCGGCTGGGCCCGCAGCGTGAGCCCGGTCCCGGCCCCGCCCATGAGGGTGACCAGCTCGCGGTGCAGGATGCCGATGAAGGCCTGCCCCGGGGTGAGGCTCTGGGCCACTTCGGCCCCGAGGGCGCGGGCCTTGACCGCATCGATGAACGTCTTGACCACCGGCAGAGCGACGTCGGCCTCGAGCAGCGCCACGCGCACCTCGCGCAGTGCCGCGCCGATGTTCTCCTCGGTGATCCGGCCGCGGCCGCGCAGCGTCTCGAGGGTCCGGGAGAGTCGGGTCGTGAGGGCTTCGAACATGCTGATGTGACGAATCCGGTTCGGGCAGCCATTATAGGGCCAAGGAGGGTCCGCACTTGATCGCCGTATCCGTACCGCTGCTGCTCATCGTCCTGCTCTGGCTGATCGCCATCATCGCCTTCTCCTCCGGCACCGAGGTGGCGATGCTCTCGGTGAACCGCTACCGCATCCGCCACCGCGCCCAGGCCGGCCAGGGCACCGCGAAGCTCCTCGAGCGCCTGCTGCACAAGCCCGAGGAGTGGCTGGGGGCCAACCTGGTGATCGTCGCGGCGGCGAACGTCTTCGCCTCGGCGATCGCAACGCTCCTCGCCCAGCGCACCGGCGTGCGCTACGCGGTGCCGGCCACCGGGGTGCTGCTGACGCTGGTGGTGATCGTGTTCGGGGAGCTGACGCCGAAGATCTACGCCGCGGCGCACCCGGAGACCTCGGCGCTGCGTGCCGCGCGCGTCTACCGCGTACTGGTGTTCCTCGCCCGCCCGTTCCTCACCGTGACCAACGGGATCTCCTACGGGCTGCTGCGCGCGATCGGGGTCGTGAAGACCGCCCCGGCCGGCCAGACGCTGAGCACCGAGGAGCTGCGCACCGCGGTGGCCGAGGCCGGCCCGATGATCCCGGCGCGCCACCGGCAGATGCTGCTGTCGATCCTCGATCTGGGCCAGATCACCGTCAACGACATCATGATCCCGCGCCAGGAGATCGCCGGCATCGACCTGGCGCAGAGCTGGGACGAAGTGCTCGAGCAGCTCGAGCGCACCCCGCACACGCGCGTGCCGGTGTTCGACGGGGAGCTCGACAGCCTGGTCGGGGTGCTGCACATGAAGCGCATTGCGCACGAATTGGTGCGCGGCACGCTCACCCGCGAGCGCCTGGAGGAAATGGCCCGCGCCCGCGAGCCGTACTTCATCCCCGAGGGCACCTCGCTCAACGTGCAGCTGGCGCACTTTCAGCGCAACCGGCGCCGGCTCGCCTTCGTGGTGAACGAATATGGCGACATCGAGGGCCTGGTGACGCTCGAGGACATCCTGGAGGAGATCGTCGGGGAGTTCACCACCGACCCGGCCACCATCTCGCACCGGGACATCTACGCCGAGCGGCCGGGGATCTACATCATCAACGGGGGCGCGACGCTGCGGGCGGTGAACCGGGCGCTGCAGTGGCAGCTGCCGACCGACGGACCGAAGACACTGAACGGCCTGCTGATCGAGCGGCTCGAGACGATTCCCGCCCCGGGGACGACGCTGAAGGTCGGCCCCTACCTGTTCGAGGTCCTGCAGATCGCCGACAACGCGATCAAGACCGTGCGGGTGCACGCGCCGCAGGCGCCGAGCCCGCCGCCGCCGTGAACGCCGCCTCGAGGGCCTCATCGATGCGCGCCACCGGCACCACCTGCAGCCCCTCGATGGGCCGGCGCGGCGCGTTGTCGCGCGGCACGAGTGCGCGCTTGAAGCCCTGCTTCAGCGCCTCCTGCAACCGCTCCTCGCCGTAGGCCACGGGGCGCACCTCGCCGGTCAGGCCGAGTTCCCCGAACGCCACCAGCGTGCCCGGCACGACCCGCTCGGCGAGACTCGAGGCGAGCGCGATCACCACCGGCAGGTCCCAGGCGGTCTCCTCGATGCGCACCCCGCCGACGGCGTTGACGAACACGTCGTGCTCCTGCAGCGAAACGCCCGCATGGCGGTTCATGACCGCCAGCAGCATCGCGAGCCGGTTGGCGTCGAGCCCCTGGGCGATGCGCCGCGGCGCCCCGAAGCGCATCCGGTCCACCAGCGCCTGCAGTTCGATCAGCAGCGGCCGGCCGCCGTCGCGCGTGACGGTGACGATGCTGCCGGCGGCCGGCTCCGGGGCACGCGCCAGGAAGATGGCCGAGGGATTGCGCACCTCGCGCAGCCCGCCCTCGGTCATGGCGAAGAAGCCGAGTTCGTTCACGGCGCCGAAGCGATTCTTGGTGGCGCGCACGATGCGATAGCGGCTGGCCGTCTCGCTCTCGAAGTAGAGCACGGTGTCCACCAGGTGCTCGAGCACCCGCGGGCCGGCGATCGCGCCGTCCTTGGTGACGTGCCCGATGAGAAACACCGCGGTGGCGCTGCTCTTGGCGAAACGCACCAGCTGGGCGGCGCACTCCTTGAGCTGCGAGACCGACCCGGGGGCGCTTTCGAGCGCACCGGACTCGATCGTCTGGATGGAATCGACGATGAGCAGCGCGGCGCGGCGCGCCGCCGCCCGCTCGAGCACACTTTGCAGATGCGTCTCGGGCAGCACCTCGAGCGCCCCGGCAGCCAGGCCGAGCCGCCGGGCGCGCAGGGCGACCTGGGCGCCGGACTCCTCGCCCGTGGCGTACAGCACCGGCGCTGCGGCCGCCGCATGCGCCGCCACCTGCAGCAGCAACGTCGATTTGCCGATGCCCGGATCACCGCCGAGCAGCGTCACGGACCCCGGCACGATGCCGCCGCCCAAGACCCGGTCGAGCTCCCCGAGCCCGCTGCCGAGGCGCTCGGCGGGTGCCTCGGCAGCCGCGAGCGCCAGCGGCACGGCGGCCGGGGCGAGCGCCCGGGCGCGGGCAGCGGCCCGCGGCGCACTGACCTCCTCGAGCACGTTCCACTCCCCGCAGGCCGGACAGCTGCCCTGCCATTTGGGGGTCTCCGCGCCGCAGGCGCTGCACAGGAACACGGAACTCGCTCGGGCCATGGATACGCTCGCACCGCAGCCGGGTGCTAGGATGTTTCAGGAAGTGTGCGGCACTGCTGGCTTTTGTGACCGCGCACTCGGACTGCACGGCGCGCAATGCTAGCGTATCGCGGCTGGGATCGGGGATCGGCTGGGCATGCTCGTCAAGAAAATCAATGTTCTGCACACCGCCTGAGGGCGCTGCATGGGTTTGAAGAACAAACTGCGCGTCGTCGGGCTGACCGATACCGGCAAGGTGCGCGAGCACAACGAGGACACCATCGCCGGGGACGCCGATCTGGGTCTGCTCGTGCTGGCCGATGGCATGGGCGGATACAAGGCAGGCGAGGTCGCGAGCGGCCTGGCGGTGAAGACCATCGTCACGATGGTCCGCGAGCACCTCAACCGGGAGAACCTGCAGAGCGTGGACGCCGGCTCGGGGCTCTCGCGCACCAGCATCATCCTGCGCGATGCCATCCACCGGGCCAACAAGATCATCTACCAGACCGCCCATACCCAGGCGCAGTGCGAAGGCATGGGCACCACGGTGGTCGCGGCGCTGTTCTTCAACAACCGGGTGACGATCGCCCACGTCGGGGACTCGCGCCTGTACCGCGCGCACGGTGCGAAGTTCGAGCGCATCACCATGGATCACTCGCTGCTGCAGGAGCTCGTCGACCGGGGCTTGTACTCGGCCGAAGAGGCCCAGCGGGCGGCGAACAAGAACTACGTCACCCGCGCCCTCGGCGTCGAGCCGAGCGTGGACGTCGAGATCCGCGAGATCCCGGTCGAGAAGGGCCAGATCTTCATGCTCTGCTCGGACGGTCTCTCGGATATGATCGAGGATGACGACATCCATTTAACGATAAACACGTTTAGTGATAATCTGGATACAGTCGCCAAGCAACTGATTCAGCTGGCCAACGATAACGGCGGCCGGGACAACATCTCGGTACTGATGGCGCACGTGGTGGATGCCTTTCCGGCCCGCCAGAAGGTGCTCGACAAGATCCGTAAGTGGTTCAGCTGACGGGGGGCGGGAGATTACGCATGGCAAGGTTGATCTTGAGCCTCGACGGCCAGGTAATGGCCGAATACAACATGAACAAGGAACGTTATACGGTGGGGCGGCTCCCCGACAACGACGTGCGCATCGACAATGCGGCGGTCAGCGGCCACCATTCGTTGGTCATCAACATCCTCAACGACTCGTTCCTCGAGGATCTGAACAGCACCAACGGCACGTACGTCAACGGCAAGCTGATCAAGAAGCATGCGCTGCAGCACGGCGACGTGATCACCGTCGGACACCACCAGCTGCGCTTCATGGAAGACGACGAGCAGCAGGACGAGTTCGAGAAGACAATGGTGATCCAGCCCTCGGCGCGGCCCATGCAGGCGCTGCGCGCGGCGGCCGAGGCGGTCGCAGCGGCGAACGGCAGCAAGCCGGCCACGCCGGCGGCCACGCCCAAGGCCGCCAAGCTGCAGGTGCTCTCCGGGGCCTTCGCGGGCCGCGAACTGGAGCTGACCAAGACTCTGACCACGCTCGGGCGCCCGGGCGTACAGGTCGCAGCGATCACTCGCCGTGCCGACGGGTACTACATCGTGCACGTCGACAGCGACAAACCGGACCGCTTCCCGGTCATCAACGGTGAACCGATCGGACTGCAGCCGACGCTGCTGCGTGACAACGACGTGATTCAGCTGGCCGGCGTGAAGATGGGCTTTTTCCTAAGCGGCGGCTGATCCGGCGATCTCGAGCGGCACCCGCTCGCTGACGCTGCAGAGCAGCTCGTAGGGGATGGTGCCGGCCCAGCCGGCCACTTCCTCGACGGGCAGACCCTCGCCCCAGAGCATGACCGGCGTGCCGACGCTCACCGACTCGAGCGTGCTCACGTCGACGGCGATCATGTCCATCGACACGCGGCCGACGAGCGGCACACGCCGCCCGGCAACGCAGACCGGCGTGCCGCTCGGCAGGCTGCGCGGCAGACCGTCGCCATAGCCCACCGCCACGATCGCCACGCGCGTATCACGCTCGGCGCGCCAGGTGGCACCGTAGCCGACGGTCTCCCCACGCGGCACCTGCCGGACCACGATCACCGAAGTCTCGAGCCGCATCACCGGGCGCAGTCCGAGTTCGGCCGCGGTGCGCTGCGGCAGCGGTGAGGCGCCGTAGAGCGCGAGCCCCGGCCGCACCCACTGCCCCGCGACCGCGACGGCCCCGAAGATGCCTGCGGAGTTGGCGATGCTGCGCTCCCCGGCAATGCCGCGGGTCGCCGCGGCGAAGCGCTCGAGCTGCTCGCCGGTCATGTGCCCGACCGGGTCGTCGGCGGCCGCCAGGTGGGTCATGAGGCGGATCTCACTCGAGGCCGGCTGCAGCGCGCGCAGGCGCTCGTAGGCGGCACGGAACGCCTCGGGCCGAAAGCCCAGGCGGTTCATGCCGGTGTCGATCTTGATCCAGAGGGGCTCACGGTGCGGCTCGCCCGCCGCAGCGAGCAGCTCGACCTGCAGCGCGTCGTGCACCACGAGTTCCAGTCGCTGCGCTCGAGCCTCGCGCAACTGCTCGGGACTGAAGATTCCCTCGAGCAGCACGATCGGGGCGCGCACGCCTTGCTCGCGCAGGCGTACCCCCTCCTCCAGACGGGCCACGGCGAACGCATCGGCGCTGTGCAGCGCGAGCGCGGTCTGCACCAGCCCGTGGCCGTAGGCATTCGCCTTGACCACCGCCATCACCCGTGCCCCGGGGGCGCGCGCGCGGATCACCTCGACGTTGTGACGGAGTGCGCCGGCATCGATGACGGCGCGGATCAGCCGGCTCACCTGAGCACGCCCTCGGCGTAGGCATCCGGGGCATAGTTGGCGAATCGCGTGTACTGACCCTGGAAGGTCAGCAGAAAAGTACCGATGTCACCATTGCGGTGCTTGACCAGATCGATCTCCGCAATGCCCTTCTTGGTCGTATTCTTGTCGTAAACTTCTTCGCGGTAGATCAACAGGATCATGTCTGCATCCTGCTCGATCGCGCCGGAGTTGTGGCTGACGATGCCGTCGGAGATCCAGCTGGCCGGACCCGGCACCGTCAAATCGAATACCTCCGCCTCACCTTTCGGCTCGAGCGCAACGACGGACTCCCAGCACAGTTCCGCGCTAACACCCGCACGAGGCATGTCCCGAACGAAAGCCACCCGGCTCCCCGCGATCAGAGCTTCCGCGCGCACCCAGCCATTGTCGGTCAGCACCCGGTGCTTCGCTGTGACGCGCATCGATCTGCCGCCAGCAACCCGCAGGGCGAATATCTCTCGCGCGCCGACCTTCCAGACCTTGTCCGATCGCGCAGCCACGATTCTCTGCTGATCGTCGACCGCCCAGACTTCTGGTTGCGTTCCGACGAGCGTCTGGATCGGAACACGCCGCCCGTCAGTTAGCCACACCGGTGTATCGCCGGTGACGCATTCGCGCAGATCCGACATGACCGGCTTCTTGTTCTCGCGCTGCTCGACGGCGCGATTCAACTGCGAGAGCGCGATCACCGGCACGCCGAGTTCCTTGGCGAGCACCTTCAGGCCGCGGGAGATCTCACCGATCTCCGTGGCGCGATTCTCCTTCGTACCCGGCACCTGCATCAGCTGCAGGTAATCGACGAGAATCAGACTCAAGCCGTGCTCGCGCTTGATGCGCCGCGCACGCGCGCGCAGCTCGGTCGGTGTCAGCGCCGGCGTCTCATCGATGAAGATCTTCGCCTCCGAGAGCTGGTTGGTGGCGCTCGTGATGCGCACCCAGTCGTCATCGGAGATCTGTCCGCTGCGCAGGTTCGACAGCGGCACCCCGCCCACCGAGGCGAGCATGCGGGTGATGACCTGTTCGGCGGGCATCTCGAGGCTGAAGATCGCCACGGATGCGCGGGTATTGGGATGCACGGCCGCATACTCGGCCATGTTCACCGCCAGCGTGGACTTGCCCATCGCGGGACGGCCGGCGACGACCACCAGATCGCCCGGGCGCAGCCCGCCGGTCATCTTGTCGAAATCGGTGAACCCGGTCGGCAGTCCGCGCAGCGAGCCGGGATTGCTGTGCCACTCGTCGATCTGATCGATCACCCGCGGCAGCAGGGTCTTCACCGCGATCGCACCCTGGCCGCGCGTACCGGCCTCGGCGATCGTGAACACACGCTGTTCGGCCGCATCGACCAGTTCGCGTGCGGTCTCGCCTTTATTGTTGAAGACGGCTGCGGCGATTTCGGTGCCGGCGCGGATCAGCTGACGCAGCAGCGAGCGCTCGTGCACGATGTCCGCGTACGCGCGCACATTGGCCGCGGTCGGCGTATCGCGCGCCAACGAGCCCAGATACGCCAGTCCGCCGGCCGCCTCGAGCTTGCCGATGCGCTCGAGCTGCTCGCTCACGGTCACGACGTCACACGGCCGGCCGTTGCCGGCCAGCTCGCCGATCGCCGCGAAGATCAGCCGGTGATCCGGGCGGTAGAAATCCTCTTCGATGACCGCATCGGCGACCTGATCCCAGGCGCTCGACTCGAGGAGCAGGCCGCCGAGGACGGCCTGCTCCGCTTCGATCGAGTGCGGGGGCGTCGGGATGTCGCCGTGCCCTGAGGAGTACGCGGCCACCGTTCGCCCGGTCGCTCTGCGCTTATTCTTCGGCGACGATCGACACGTTCACCGGCACGTCGATATCGGCGTGCAGGTGCAGGCTGACCGTATGCTCACCGATCATGCGCAGCGGACCGTTCGGCAGGCGCACTTCGCTGCGCTCGACCTTGAAGCCCTGACGCGTGCACGCCTCGGCGATGTCGGCGGTCCCGATCGAACCGAACAGCTTCCCTTCGGTGCCGGCTTTGGCGCTGATCAGCAGCTTGAAGTCCTTCATGGCCGCGGCCCGCTCTTCGGCCGAGGCGAGCTGCTCGCGCGCCAGCTTCTCGAGCTCGGCGCGGCGCGCCTCGAAGCGAGCCACGTTGTCCGGCGTGGCGAGCGTCGCCTTGCCCTGGGGCAGCAGGAAGTTGCGCCCGAAGCCCGAACGCACCTTGACGCGATCGCCGATGTTGCCGAGGTTGGCAACCTTCTGCAGAAGAATGACGTCCATGGACTTCGCCTCAGTGCTGGTCGGTGTACGGCAGCAGCGCGAGATACCGCGCGCGCTTGATGGCAACCGCCAGCTGCCGCTGGAAGAAGGACTTCGTGCCGGTGATGCGGCTCGGGACGATCTTGCCGGTCTCGGAGATATACCCCTTGAGCGTGGCCAGATCCTTGTAATCGATGTGCGTCACGCCTTCGGCCGTGAAACGGCAAAACTTTCTGCGACGCGAGAAGCGGCCGCCGCCGCCGGTGGGTGCTCTGCTGTTCATGAGTCGATTCCGATGTTCAGTGAGGATTGCGTAGCGAGTGTGCTCGGCCGTCAGGCCGGCTCGTCCGCTTCGATCGCCAACGGACTGTCGTCGCGGTCGTCGCGCTCATCGCGCGAACGGTCGCGGCGACCCTTGCCCTCGGCTTCGTCTTCGGCGCCCTTGGCCATCGGCGAGGCTTCGGTCACGGCCGCGTTCATCGCGACCACCAGGTGACGCAGCACCGCGTCGCTGAAGCGGAACGCGCCGGTGAGCTCACCGAGGGTCTTCTGGTCGCACTCGATGTTCATCAACACGTAGTGCGCCTTGTGGACCTTGGCGATCGGGAAGGCGAGCTGACGCCGCCCCCAGTCCTCCAGACGGTGCATCTGGCCGCCGCCTGCGCTGATCATTCCCTTGTACCGCTCGATCATGGCGGGCACCTGCTCGCTCTGATCGGGGTGAACCAGAATCACGATTTCATAATGCCTCATGTGTCCTCCTTACGGATTTGAGAGCCGCCCTTCGCGAGGCCTGCACGGGTGCGGCAAGGAGCTGCAACGCGCCGATTGCGGCGCGGTCCCCCCGAAACGGGGGCCGCGAGAATACTGGAATGGCCGGCCCGCTGCAATGCGGCCGGACGCCTCGGCAGGTGCGGGCGAGCCCTGCCCGGCGGTGCCCCCTTCCCCGCCAGGCCTGCCCATCCGGACAGCCCCCCGGGCATCGGGGCTCAGCCGCGTCGCTGGCGCACCGCCTCGTAGAGGAGCATCCCTGCGGCCACGGATACGTTCAG
>JAJZSQ010000091.1 GCA_021849615.1 Pseudomonadota bacterium
GAACCGCGCCATCAGAACAACCGATACTTCTCGAGCACCATGCCGTGCTCTTCGACGAACTCGTTGTAGCTCTGGATCGCCGCGGCGTTCTCTTGCAGCCACTGCTCGCGCCAACGGCGCGCCACCGCGGCCGCAACGCCCTCCTCGGCCGCCTGCGAGACGTTGATCCCCAGAACCTTGGCTTGCGCCAGCAGAGGTTCTGCCAGCGACACGCTGGTGGTCTTCTTCGGCGCGGCGGCATGGGTACTCATGGGCACCTCGGGAGTCCCTGTTCGAACACAGGCCAATGATACCCGCAACTCATATCAATCGCAACATTGATAATAACATTCTCGATTATTGGCGCTGTCATCAGCACGGGTTCGGAGGCTCTGGACGGAACGGGAACGGATGCCGAGCCGTGCGCGAAGGATCATCCTCCTGCGAGGGCGTCGACGGAGCGGCGGGGACCCTCGCCTGGCGAGAGCTTCCCGTCACTCCGGACCTGGATCTGCAGGACCTCGCGCAGACCTGCTGCCCCCTCCCTGGGCTGATTCGGCGTCTTACGCGCCCGTCAGGTAGCGGTACTGCGCCTCCGTGAGCGGCACCACGCTCAGTCGCCCCTGGCGGACCAGCGGGGAGTCGCGAAAGAGTGCGCTCGCCTTGATCTGCACCAGGGGCACGGCTTGCGCCAACCGCCGCGTCACTTTGATCGTGACGCGCGGCTCGTGATCCTCAGCGCCTGCAATCGTCCGGACCGTTGCGGTGCCGACCGCGCTGCGCACGTCGGCCGTCTCGTAGATCACGAGCCGGTCCCCGGGCTTCATCCCGCGCAGAACCTTCAGCGCCGCGGGATTGGCTACACCGTCCCAGATCGTCTCCTTGTCGCGCACCAGATCAGCGAAGGCATAGTCCGAAGGCTCTGTCTTAAGCAGGTAATGCGCGGACACGGGTTCTCCTCTGGCGACGGCGCGAGCCCGCCCGGGAGGGGCTGGGCAATCGATCGCCATCCTACACCGGGCCCGCCTCCAGGGGACGGCTGGGCCACGCTGCGGGTACTGCCGCACGCCACGGGGTCTTGGCACACGCGCCCGCATGGACCGCGAGCTGCTCTCGGGACGCGCTCTCGTGCCCTGTTGGCACCCGACCACCATCCACCCCGATGAATCCCGCTTCGTTAACCGGACCCGGCAACGCGGTCCCGGTTCGCCTCAATAGCGCTGGCGATTTCGCGCACAGTGGCGTTGCGCAGTGGATACGCCGTCGCCACCGCACGCACACGTCCGGCCACCTCCGCCATTCGGTCGATGATCTGGCGGGCCCTGGACTCTCGAATATACGCCTGACGCGCGAGCTTCAAAACGGCCTGCCCGGATATGTCGCGCGATTCACCACAAACATCCATGTGATGTTTACCTCCGGCGCCCCGATTGAAGGTCAGATCGTATGCGGGAGAGACGCGCCACTGACCATTCTCTTCCATCCGAAATGAGAAGTTCTTCGGATGATCGTCGCGATTATTGAATATGACATTGAATACGCAGCGCTCAAAGGCAACCTCGACCTCCCTGACATCACGGGTGATTTTTTGCGTCAGACGCAGAAGGGTCAAATAATCCAGGGATGACGGTAGTCTAAAATCCACATGTGCAGCGCCCGCAGCGGTATGGATGGGCACGCGCCTTCCTTGATCCCGATCGAACCGTTGAGCGCCAAATGCGCTCATCCGCCCCCGCTCCGTCTTGCCGAGTTCGAAATACCGTGTCGGCGGGATCGCAAGACCACACATCCGGACCAGGTCTGCGTAGAAATGCTCGACGGCACAAACTTCCGGGTGTTCCCCGTCACCCGGGAATTTCACCATCCACGGCAGGCCCGGAGAGCCCTCCGTGGTCCAAGCCCGATCCGTGTCAGGCTCGATATTCACCAGCACCTTCGGTCGAGCCCCGTGCGCAGAGCCGCCAAGTTTCACATACGTGCGCAACAGGTCCGTGCTCTTGTCCTCGATGAGATTTTGCGATTCTTCAGCCAGCGCCAGAAGACTCACCGTATCCTGTGAAAGATCAACTTCAGTGTCGGGTTGATACGTCAATGCACCCATGGTTCTGCGGCCGAGGAAGGCCAGCCGATCAAGGGGTGAGAGTCTGCGGACATCGATATCACGGCGGCGCATCAACCGGTCCATCAGGAGCAGACCCCAGCCGTCCGGAAGGCTGTCGCTGATGAACCCGGGCAGGCGAGACTGGAACTCAGGGAAATTTCCGCGAGCGCCGGCTTGCAGGCGCATCGCGTGCGGCGAGAACTCGAGCCCGCGGCGCAGCGCGGTATCGCTGTACTCGAAGAGGAGCTGATGCCCGTCATCGGCGAGCAGACCCAGCTGGAATGTCTCGCCCCATCCCTCGTAGAGCACCCGCAGCGTTTTCATCAATGCGACCCTTTGCGCGAGCGTGGTGCACGCTGGCGCTCGCGATGAGCCCGTTCCATGTCGCGAATCGAGTGGATCTTCACCTCGAGAATCGGGTCCAGATCCTCTGCACGGCCCACGGCCACGATGACCTTGAGGAACGTCTCAAGGGTCGCCTGGCCGCTGCTTTCCAGGTTTCTCACCGCGCGAGTCGACAAGCCCGCGCGTGCCGCGAGCTCTGCCTGGGTGAGCGCCTGATGCAGTCGAAGCCGCCGCAAGCGCTTTCCCAGCGCGCTCGCGATTTCCGGGACCGTTGAGAGCGAAAACATCATCGAAACCCTTGTCCCTATAATTGTCCCAATTATACCTCTTAACAGATTTTTCGTTTTATAATGCACGTTTTATTGCCCTTTATTTCGGGACGTGTGCGAGCGATTAACGCACGGGAGATACACGGCGCGCATCCGTCCGACGAGATTCGCGGGATCCCCACCGGGGACGGAGGCCGGGTCGCCTCCCACCGCAGATACCCCATGCGGCTCGCCACCGAGGCGCATGAAGAACCCCGCAAGCGCAAGGAGCGCGCTCTGCGTGCGTATTCCGGCTGATGGTGATCGGGGTTAGCTGGACGACGTGAACACCGACTCCGATGGAACGTGATCGGAGGTCCCAGATTCACCGTGAACGATTTAGGGACGAGGCGTCATAGCCTTCCCGATGCGCTGCCGGCAGCGTCACCGGGGAAATGGCGGCGGATTGACCCCGCGACTGATCGATCTGCGAGGGGCCCGTGGCGCGCAGGCGCTGCCGCATCGCTCAGCGCATCCGCGGGCCTCGCAGAGGCCTATGCGACGCGCACCGCCTCGCTGCCGGCCTGGCCTCCTTCACCCCGGCGGCTCCGCTGGGCACACCGAGCGTCAAGCGCCGTACCTGAGCGGCAGCATCGGACCAGCGCGGGATCGCGCTCATGACGAGAATCCGCCACTCCCTGCGTGCGAGCAGAGGCCGCGGGACGCGGTTCAGCGAGGGAGCGCTCAGGGCGGGCCTCCCGCCTCCGAGCTCACCGCGCCGCGGGCGCACTCATCCCGCAAAGCACTGCACGTCCGGCCCGGAGAAGGCGGACGCCGGGCATCCTGCCCGGCTCGCTGCCGCCGAGCAGCGTTGAATTTCTCGCCAGGCGACGGAACATCTGCGAACTCGCTCGGCGCCGATATGCCCCGATGCCGATCTCATCAGTAATAACGGAACCCGGAATCAAGGGGTCTCGTCCGGCATTCGAAAGACATGATATCGTGATAATAAATATTATCGGGAATTAATACATGATAAGATCCCGCCTCGGACGGCATGGCGGATCTTCTTGCAGCGCGCTCCATGAAACCCTCTGAAGCCCTCGCCCTTCACCGGCCCGCCCTGCGCGAGCTCCTCGCCCGCTATGGCTTCCAGCAACCGCGCATTTTCGGCTCGGCACTGACTCGGACAGACACCGAGGAGAGCGACCTCGACGTGCTCGTCGAGCCCGTGCGCGGCACGACGCTCTTCACGCTGGCCGGGCTCGAGGACGAGGCACAACAACTGACCGGCGTGCGCGTCTCCGTCTTGACCCCGGGGTTCCTCTCGCCGAAGTTCCGGGACAAGGTGCTCGAGCAGGCCCAGCCGCTATGAGCCACCCCGAGCGGGTCGAGGACTATCTCGAGCACATCGCCGGTGCGATCGAGCGCGCGATCCGCTACGCCGGGAGCCTCAAAGACCTTGCCACGCTGGAACAGGACGAAAAAACTCAGGACGCTATCGTGCGCGCCCTCACGGTGATCGGCGAGGCGGCGGTGAAGATTCAGAAGGAGGCGCCTCAGTTCGTGTCCACGCATTCCGAGCTGCCGTGGAGCCCAATGCGCGGCATCCGCAACAAAGTCGTGCACGACTACTTCGACATCGCCTGGGATGTCGTCTGGGACACCGTCGAGCAGGATCTTCCGCCACTGCTCGAGCAGGTCCGCGCTCTGTTGAAGTCCTTGGGCGGTGTACCGTCCTCGGGCCGAGCGAAACCGTGACCGCACCCCGGGCACCCGTTCCCGCGCCTGGCGCGGCGCTGGCACCGAGCCATCCACTCACCGCCCCCGAATCCCACCCGCTCGCCCCGGTGCCGTCGGCGACGGAGTGGTTCGCCCATATTGACAACGAGAATACCCGGCGCGCCTATCGCAATGATCTCGGGGAGTTCATGCAATTCGTCGACATCTCGTCATCGGAGGATCTGCGGCGGCTCTCCCGCGCGCACGTGCTCGCCTGGCGCAAGGACCTCGAGCATCGCAAGCTCACGGGCAGCACCATCCGCCGCAAGCTCGCCGCCCTGTCCTCCCTGTTCGAGTACCTGTCTGACGTGAACGCAGTCACCCACAACCCGGTGAAAGGTGTCCGCCGGCCCAAGGTCGCGCACTACGAGGGCAAGACGCCACCGCTCGGCGATACCGAGGCCCGCCACCTGCTCAATCTCCCCGCCGGCGACGACCTGAAAGCCAAGCGTGATCGTGCCCTGCTCTCCCTCCTCCTCTACCACGGGCTGCGGCGCGCAGAATTGTCCGGGCTCACGGTGCAGGACATTCATCGCCACCGCCGCGTGCCCCATCTGCGCGTGCACGGGAAAGGGGGCACCGTGCGTCACATCCCCCTGCACCCGGGCAGCCAGGGGCTGCTGAGTGAATATCTGGAGGCCTGCGGCCACGGTCAAGACCCGTCCGGTCCTCTCTTTCGACCCGTCCGCAACAATCGGACCGGCGAACTCGACCGAACGCTCTCCGGCGACGGGATCTACAAGCTCGTACGCGGCTACGCCAGGAAAATCGGCCTAGCGATCGGCGCGCACGCCCTGCGGGCCACCGCCGCAACCAACGCCCTCGAGCACGAAGCCGATATCGCGAAGGTACAGGAGTGGCTGGGTCACGCGAACATCGCCACCACGCGCCGCTATGACCGGCGCAAGCGTCGGCCGGAGGATTCCCCCACGTTCAAGGTGGTGTACTGAGCGCAGACGGACGGTAGCGATCAGCACCTCCTTGATCGCAAGGCGAGCCGGATCCGCACGCTCACGGCTTGGCCTTTCCCCGGGCGCGAGATCGGCCGATTTTGCTGGGGGCGGGGCGCGTTCGCGCGGTCGGCTTGACCGCCGCCCGGCGCTTTGCCGGCGACTTCACCGCCGCGACGGATCGCGACGTGCGCGCCGGTCGCGGGGCATCCGCCAATTCAATGCCGAACACGCCGGCAAGATCTTCTTCGGCAATCCGCTTGCGCTGCGTCTTTCCCGGTGCGGCCCCGAGATCGACCGCCGCGCCGATCAGCTCACCGTGCTCGACGGTGCGCAGCGTGAAGAGCAGCTCCGGCTGCGTATCGAGCCGTGCGCCCACCCCGTACAACACCGCCGCGACGTGCTTGCACATCGTCGCCCAGTCCGGGCAGGAGCAGGCCATCTCGATGTCCCCGGGCTTCGGGAACAAGCCCTGCCCCGGCGAGGTGACGATGCCCATCACGCGATCGGACAGGCGCCCCTCGAGCAGCTCGATCAGCGAGCCGATCTCCCCGGCGCACTGGCGCTTCAGGTCCGACCATAGAGTCGTCCCCAACGGCTTGATTTTAATCTCGACCGCATACGGCTGCGGTCGAGATCCCGCCACGACGGCCGCGATCCGCCCCGGCTCGATCGTAAGATCGAGCACCGCGCCGCTGCGTACGTAGCTTCGACCCCGCGGCAGGCGATATTCGTAGTCCCGGTAGGCCTCGAGATTCGCGCACCAGGCCTTGCCCCAGAAGCTGCTCGCGAGGGTGCGTCCGGTGAGTCTCACCGGGCTGAGGACTCGGCCGGTCTTGGCGGAGTCCTTCGACAATTTCTGCCCGGCGCGCAGTGCTCGGGCGCGTTGCTCACCGACTCTGGGCGTGCGCGCGTACTCGCGCCAGTTCATCACCGCTCACCTCACCTCGCATTCGGCCGGCGCATCATGAATCGCACGCCTTGTGAATGTCGAGCGCCACCGTCGCGAGCAGCTCTGCGTCACTCATCTCGGTGAGCAGCCGCTCACCGCCCTGCGCCAGCAGCTCCTCGGCCAGCCCGCGCTTGGCCTCGATGAGCGCGTCGATCTTCTCCTCCACCGTGCCGCGGCAGACGAACTTGTGCACCAGCACGTTGTGCCGCTGACCGATGCGAAACGCCCGGTCGGTGGCCTGATTCTCCACCGCCGGGTTCCACCAGCGATCGAAATGGATCACCTGGGAGGCCGCCGTGAGGTTCAGTCCCGTGCCGCCGGCTTTCAGCGAGAGCACGAAGAACGGCGGGCCGTCCTCACGCTGGAACTGCTCGACCAGTCCCCGACGCCTCGCCACCGCCGTCCCGCCGTGCAGCACGAGTCCCGGACGGCCGAAGACCTGCTGCAAGTATTGCGCGAGCGGCTCGGTGAGCTCGCGGAACTGCGTGAACACCAGCACGCGCTCCTGACGCTCGGCGAGTTCCTCGCAAATCGCCCCGAGCCGCTCGAACTTGCCACTGCGCTCGGGCGTGTAGGGACCCTGTCCTGCCCAGTGAGCCGGGTGGTTGCAGATCTGCTTCAGCTGCATCAGCGAGGCGAGCACCGCGCCGCGGCGCTTGAGGCCCTCGGTGCGCTTGAGCGTCTGCGCCAGTTCCTCGACGCAGCGCTCATAGAGCGTCGCCTGCTCGCGGGTCAGACCGCAGAAGGCGCGGATCTCGGTCTTCTCCGGCAGGTCGTCGATGATGCGCGTATCGCTCTTGAGGCGTCTGAGCAGATACGGTTGCACCAGGCGGCGCAGCGGCGCATAGGCGCCCTCGCCCCCGTGGCTCATGCGCTTGGCGGCTTCCGCAAACGCACGCGCCCCGCCGAGCAGCCCCGGGTTCAGGAAATCAAACAGCGACCAGAGGTCCGAGAGCCGGTTCTCTATCGGCGTCCCGGTGAGGGCGATGCGTGCCGAGGCGGTGAGCTGTTTCACCGCGCGTGTTTGCTGGGCACCGGGGTTCTTGATGGCCTGCGCCTCATCGAGCACCGCCAGCCGCCAGGCTCGCGAGCGCAGCGCGGCGGAGCGGGTCACGACGCCATAAGTGCAGAGCGCGACATCGACCCCGCCGAGCGCCGCCTCGAGCGCCGCGGCGTCGTTCAGATCAATGTCCGTCTCGGAGGGATGCGCCACGAACACCTTCAGGCGCGGCGCGAATCGCTCGAGCTCGCTCTTCCAGTTGGCGATCAGGGACGCGGGCGCCACAATGAGGCTGGGGCTGCCTGCACCGTCCGGCGGGCACGCCGCGGCGCGGGCTCCCCGGCCCGAACGGCCGTGCACGTGCACCAGGAGCGCAATCACCTGGACCGTCTTGCCGAGTCCCATGTCATCGGCGAGGCAGGCCCCGAGACCAAGTCCGGTGAGCAGCGCGAGCCATTGCGCCCCGATGACCTGGTACGGCCTCAGCGTCGCGTTCAAACCTCGGCCGGAGAGCGCCGCCTCGGCCTCGGGGTGACGGAGGCGCTCGAGCAGCTCGCGCAGCCACTCGCCGGCCTCGACGCCGGACCACGCCGCCAGCGACTCGGGCATTTCGATGTGCGCGCGTCCGGTGGGCGCGCCGGCCAGCAGGCGCATGCCCTCGTGGAACGACAGCCCGCCGGCGCGCACCTCACGTTCCACGCGCTTCCAATGCTCGAGCGCCGCGGCGAGCTGCTCGCCGTCGGCCTCCACCCACCGGCCGCGCAGCCGGATCAGACCCTCCCGGGAGGCGAGCAGCTGCTGCTGTTCGGCCTCCGTCAGTGCCTCCCCCTCGAGGGTCATGCGCACCGAGAAATCGAGCAGCGCCTCGGCGCCGAGCGCCGCCGCGGGCGCATTTCCCACCTGTGCACTCACCTGAGGCCGCAGCGCACGGCCCGCCTTCCACCAGTCCGGGATCCGCACCACGAGCCCGCAGGCCTCGAGGACGGCGGTATCGGTGAGCAGCCGCAGCGCCTCGGCGGGACGCCAGGCGAGCGGCTGGTAGATCTCACCGCTGTCGATGAGCTCGCGCACCCACTCGAGCCGCTCGGCGGCCTCGCGGATCGGCTTCAGCAGGTTCGCCAGATGAGCGCGGTTCGCCGGGCCGGTATATTCCTTCAGCGCCCGCCCGAGCGGCACATGGCGCGCCGCGCCCTGCGCCGAGACACCCTCGGCATACGTGACCAGGAACGCAAATGGAAACGCCTCGTCACGCGGGTTCTCGGCGAGGTGAAAGGTAATTCGCCCGACCAGCCGCCAGAGCGGATTGCGCCGGTGCAGATAGGCGCGCAGGCTCTCCTCGCCGGCGGCGGCCGCCTCGCGCAGCGCGTCCTCGATGTCGCGCCAGGCCATGCTGAGCAAGCCCGCATCGAGATACTCCAGGCCGCGGACCGGCGGTGCGGCGAGCCTGAGTGCCTCGAGCTCCTCGGCGCTCGGCAGCGCCACCAGGACGCCCGGGGCATCGGGCTCGGCATCGCCCAGATGACACAGCCGGGTCAGGTAGCGCTGGGCAAACTCGCGCCCGAAGGCGAGCCCCGGCGGCAGCGCCGTCGTCGCTTCGGTGGTCGCAAGGTGCACGAGCCCTGCGCCCTGACCGCGCGCGAAGGCCCGTTCGATCCGCGCAATGGCCGCAGCCGGCAATCCCGGTGCATCGGGCGAATCCACAGGCTGCACCGCGAAATGGCGCCGGGCGTTGATGTACAGATCGAGCGATTCGGCCATGATGCAGAGGAGCCGCAAAAAGCGGCCGGGAAACGTACTCCGTCAATGAAATAGTGAAAAATATATACAGTTTTTATACCAGACCATCCGACGCGATGGACTTCGAATACGACCGGCAGAAAAGCGAGGCCAACAAGGCCAAGCACGGCATCGACTTCGATGAGACGCAAGCGCTCTGGCAGGACCCTGCCCTGATCAAAATTCCTGCCCGGGCGATGGACGAGCCGAAATCGCGGGCGATCGCACAATGGGCGGGGCACCACTGGTCCGCGATTTTCACGCGCCGAAGCGAGCGAATCCGACTGATCTCGGTGCGGCGCGCTCGCGCTGAAGAGGTGAAGGTTTATGAAAGCGAAGCGGTTTGATCAGACATTCGACGCTGGAGAGAGCGTCCTCGAACATCTTGACCTGCAACGCGCCCACAGACCCGGCATGGACATCAAGCGCGTCAACGTCGATTTTCCGCTATGGATGGTTCAATCGATTGATCGGCAGGCGCGTCGGCTCGGTGTGGCCCGCCAGTCGCTCATCAAGCTGTGGTTGGCCGAAAGGCTCGAGGTGCGCACCACCCCCTGATCGGCGGCGCGGCACGCCCGAGCGCTTCGGCCGGCGGTAGCGCCACCCGCACGCCCCGGGCATGATGTTGCCGAGTCTGAGCGTGAGCGCCTCGCCGCCATTCCAAAGGCGCGCCTGCGCATCCTGCGAAGTGATCAAGACCCTGAGGCTCATCACGCGCAAACCCCAAGCGGCCGTTGGGACTCACGATCGGGGTCGTCTGCCTGCCGCAAACGGCCAAACCGTAGCCGGACCTCGCCGGTTCGCTCGTCGATCTGAATTTCCGCCAGAGGATCCGCGCGTCCGCGCAGGCGCAGGCGGGCGGCTCACGTCCAGAGCGGCCAGCAACTCCGCCGCGGGCAGATGCGGTCACGCTCGAAGGACCCGAATCAGGTCTTCGGTAGCCGTCATGATGAAACGATTTCTACTGATTAAATAATTGATTTTTATAGAATATTATACCCATCGTGAAACGATTGATGAATCGCGCGCCACAGATTGAGCTCCCACAAGAAGCCCACTCGCGGTGACCCGAGGCGTGGTCCGCCAAGTCAAGAGACCGCACCGGGCGCTCGAGCGAACGCCCGCGGAGCAAGCCGGCTGCACCACGGTCAGCTCGTCGTGCGCTCTCGGCCGTACTGATCCTCGAGACGCACGATGTCGTCCTCGCCGAGATAGGATCCGGACTGGATCTCGATGATGGGGAGTGCGACCGCCGAAGGCTTGGCGGATCGCCCAGGAACTCGGACTTGCGTCAGCGCTTTTACGCGGCGTACCCTGCTGAGGCGTCGATGCGATCTCCGGGCCAGGCCGCGACCGTTCCAGCCACGGCACTGCAGTCATGAGGTCGACCGCCACCGCGGGCGATAGCCTCCGCGGGGTGGTCTGAAATCCGGCCCTCGCGCATAAACCAAAGACCTGCATGAATCGCGCACAAATTCTCAATGTCCTCGCCGACAGCAAGGTGCTTCTGCGTGAGCGCTACGGCGTCGTTGACCTTGCACTCTTTGGCTCAGCCGCTCGCGATGCCGCCAGACCCGATAGCGACGTTGACCTGCTGGTGACCTTTGATGGACCCGCGACCTCTGATCGGTATTTTGGGGTCCAGTTCTATCTCGAGGATCGGCTCGGTCGACCTGTTGATCTGGTCACCCACAAGGCGCTCAGAGACGAGTTGCGCCCATTCATCGAACGCGAAGCCCTTCATGTGTGAGGCTGCGCGCGAATGGCGGTTTTACGTCCTGGACATGCTTCGCTTCGGGGAAAGAGCGCTGAGCTATACGGCTCAGCTCACCCAGTCCTAATTTCTCGACAGCGGCTTGACCTACGATGCAACCGTACGCAATCTGGAATTGCTCGGCGAAACAGCCACACACATTCCGGACCAGCTCCGGCGCGCGCACGAGGAGATCCCGTCGCGGATGATCATCGCCACGCGTAATCGCCTGATCCACGGCTACCTCGGCATCGATGGCGACACGCTCTGGAGCATCATTACCCAGGACTTGCCCGCGCTGTTGCCGCGCCTGCGGCGACTCGCAGACCGCATCCCTCCGGAAAGCACGTAGATCCGTCAGGGCAGCGCGCAC
>JAJZSQ010000092.1 GCA_021849615.1 Pseudomonadota bacterium
CCAGCAGTACGGCGAAGCGTCCACCCACCCGAGCGCCGCGGTTACCGCAGGGCAAAGACATACAGATGCCCGCCGCGTGGAATCTGCTTCACCGCCGGGACCATCTTGCCGCCCCAGATGGGCGTGCCGCCGCCCCAGCCGGCGAGAATCGCGACGTACTGCTTGCCATCCACCACGTACGTCGAGGGCGGGGCGATGATGCCCGAGGACAGCTGCGGGCTACGCCACAACACCTGGCCGGTGCGTGCATCGAACGCATACAGGTGGCCACGCGCCGAACCGCTGAACACCACGCCCCCTGCGGTGCTCATCGCCCCGGCATCCCACGGCAGGTCGCTCTCGTGATTCCAGGCCGCGCGCCCGGTATCCAGGTTGATCGCCTGCAACGCACCCCAGTGATGATCGGCCGGATCATGCACCACCTCGAAGCTCTCCCCGAGGTAGGGCAACCCGGGATGGTAGAACGTGGGCACGCCCTTCATGGTCATACAGGTGTGAATCGTCGGCACATAGGCCATGTGGGTCATCGGATCGACCGAGATCGGCCACCAATTCTTACCGCCGAGGAAACTCGGACACGTGAACACCTGCTTGTTCATCGCCGGGCGCAGAGCGTTGTTCGTGTAGGGCAGACCGTTCTTGAAGCCGGCGACCGAGGTCGCGCGGGTAAACGGCCGGGCATAGATCAGCTTGCCGTTCACACGGTTGATGGCATAGAACCAGCCATTGCGATCGGCATGGACAATCGCGCGGTATTGCCTGCCGTGATAGCGCAGCGTCGTGATCACAGGCGTGTTCACCCCGTCATAATCCCAGGAGTCATGCGGGGTGTATTGGTAATACCACTTGATCTTTCCGGTGCGCGGATGCAGCGCGAGCAACGAGTCAGTGAACAGATTCAATCCGGGACGCAATTTCGCGAGCCAGGGCGCAGGATTGCCCACGCCCCAGAACAGCGTGTCCGTCGCCGGATCGTACGTGCCGGTGATCCACGCCGACCCGCCACCGTGTGCGTACATGCCTTTCGGCCAGGTATTGCCGCCAGGATGCCCCGGCGCGGGTGTCGACCAGCGGCGCCACAGCAGCGCACCAGTCTTGGCGTTCAGCGCCTGGATGAAGTCCCGGGCGCCGTACTCGCCGCCAGACTCCCCGACGATCACCATGCCCTTGAGCACCATCGGCGCAAGCGTCATCGCGTACCCGACATCCGCCGGCTTCAGCTGCCGCTCCCAGACCACTTTGCCGGTCGTGGCATTGAGGGCGACGACGTAATTGTCGAGTGTGGCCATGTAGACGTCATCGCCGTACAGCGCGACGCCGCGGTTGACCACGTCGCAACAGACCGTCTTGAAGCCCACGCCCTGCATGGGCTTCACGTATTTCCACAGCACCTTGCCGGTGACCGCATCGAGCGCAATCAGATGATCCTTCGGCGTGGTGATGAACAGGTACCGGCCGTTGACGATCGGCGTCGCCTCGTACCCCTGCTTCAATGTGCTGCGGTAGCTCCAGACCTCGTGCAGGTTCTGCACGTTGTGGGCGTTGATCTGGGTGAACGGCGCGAAGCTGTTGCCGGCGTAGTCCCGCCGGAACATCAGCCAGCCATTGTCGCTTGCAGCGGCCGCGAGGCGCGCGCCAGTGACCTGCGGATAGCCCGCGGCGAGCGCCATGCCGCACGACCCTGACGCGACGAGCAGGCTCGCGGCGAGCATGACCCGGGCGCTGCGTGGTAAGACATGAATGATCGTCATATGGATAATTCCCCCTGGGATTGAACGACCTTGAGCGCGATCGCCTCGCGAGTGCCGATCCGCCTGCCGGACCGCGCTGCAAGACCCATGCCATGCATCGAGAAGCGGTGAACCGCGGACAAACAGCGCGGCCGGCGCAATCGCGCGCAGGAAGCGGAGTTTCCTTTTGCAACACCCCGGATGTTTCGCTGTGGAGAAATGCAACACTCGAGCGGCGACTGGAATGATGCGCAGCGATACCGCCCATGGCGCGGGACACCTCTGCCTTGACGCGGCGCCGAACCGAGGATCGCTCGGCAGTCCTATGCCCGGACCATGCACCGACTGCCTGCACGGATCCGTCACCAGCGCTCCCGACGGGGCCGATTTCTCACACAGCTGCGCCCGTGGCGGTGCGTTTGCGTCGAACGCATGGCGCCACACGCCTCGTCGCAAGTGTTCCGTTGCGCCACACCGAGTTGCTCCGAAACGCAACAGCAGGAACGCCGGCCAGGTCCGAGAAGCCTGTTTTCTCTATGACCTTCGCCGTGGCATGAGGCTTGCAACGAGTGCTGTTACGTCGAATCCACTGCGAGGCACTGTTCATGTCCATCCAACCCAGCACCCACGGACGCGTCAAGATCCAGCTCAAGTCCCGGTATGAGAATTACATCGGCGGGAAGTGGGTCGCACCGGTCAAGGGCCAGTACTTCACGAACCTCACTCCGGTGACCGGTGGCGCGCTGTGCGAGATCCCGCGTTCGAGCGCCGAAGATATCGAGCTGGCGCTCGATGCGGCCCACGGCGCCAAGACGGCCTGGGGCCGCGCCTCGCCGGCCGAGCGCGCTCTGGTGTTGAACCGCATGGCCGATCGCATGGAAGCGAAACTCGAGTACCTGGCCACCATCGAGACGTGGGACAACGGCAAGCCGATCCGCGAGACCCTGGCGGCGGACCTGCCGCTCGCCATCGATCATCTGCGCTATTTCGCCGGCTGCATTCGCGCGCAGGAAGGCGCCATCAGTCAGATCGACGAAGACACGGTCGCCTACCACTACCATGAGCCGCTCGGAGTCGTGGGGCAGATCATCCCGTGGAACTTCCCGCTGCTGATGGCGATCTGGAAACTTGCCCCGGCGCTCGCCGCCGGCAACTGCGTCGTGCTGAAGCCGGCCGAGCAGACGCCGCTGTCGATTCTGCTGCTGCTCGAGGTCGTCGGCGACCTGCTGCCGCCCGGGGTCCTCAACGTGGTCAACGGCTTCGGCGTGGAAGCCGGCAAGCCACTCGCCTCCAGTCCACGCATCGCCAAGGTCGCCTTCACCGGCGAGACCACCACGGGGCGGCTGATCATGCAATACGCCGCGCAGAACCTCATCCCGGTGACACTGGAGCTCGGCGGCAAGTCCCCGAACGTGTTCTTCGAGGACATCGGCCGGCAGGACGATGACTTCTTCGACAAGGCGATCGAGGGCTTCGTGATGTTCGCGCTGAACCAGGGCGAGGTGTGCACCTGCCCGTCACGCGCACTGATCCAGGAGTCGCTCTACGCACGCTTCATGGAACGGGCCCTGAAGCGGGTCGGACAGATCAAACAGGGCGATCCGCTCGATCCGGCCACCATGATCGGCGCTCAGGCCTCACAGGAGCAACTCGAGAAAATCCTCACCTACCTCGATCTGGGCAAAAAGGAAGGTGCCGAGTGCCTCGCCGGCGGCGAGCGCAACGTGCTCGGCGGTGATTTGAAGGACGGCTACTACATCAAACCGACGGTATTCAAGGGCCACAACCGCATGCGGATCTTCCAGGAGGAGATCTTCGGCCCGGTCGTGTCGGTCACGACGTTCAGGGACATGGACGAGGCGATCCAGATCGCCAACGACACGCTGTACGGACTCGGGGCCGGGGTCTGGTCACGTGAGGCCAACATCTGCTATCGCATGGGACGTGCCATCCAGGCCGGTCGGGTCTGGACCAACTGCTACCACGCCTATCCGGCGCATGCGGCCTTCGGCGGCTACAAGCACTCGGGCATCGGCCGCGAGACGCACAAGATGATGCTCGATCACTATCAGCAGACGAAGAACCTGCTGGTGAGCTACTCCCCGAAGGCGCTCGGGTTCTTCTGAAGGCGCACCATGAACGCGGGCCGTGTCAGCGCCACCGTAGCTGCACTCGAGCTGATCGGGCAGCTCGTGGCGCAGCACGGTCCGCTCATGTTCCACCAGTCCGGCGGCTGCTGCGACGGCAGCGCGCCGATGTGCCTCTCGCGCGGCGACCTCATGGTCGGTGAGCAGGACGTCTATCTCGGCGACATCGGCGGACAGCCGTTCTACATGGGTGCGGCGCAGTTCGAGTACTGGCAGCACACGCACCTGATCATCGATGTCGTGCCCGGGCGTGGCGGGATGTTCTCCCTGGAGGGGCCGCTCGGGATGCGCTTCATCACCCGTTCCCGCCTGTACACCCCCGAGGAGGAAGCTGCACTCGCGCCGGTGCAGTACGGCGCGGCCGGCTGAGCGGCGCATTCTGCGATAATGGGGCCCATGCATGGGCTCACGCTGCTGTTCATCCTCATCGTCGCGGCCGGTACCGCGCTCGAGCTGTGGCTCGCCACCCGGCAAGGCGCTGCGGCACGCGCGCACCGTGACCGGGTGCCGGAGGCGTTCCTCGCCCAGGTGTCCCCTGAGGCGCACCGCAAGGCGGCCGATTACACCGTTGCCAAGGTCCGCCTGGCACGCATCGGCACGCTGCTCGATGCGCTCGTGACGCTCGCTCTGACGGTCGGCGGTGGCATTGCCGCGCTCGATGCACTGTGGCTGCGCGTCGGCGGGTCCGAACTGTGGCGCGGCACGGCCGTCATCGGCTCGGTCGCCGCGCTGCTGATGCTCGTCAATCTGCCGCTGTCGCTCTGGCGCACATTCGTGCTCGAGGCGCGGTTCGGCTTCAACCGCACCACGGTGCGGCTGTTCCTGCTCGATCTCCTCAAGGGCATCGCGCTCGCGCTGCTGCTCGGGGTACCGGTGGTGCTCGCGGCGCTGTGGCTGATGGTGCACGCCGGAACCGCCTGGTGGCTGTGGGGGTTTGCCGGCTGGGTGGCGCTGACGCTGCTGCTCACCTGGGCGTGGCCGGTCCTGATCGCGCCGATATTCAACCGCTTCTCGCCGCTCGCCGATGCGGCGCTGAAGGAGCGCATCGAGGCGCTGCTCGAGCGCTGCGGCTTCACCTCGAGCGGCGTGTTCGTGGTCGACGGCTCGCGCCGCTCGGCCCATGGCAACGCCTACTTCACCGGTTTCGGGCGTCACAAACGCATCGTCTTCTTCGACACGCTGCTCGAGCAGCTCGCGCCGGGGCAGATCGAGGCGGTGCTCGCCCACGAGCTCGGTCACTTCCGCCTGCACCACGTGCGCGTGCGGCTCGTCGCCTCGATCGCCGTGATGTTCGCCGCGTTCGCCCTCCTCGGTTGGCTCGCGCGCCAGCCGGCGTTCTACCACGGCCTCGGCGTAGCGCACCCCTCGGCACATGCGGCGCTGCTGCTGTTCGCATTCGCGGCGCCTGCACTGCTGTATTTCACCACTCCGGTCAATGCACTGTGGTCGCGCTGTCACGAATACGCCGCCGACCGCTTCGCCGCCGCACATGCCGATGCGCGTGAACTCGCCGCCGCGCTCGTGAAACTCTACGGCAACAATGCGAGCACGCTCACGCCCGACCCGCTCTACAGCGGGTTTCACGACTCACACCCACCGCCACTTGCGCGCATCGCACGCCTCACCGGCGCGTGAGACGCACGAGTCATCGACCTGCAACATCGGCTCGTTAGACTGCGCCCGCCGTGCAGATCGCGGCGCAGGCAGTCACGTGACGGGCATCTTTCGCTCCGCCGCGCGGTGCGGCGCCCGCCGTGCCGCAGCGGCAGTGAAGCGTCTGATTCCACCTCATCTGCAGCCTCACGCGGAGGCCCGGCCGAACGGTGCAAAGCAACCCTCATGCTGCGGACAGTGCGCGGCGCGCTCTGTTCGCGGTCAGTTCGCTCGGACTGGGACATGCGACCCGCACGCTGGTCGTGATCCGCGAGTATCTGCGGCGCGGTTACGCCGTCACGGTCGTGAGCGCCGGCAACGCACTCGCCTTCCTGCGCCTGGAGCTCGAGGACGAGGCGGCCGTGCAGTTGCACGAGATGGCCGATTACCCGCCGCTCGAGCGCGGCAGCGGCTGGCGGCTGTACGCCTACCTGACGCTCGACCTGGTGAAGACCTGGCGGATGATTCGCCGCGAACAGCGCACCGTGCATGCGCTTGCCCCTGAATACGACCTGATCTTCAGCGATGGCCGCTACGGGTTTCACAGCCGCTCGACGCCCTCGTTCATTCTGACCCACCAGATCGCGTTCCTGCCCCCGCGCGGCCTGCGCGAGGCCTCCTGGCTCACCAGCCACATCAACGTTGCGGCGCTGCGCCGGTTCGATGGCGTGTTCATCCCGGACTTTCCCTATCCGAATGCGAACCTGGCCGGCAATCTGGCTCACTCGCACAATCTGTACCGCTGCCGGCACGCGTTCGTCGGCGTGCTCTCCTCCTATCCGCAGCGCGAGGCCGTCGCCGACATCGACTACCTGTTCGTGATCAGTGGCTACCTGCTCGAGCACAAGGACGCCTTCATCCGCTCGCTGCTCAGCGAGGCGGCCGCACTGCCCGGACGAAAAGTGTTCATCCTGGGCAACGCCGCCGCCGACGCCGCGCAATACGCCGCACTGCAGCGGGAGGACCTGACGATCCATGCGGTTGCGAGCGGCACACTGCGCGAGGAGCTGTTCAGCCGAGCCCGCTGCGTGATCACCCGAGCCGGCTACACCACGATCATGGACCTCATCGAGCACGGCAAGCGCGCGGTGCTCATCCCGACGCCGAATCAGACCGAACAGGAGTACCTCGCCTACCACCTCGCCAGTCGCGGCTACTTCGTCAGCCGCACACAGGAGGCCCCGGATCTGCGCCTCGCCCTGCACGAGTGTGCGCGCACCGCACCGTTCGAGCCGCCGTGGCGCACCGCGGACTCGCTTCGGCGCCTGTGCGAGGGCATCGAGCCGTTCGTGCACAAGAACTTCATCTCCGTGATCGTGCCGGCGCACAACGAGGAGAAGGAACTCGCCGCGACGCTACGCGCACTGCTCTCGCAGCGCTATCCGACAGCGCGCATGGAGATCATCGTGGTCGAGAACGGCTCGACGGATGCCACCGCTCAGATCGCCCTCGGACTCGCCGCCGAGCCGTCCTCGGCCGGCCGCATCCGCGTGCTGCGCAGCGAGCGGGGCGTCTCCTTCGCCAAGAACGCCGGGTTGCGGGCGCTCTCGCCCGAGTCGCAATGGACCGTGTTCTGCGATGCCGATACCCGGCTCGGGCGGCACTTCCTGCACGAGCTGAACACGTGGCTGAACCGCCGCAGCGAAGGCGGCCTCGGCGTCGGCACCACGGCCGTGCGCCCCCACCCCGGTGCACCACTCTACGCACGCGCCTGGTTCGCGCTCTACGACCTGATTCACCGCGTGACGCGCAGCTCCTACTCCATCCAGATTGCCCGCACCTCGATCGCCCGCGGAGTCGGATTTCACGAGGAGCTGAACTTCGCCGAGGATCTGGCCTTCATCCACGAGTGCCGTCGTTACGGGCGTTTCTTCTTCGTGCCCACCGACCAGGTGAGCACCTCGACCCGCCGCTTCGCCGCGCGCGGGTACCTGCGTCAGGGGATGCGCTGGCTGTTCGAGGCGCTCCTGCCGCTGCGCTGCAAGATCCACCGCGCCTACGATGTCGTCCGCTGACCCCGGCGCGCTGCGCTCACTGCTCGCCTTTCTGGTCGCGCACCGGCCGTGGGCGTACCCGGCGCTGTTCCTCGGGGCCTACTTCGAGACGGTGCTACCGTTCTCGCTGGTCGTACCGGGCGAGGCGTTTCTGCTCGGCGGTGCGATGCTCGCCGGCGCCGGCGTGCTCGACCTGGGCGCGGTCGCCACAAGCCTGTGGGCCGGCGGACTGCTCGGGGACCACTCGAGCTACTGGCTGGGACGGCGCTGCGGCGCGAGGCTCCTGGCGCGGCCCGCCGCCGGCGCGCTGCTGCAGATCCGAACGCGCGGCTGCGAGTTCTTCCGCCGTCGCGGCGCCCGTGCGGTGTTCTGGGCCCGCCTCGCCGGCCCGCTCTCCTGGGTCACGCCGGCGCTGGCCGGCGCGTTCGGACTCGATTACCGCACGTTCCTCACTTTCAACACCCCGGGCGTGCTGCTCGGGATCGGTGAGTTCCTGCTCATCGGGTACGGCTTCGGAACGCACCTCGGCGCGCTCCGCGCGGCACTCGAGGCCTATGCGCCGGAGGCCACCGCGGCGACCGCGGTGCTGCTCGGGCTGCTCGTCCTGGCGCGCTTGAGATTCAGCCGAACGGGTGGCGCAGCACGATCGTCTGGTCGCGGTCCGGTCCCGTCGAGATGACATCGATGGGCACGCCGACGAGACTCTCGAGGCGCTCGAGGTACTTGCGCGCATTGGCCGGCAGCGCCGCGTAATCGGTCACCCCCACCGTCGACTCGCGCCACCCCGGCATCTCCTCGTACACCGGTTCGAGCTCCGTGTAGCCCTCGAGGCTGAGCGGCGGCTCGCGCACGATCTCACCGCCGATGCGGTACCCGACACACACCCGGATCAGTTCCAGTCCGTCGAGCACGTCGAGCTTGGTGATGCACAGGCCTGAGACGCTCGAGTGCACGATCGCGCGGCGCAGCGCCACGGAATCGAACCAGCCGCAGCGGCGCCGCCGTCCGGTGACCGAGCCAAACTCGTGGCCGACCCGCGAGAGATGTTCGCCGGAATCGTCGAACAGCTCGGTCGGAAAGGGACCTGCTCCGACGCGCGTCGTGTATGCCTTGACGATGCCGAGCACGTAGTCGAACGAACGCGGCCCGAGTCCGGAGCCGGTGCCGGCGAAGCCCGCCGTGGTATTCGAGGAGGTGACGTAGGGATACGTGCCCAGATCGACATCGAGCATCGCGCCCTGCGCGCCTTCGAACAGCGCGTTGGCACCCTCGCGCCGCAGCCGGTCCAGATCGAGCGTCACGTCCGTCACGAGCGGCGCGATCGTCTCGGCGTAGGCGAGCTGCTCATCGAGCGTCTTCTGGAAATCGACCGGGTTCTGACGGAAATAATGCTGCAGCACGAAATTGTGGAAGTCGAGCACCTCGCCGAGCTTGGCGGCGAAGCGCTCGCGCTGGAACAGGTCCGCCACGCGCACCGCGCGGCGCGCGACCTTGTCCTCGTACGCAGGTCCGATGCCGCGGCCGGTCGTGCCGATGGCATTAGCGCCCCGGGCCCGCTCGCGCGCCTGGTCGAGCAGGATGTGCGAGGGCAGGATCAGCGGACAGAGCGGGGAGATCTTAAGCCGCTCGAACACCGGCACGCCCTGTTCGATCAGCGTGCGGCTCTCCTTCAGCAGCGCCTCGAGGGAGAGCACCACGCCGTTGCCGATGAAGCAGCGCACCTGTTCGCGCAGGATTCCGGAGGGGATCAGCGAGAGGATGGTCTTCTTCCCGCCGATGACCAGCGTGTGGCCGGCGTTGTGCCCGCCCTGGAAGCGCACCACCGCAGCGGCGCGCTCGGTGAGCAGGTCGACGACCTTGCCCTTGCCCTCATCGCCCCACTGCGTGCCGATCACGACAACGAATCTGCCCACTTCAGTTGCGCTCCTCAATCAGGAATCCGGATGTTGTGTCTCGAGAATCTCGACGCCGGGAGTGCAGGCCAGCGCCTGCACTTCGGCCTCGGGCAGCTGCACGGCCAGCTCGATCGAGCCGTCCTCGGCGGCGTGCTCGGCGCGCACCACCTTGGCGGCGTACAGGCGCGAACGCAGCGCACCGGCCCCCGGCGGCAGCCGCACGCGCGCAGCGCGCGTGCGGCGCGAGAGCCGCTCGGCGAGCACGCTCATGAGCAGCTCGAGGCCCTCGCGCGACACCGCGGAGATCCACACCGCACTCGCCTCGCCCTGCGCATCGCGCTCGACGCCCGCCGCACGGCCCAGGCGATCGATTTTGTTGTAGAGCAGCACCTGCGGGATGTCCTGCGCGCCGATCTGGGTGAGCACGTCATTGACCTGCGCGATGTGCTCGTCGCGGCGCGGGTCGCTCGCGTCGACCACGTGCAGCAGCAGCGTCGCCTCGCGAGCCTCGGTCAGGGTCGACTGGAAGGCCGCGACCAGCTCGTGCGGCAGCTCCCGGATGAACCCGACCGTATCGGCCACAACCACCTGCGTGCCGCCCGGCAGCGCAATGCGGCGCACCGTCGGGTCGAGCGTCGCGAACAGCTGATCGGCGATGTACGCTTCGGTGCCCGTCAGTGCACGAAACAGCGTCGATTTGCCCGCATTCGTGTATCCGACCAGCGCCAGCGACGGCACCGGAATCTCGGCGCGCACCTGCCGGCCGGTCTCGCGCTGCTGGCGGATCTTCTCCAGCCGGCGGGTCAGCAACCGCACGCGCTGGGCGATGAGCCGCCGATCGGTCTCGAGCTGCGTCTCGCCCGGGCCGCGCATGCCGATGCCACCCTTCTGACGCTCCAGGTGGGTCCAGCCGCGCACCAGGCGCGTGGCGATGTGACGCAGCTGGGCGAGCTCGACCTCGAGCTTGCCCTCGAAGCTGCGCGCCCGCTGCGCGAAGATGTCGAGGATCAGCCCATTGCGGTCGAGCACGCGCCGCCCGGTGAGCTTCTCCAGGTTGCGCTCCTGGCTCGGGGAGAGGGCGTGATCGATGAGGATCACCTCCGCGTCTGCGGCCTCGGCCGCCTGGCGCAGCTCCTCGGCCTTGCCGCTGCCGACGAAGAAACGCGGATCGGGCCGCTCGCGCCGCCCGGTCACCGTGCCCACCGGCTCGGCGCCGGCCGATCGGGCGAGCTGGCGAAACTCTGCCAGATCCTCCGGATCGACCGGTCCGCCGAAACCGACGCGCACCAGCAGCGCGCGTTCACCGGAACGCGGGCGTTCGAACACGATTCAGTTCCCGACCTGTGCGCGCGCCTGCGCAGCTCACTCGGCGGCGATTTCCGCCACACCCTCTTCGTCGGAGGACAGGCGCACGTTGCGCGCCGGAACCACCGTGGAGATGGCGTGCTTGTAGACCATCTGGCTGACGCTGTTCTTCAGCAGCACGACGAACTGGTCGAACGAGTCGATCTGGCCCTGCAGCTTGATGCCGTTCACCAGATAGATCGACACGGGCACCCGTTCCTTGCGCAGCGCGTTCAGAAAGGGATCTTGGAGCGACTGGCCTTTGGCCATCGGGTTCTCCTTATTCTCACAGATTGTAATTTTTGGGCGTTTGAGGGCTCGCCGAAGCGACCCTACGGGGAGTGATGCAAGCGCCTGCCTCCGCGGCAGGCTAAAGCGATACGGACAGTGGATATTATCACCACGCGTCGTGTTTCACAGCGCGAGCGCCTCGAGGCGCCGGCGAACGTCGCGGTTCCACGACAGG